>NZ_CAXYJV010000034.1:0-137956 GCF_964277875.1 uncultured Comamonas sp.
CCCGAGCACCACAGGTTGCCCGCAGCGAAGCGAAGGGACGCAGTCAGCAGGGGCAGCCTTCTTTTGGGTACTTTTCTTGGCTGAGCAAGAAAAGTACCTCGCCCGCCGGGGCGAGACCCGGCCAGCAAAACCAAGCAGCGCCGCAGGCATACGCAAAAGCAAGAACTTCAGGCGCCGAGCGCAGCGATGGCCTGCGTCTGCCAATACCCCTTCTGAATGCGCCGAGGAGCACAGGGTATGGGCTGGCAGTTGCACCGCAGAGTGCAACTGCTTCGTGAACTGACTCACCGCGTCTGTTTGAACGGAGCGCCTTTGGCGCGTAGTGAGTTTCGCGGTGCAGCCCATGCCCGAGCACCACAGGTTGCCCGCAGCGAAGCGAAGGGACGCAGTCAGCAGGGGCGGCCTTCTTTTGGGTACTTTTCTTGGCCGCGCAAGAAAAGTACCTCGCCCGCCGGGGCGAGACCCGGCCAACTGCCCTACGCCAGTAGTAAACAGTGCCAATAAAGAAACAAACCCATCAAGCCTGCCGCTCCAAAGGCTCAACAAGCCCCTGCCACAACAAACTAGCATCCGCCAACCCAGCCACCTTCCCGATGACCATCATGCAAGGACTCCCCAACCCACTCCCCTGCAAACAACTCACCAAACAAGACAAAGACGTCAACACCGACCGCTGAGAAGACAAACTAGCGTTCTGCACCAAAGCCACCGGCGTATCCGGCGCCAAGCCACCAGCCAACAGACCAGCCTCAATCAAAGGCGCCGCCCCCACCCCCATGTACACCACCAGGCTGAGCGACATCGCCTCAGCCGTAGCGCCCAACTGGTGCCAATCCAAAGGCGCCCCACCCGGCTTGGCATGGCCGGTCACAAAGACAACACCATGGGCATAGTCGCGGTGGGTCAGCGGCACACCCAGGCTGGTGGCCGCGGCCAGGCCCGAGGTGATGCCGTTGATCACCTCCACCTGCACGCCCTGGGCCTGCAGGTGGGCGACCTCCTCGCCGCCCCGGCCAAAGATGAAAGGGTCGCCGCCTTTGAGGCGGACCACCGTCTCACCTTGGCGCGCGGCCATCACCATCAGCTTTTCGATAAAGGCCTGCGAGGTGCTGGCCCGGCCGCCACGCTTGCCCACATAGATGGTGCGGGTGGCAGCGGGCGCCAGCGCCACGATGTCGGCGGAGACCAGGTCGTCCACCAACAGCAAAGTGGCGGCCTGGATGGCGCGCCAGGCGCGCAGGGTCAGCAGCTCGGGGTCGCCGGGGCCGGCGCCCACCAGGTAGCAGCGGCCGGCGGCGAGGGGTGTGGTGGCAATGGCATGCATGGCAAGACCTTTCAAAAGCATCAGGCAGAAGGGGCCAGCGCGGCCGGGGCCACGCGCTGCACCAGCTGCTTGAGTTGGGGAATACAGGAGCCGCAGCGTGTGCCACAGCCCAAGGTGTTTTTGAGCTCTACCAGGCGCTGCTCCGGCGCGCCGTCGATGCGGGCCAGGGCCTCGCCAATGGCGGCCTCGTCCACATTCATGCAGGCGCAGACCTGGCGTGCGCGGGTGGGCAACGCAGCAGGCGCCTGGCTGCCCGAGGACAGCAGCAGGCGGCCAAAGCTGCGCGTCGATTGCTCATCGCGCAGCACCGGCGCCAGCCACTGGCCGGCACTGGCATCGCCGCAGAGCAAGAAGGCCTGCAGCACCGGCTCGCCCGCTTGCTCGCCCATGGCCATGGCGCGGCTGCACTGGCGCTGCGCATCGGCATAGCGCAGGGTCTGCGGGCCATCGAGCTGCAGCAGCTGCTGCAAACGCGCCAGCAAGGCCGCCGGCGGCGCCTGGCGTGCGGCAGCGCGGAACTGCACGCCATTGCGGCCCTGGCCAGCAGCGCCATCCAGTGGCACGGCGCGGCCAAACAGCACGCAGCTGCCAAAGTCGAACTCGCCTAACAACGTGGCCAGCGCCTGGCGCGTGGCCAGCACCTGGCGGTCATCGAGCCAGGCCATGCCCAGGCACTGCCAGGACAGGCTGGCTTTTTCCAGCTGCACCGCCACGTGCTTCAGCTCGGGCTGCTTGGAGCGCGGGCAGCGCTCGGGTGTGGTCAGCGCGTTCACGCCCGCCAGGCGCTGGCCGTCCACGGTGCTGCCGCTCAAGTGCATGCTGCCCCAGTGCATCGGCAGGTTCAGCTGCGCGGGCTGCAGGCCGGCATCGGCCAGCACCGGCAGCACCAGGCTGCCGTAGCGGCTGTGCAGCTGCACCAGGTCGCCATCCTGCAGTTGCAGGCGGCGCATGTCCTGCGGGTGGGCCTGCACGCTGGGCTCGCTGGCATGGGCAAACAGGCGGCCCAGCTGGCCGGTGCGGCTCATGCCATGCCACTGGTCGCGCAGGCGGCTGGTGTTCAGGCTGAAGGGGTAGTGCGCATCGCGCGGCACGGCCACCGGCTTCCAGGCCTGGGCATCAAAACGGGCGCGGCCATCGTCGGTGGCAAACCGGCCATCGCTGTAGAGGCGCTGGCGCCCTTGGGCCGCGCCGCTGGGCAGCGGCCACTGCTGCGGGCCTTGCGCCTCCAGCAGCGCCCAGCTCAGGCCCGTGATGTCCAGGTCGCGCCCGCGCGTGCTGTCGCGGTGCTCCGTCCAGATGGCTTCGCAGCCGCGCTCGGCCTGCACGGTGTCATAGGCAAACAGGCTGGGGCTACCAGGGCGCAGATGGCGTTCCAGCCGCTGGGCCAGTTGCACGCCAATCTGCCAGTCATGGCGCGCCTGGCCGGGCGCTGCCACCGCCGCGCGCACCCGCGATATGCGGCGCTCGCTGTTGGTGACCGTGCCCAGCTTCTCGCCCCAGGTGGTGGCGGGCAGCAGCCAGTCGGCGTAAACGGTCGTCTCGGTCTGGGCAAAGGCCTCCTGCACCACCACCAGCTCGGCCCGCTCCAGCGCGCGGCGCACCATGGCTTGCTCGGGCATGCTCTGCGCGGGGTTGGTGCAGGCAATCCACAGGGCCTTGATCTGGCCATCGGCCGCCGCCTCAAACATCTCCAGCGCCGACTTGCCGGGCAGCGCCGGCACGGCCTCCACGCCCCACAGCTGGGCCACCTCGGCCCGGTGCTGCGGGTTGGCCATGTCGCGGTGGGCGCTGAGCAGGTTGGACAGGCCGCCCACCTCGCGCCCGCCCATCGCATTGGGCTGGCCGGTCAAGGACAGGGGGCCCGCGCCCGGCTTGCCGATCTGGCCGGTGGCCAGGTGCAGGTTGATCAGCGCCGCATTGTTGGCCGTGCCGCTGCTGCTTTGGTTGAGCCCCTGGCAGTACAGGCTGAGGGTGGGCAGGCGTTCGCTGTTCGTACCCGGCGCATCGGCCCCGCCCCAGGCCAGCCATTGTGCGGCCAGGTAGAGGTCGGCCAGCGCCAGGCCGCAGACCTGGGCCACCCGCTCCGGCGTCGCCTCACGCACGATCGCATGCAGTTGCGCAAAGCCACTGGTGTGCGCATCGATAAAGGCTGGGTCGGCCCAGCCCTGGGCCAGCATGATGTGCAAGAGGCCATGGCAGAGCATCACATCGCTGCCCGGCTGCAGGGCCAGGTGCAGATCGGCCAGCTCGGCGGTCTCGGTGCGGCGCGGGTCAACAACGATGATCTTGCGCTCGGGATGACGCGCCTTGGCCTCTTCCACCCGGCGGAACAGGATGGGGTGCGCCCAGGCCATATTGCTGCCGCTGATGAACAAGCAGCCGGCCAGGTCGATGTCCTCATAGCAGGCCGGCGGTGCATCCGCCCCCAGGGTGGCCTTGTAGCCGGCCACCGCGCTGCTCATGCACAGGCGCGAGTTGGTGTCCAGGTTGTTGGTGCCTAACAAGCCTTTGACCAGCTTGTTGAACACGTAGTAGTCCTCGGTCAGCAGCTGGCCGCTCAGGTAAAAGCCCAGCGCATCGGGTCCATGGTCGGCATGGATTTGCAGCAGCTGGCGGGCCAGCTGGTCCAGCGCCGTGTCCCAGCTGCGGGCCTCGGGTGCGGCCCCGCGCTGCAGGCGCTGCATCGGCTGCAGCAAGCGGCTTTGCCGCGCCAGCGCGGGCGCTGCCGTCAGGTGCAGGCTGCTGCCCTTGGTGCAGAGCTTGCCCTGGTTGGCCGGGTGCGCCGGGTCGCCGCGCACGGCGGTGATCTGCTGGCCGTCGGACGTGATGATCACGCCGCAGCCCACGCCGCAATAGGGGCAGGTGGATCGGGTCTCTCGCATGGGCGGCTCCGTCCGGTGGGCGAAATCAGGCGGCCACGGTGGATGGCGACGAACTGCAGCTGGAGGCAGCCGAACCGCAGCGCCCCAGGCCTACCGGTCCCGCCAGCGGCCGGGTCTGCTCCAGCGCATGCTGGGCCAGCTCATCGGCGCGCAGCTGCACCGCGCTGCCTTCCAGCCGCACCGCAAAGCGCGGGGTGCACCCTTCATCGGGGGCTGCGGCCTGGCCGGTGGCCAGCGCAATCGTCCAGTTGTGCAAGGGGCAGGCCACGCTGCTGCCAAACACCAGGCCTTGCGACAGCGGACCGCCCTTGTGCGGGCAGCGGTCGAGCAGTGCAAACACCTCGCCGCTGGCGGTGCGGAACACGGCGACATCCAGCCCCTGGGCGCGGGCCACGCGGCGGGCGCCCAGCACCGGAATCTCATCGATGGCGCAGATGGTGATCCATTCATTCATGTCGGTCTCCTGGCGGCGCGGCATCATGCGCCGGCGGTGGTGGTGGCGGGTACGGGGGCGGACAGGGCCGCCAACACAGGCGCAGCCTGCAGTGCGGGCAGCACCGGCAGCGGCTGGAACTGGCGCAGATCCACGGCCGCCTTGTCGGTCTCGAACCAGGGGTCGGGCTCGCCCTCCAGCGCCTGCTGCAGCTGGGCCCAGAGCGCCTGGCGGCCAGCGGCATCGTCCAGAATGCGGCGCTTGACATAGTCCAGCCCCACCCGGTTCACGTAGTGCACCGTGCGCTCCAGGTACCAGCCCTCCAGCCGGTAGAGCTGCATAAAGGCACCGGTGTACTCCAGCACCTCCTCGGCAGTCTTGAGCTTGGTGAGAAAGTGCGCCACCTCGGTCTTGATGCCGCCGTTGCCGGCGATGTACATCTCCCAGCCCGAGTCCACGCCGATGATGCCCACATCCTTGATGCCTGATTCAGCGCAGTTGCGCGGGCAGCCGCTGACGGCAAATTTCACCTTGTGCGGCGCATACATGCGCCACATCGCGCGCTCCAGGTCCTTGCCCATCTGCGTGCTGTCCTGCGTGCCCATGCGGCACCACTCGCTGCCCACACAGGTCTTGACGGTGCGCAGCGCCTTGGCATAGGCGTGGCCGCAGGGCATGCCTATGTCGTTCCACACGCCTTGCAGGTCTTCCTTTTTCACGCCCAGCAGGTCAATGCGCTGGCCGCCGGTCACCTTCACGGTGGGGATCTGGTACTTGTCCACCACATCGGCAATGCGGCGCAGTTCGGCGGCCGTGGTCTCCCCGCCCCACATGCGCGGGATCACGCTGTAGGTGCCATCCTTTTGGATGTTGGCATGGCTGCGCTCGTTGATGAAGCGGCTTTGCGGGTCGTCACGCGCCTCCTTGGGCCAGGTGCTGATCAGGTAGTAGTTGATGGCCGGGCGGCAGCTGGCGCAGCCATTGGGCGTCTTCCATTCCATGAAGCGGAAGACGCTGTCGGTCGTCAGCAGCCGGTGCTCACGGATGGCATCGCGCACCGCCTGGTGGCCATGCTCACTGCAGCCGCACATCGGCTTGGTCTTGGGCGATGCCGAATAGTCCCCACCGACGGTGAACATGATGATCTGCTCGACCAGGCCGGTGCAGGAGCCGCAGCTGGCACTGGCCTTGGTGTGCTTGCGCACCTCGTCCAGGGTGAACAAGCCCTTGTCCTTGATGGCCTTGCAGATGGCGCCCTTGCTGACGCCATTGCAGCCGCAGACCTCGTCGGCATCCGCCAGCGCGGCGGCCTTGTTCTGGCCCTGGTGGCCGGCATCGCCCAGGTTGGATTCGCCAAACATCAGCTTGTCGCGGATATCGGCCACGCTGCGGCCTTCGCGCAGCAGTTTGAAGTACCAGCTGCCATCGACCGTATCGCCATACAGGCAGGCGCCCACCAGCCGGTCTTCCTTGATCACCAGCTTTTTGTACACGCCTGAGTAGGGGTCGCTCAGCACGATCTGCTCGGTGCCCTCCCCGCCCTGGAAATCCCCGGCCGAGAACAGATCGATGCCGGTGACCTTGAGCTTGGTCGAGGTGAGCGAGCCCTGGTAGCGGCCAATGCCCAGCTCGGCCAGGTGGTTGGCCAGCACCTTGCCCTGCTCAAACAGCGGTGCCACCAGGCCGTAGGCAATGCCCCGGTGCGCGGCGCACTCGCCCACCGCATAGATGCGCGGGTCGGTGATGGTCTGCATGGTGTCGCTGACGACAATGCCCCGGCTCACATGCAGGTGCATGGCCTCGGCCAGTGCCGTGTTGGGGCGGATGCCGACGGCCATCACCACCAGGTCGGCCTCGATCTCGCGGCCATCGGCAAAGCGCAGCGCACGCACCCGGCCTTCGGCATTGCCCAGCAGCTCCTGCGTCTGCGCCTGCATGAAAAACTGCATGCCCCGCTCGATCAGCGACTTCTTCAGCAGCTGCCCGGCCTGGTCATCCAGCTGGCGCTCCATCAGCCACTCGCCGGCATGCACTACCGCTACCTGCATGCCGCGCTTCATCAGCCCATTGGCCGCCTCCAGCCCCAGCAGGCCGCCACCAATCACCACCGCATGGCGCCAGCTGCTGGCCGCATCGATCATCGCCTGGGTATCGGCAATGTCGCGGTAGGCCAGCACGCCTTGCAGCTCCTTGCCGGCAATCGGTAGCATGAAGGGGTTGGAGCCGGTGGCCAGAATGAGCCGGTCGTAGCCGGCCGTCACCGCCTCGCCCTGGGCATTGCGGGCATGCACCACGCGTCGGGCGCGGTCCACCGCATGCACCGTGCAGCCGGCATGCAGGCGCACGCCATGCGTCTCGTACCAGCTCCAGTCGTTGAGGACGATGTCCTCCAGGGTCTGCTCGCCCGCCAGCACCGGCGACAGCAGGATGCGGTTGTAGTTGGGGTGTGGCTCCGCGCCAAATACCGTTATCTCGTACAAATCCGGGGCCAGGGCCAGCAGCTCTTCGAGCGCACGCACACCCGCCATACCGTTGCCAACCATGACCAACTTGATTTTTTTCATAGCATTTCCCGTGGGCAGCACAAAAAAAAAGACGTCTAGGCGCCGCATGCCAGGCATGCGCGCTTAGACGTCTTTGTCTTTGGACGGCAGCGCCACTTTGCACCACCACCCGGTGGCCGCCATGGCCACGCCAACAACTATGCAAGTTCCATACCAAGTTGGCTGTCGACGCGCGCCGGCAGCCGCGCATCGCCTGTGCACATTTTTTGTGCTGCTTGGGTGCCGCCCTGCCTCATTTGCGTGCATAAAAAAGGCGCTCCGTGGGGAGCGCCTGGGGCAGCATCCGCGGCAGTGCTCAGGCCACCTTCTCCACATGCACCTGGCGGGTGTAGAGAAAGTCAATCACCGACTTGCGGCAGGCCTGGTACTGCGCATCCTCGGCCAAGGCCACCCGGTTGCGCGGGCGGGCCAGGGGCACCGTCAGCACCTCGCCGATCGTCGCAGCGGGCCCATTGGTCATCATCACAATCTTGTCGGACAGCAGCACGGCCTCATCGACATCATGGGTCACCATCACCACGGTGCTGCGCGTGCGCGCAACGATCTCCAGCATCTCGTCCTGCAGCTTGGCGCGGGTCAGGGCATCCAGCGCGCCAAAGGGCTCGTCCATCAGCAGCACCTGGGGTTCCATCGACAAGGCCCGGGCAATGCCCACGCGCTGCTTCATGCCGCCCGATATCTCGCCAGGGCGCTTTTGCGCCGCGTGGGTCAGGCCCACCAGCGCCAGCGCGGCATCGGTACGGGCGGCGAGCTGGGCCTTGCGCTCACGCCCGCCAAACACCCGCTCGACTGCCAGGTGCACATTGGCCCAGCAGGTCAGCCAGGGCAACAGCGAATGGTTCTGGAACACGACGGCCCGCTGCGGCCCGGGGCCCTTGATCTCGCGGTTGGCGCAGAGCAAGGTGCCTTCGCTGGGGCTGGTCAGGCCGGCAATCAGGTTCAGCAAGGTGGATTTGCCGCAGCCCGAGTGGCCGATCAGGCTGACAAACTCGCCCTGGGCAATCTCCAGGTTGATGTCCTGCAGCGCCTGGAACAGGCCTTTGGCGGTCTTGAAGCTTTGCGCCACCTGCTGGATCTCGATGTACTTGCCCTGGGACGTGGCGGGGATGTTGAGCGTATTGGGCATCATGCCTTGACCTCCTCGAAAGTGAATGCCGAGGCCAGGCGGATCAGCGCCCATTCCAGCAGCAGGCCGACCAGGCCAATGACAAAGATCGCGATGATGATGTTCTTGACGTTGAGGTTGTTCCACTCGTCCCAGACCCAGAAGCCAATGCCCACGCCACCGGTCAGCATCTCGGCAGCGACGATCACCAGCCAGGCGGTGCCCACGGCCAGGCGCACGCCCGTCAGCATGTAGGGCAGCACGGCGGGAAAGAGGATGGTGGTGGCAATCTTCCACTCGCTCAGGTTCAGCACCCGCGCCACATTCATATAGTCCTGTGGCACGCGCTGCACGCCCACGGCCGTGTTGATCACCATCGGCCAGATCGAGCAGATGAAGATGGTCCAGATCGCCGCCGGGTTCGCGCCCTTGAACACCAGCAGCCCAATCGGCAGCCAGGCCAGCGGCGAGACCGGGCGCAGCAGGCTGATCACCGGGTTGAACATGCGCGAGAGAAACTCAAAGCGGCCGATGACAAAGCCCAGCGGAATGCCAACCAGCGCCGCCAGGCCAAAGCCGATGCTTACCCGCTGCAGCGAGGCCAGCACATTCCAGCCCACGCCCTGGTCATTGGGGCCCTTGCGGTAGAAGGGATCGCGAAAGATCTCCTGCGCCTGCAGCCAGGTCTCCTGCGGGCTGGGGATGCCGGGGTTGCCCTGGGCGAAGATGGACCACAGCACCAGCAGCAGGCCAAAGCCGAGCACCGGTGGCAGCAGGCTTTGCACCAAGCTGCCAAAGCGCTGCTGCCAGGCGGCGGCCAGATCGCGCGGGGCCGCAGCAGCCGGCGCGGATGGCGCTGATGGCTCGGCCGCCGCAGCCGCCCCAGCGGTGGGCAGGCTGCGCGCCATGTGCTCATGGATGGACAAGACCTTGCGCTCGGCCGGGGCCGATGTCGGCAAGGGCGACACACTCTCTCGCAGTGCAACTGGCATGGGGTGCTCCTTATCAGGCTTTGATCGCAAAGCTGTCGGCGTACTTGGCGGGGTCCGATCCATCCCAGACCTTGCCGTCGATCAGCGCGCTGCTGCGCATGTCCGACTTGGGCACGGCCATCTTCAGCTGCGTGGCCGCTTCCTTGTACAGCGCGGTCTGGTTGATCTTTTTCGCGACGGCCAGGTAGTCGGGGTGGTTCTTCAGCAAACCCCAGCGCTTGTGCTGGGTGAGGAACCACATGCCATCGGACAGGTAGGGGTAGCTGGCATCGCCGTCGGCAAAGAACTTCATGTGGTTGGGGTCGTCCCAGGTCTTGCCCATGCCATTCTGGTAGCGGCCCAGAATGCGCTGGTTGATCGCATCCACGCTGGTGTTCACATAGGCCTTGCCGGCGATGGTCTCGGCCATCTTCTGCTTGTTCTGCAGGCTGGCATCGATCCAGCGGCCCGCCTCCAGGATGGCCATGGTGACAGCGCGTGCGGTGTTGGGGTTGCGGCTGACAAAGTCCTGCGTGCAGCCCAGCACCTTTTCCGGGTGGTCGCGCCAGATGTCCTGGGTGGTGACGGCCGTGATGCCGATGCCATCCATGATCGCGCGGTGGCCCCAGGGCTCGCCCACGCAAAAGCCATCCATATTGCCCACCCGCATATTGGCCACCATCTGCGGCGGCGGCACGGTGATCACCTTGGCATCCTTGAGCGGGTGGATGCCCGCGCTGGCCAGCCAGTAGTAGAGCCACATCGCATGGGTCCCCGTCGGGAAGGTCTGCGCAAAGGTGTATTCGCGCTTCTCGGCGGCCATCAGCTTGGCGAGCGAGGCAGCATCCACCGCGCCCTTGTCGGCCAGTTTTTTGGACAGGGTGATCGCCTGGCCATTGCGGTTGAGCGTCATCAGCACCGCCATGTCCTTTTGCGGGCTGCCCACACCCAGCTGCACGCCGTAGACCAGGCCATAGAGCACATGGGCCATGTCCAGGTCGCCATTGGTCAGCTTGTCGCGCACGCCGGCCCAGCTGGCTTCCTTGCTGGGCATGATCTTGACGCCGTACTTCTGGTCCAGCCCCAGCACCGAGGCCATCACCACGCTGGCGCAGTCGGTCAACGGGATAAAGCCGATGTTGACCTCTTTTTTCTCGGGCGCATCCGAGCCAGCGGCCCAGACCCCCTGGTGGCCCAGCGCGCTGTAGACAAAGGCTGCGGCCGTTGCCCGGGCGCCATGGCGCAGAAACTGGCGGCGGCCGGCCTGGGCCGACGGAGCGGGCGAGGCCTCGGCCGCCGGGGCGGTATCAGTGGTGGGGCGTGTCGTCATTCTGGTCGGACTCCATCGAAAGCGTTGCATGTTCCAAAAACAAAAAACGGCGTCCTTCCGCTGATGGCTTGCACCATCAGGAAAGGGACGCCGTTGTCCCGAAATAACTCGCGATTACCGGAAACAGGCCGCCTTTGGCCTGGTTGAAGAGATCAATGCATTTTCCATGCCAATTTAAAAAATGCGGTGCTTCTCTCTGGCGTGCGGACCGCTGCCAGCACGGAATGCCCTCCACCGTCCCTGCAATGGTGCATTGCAGCAGTGGGTTGCACGGTGGCTGCCATGCTTTGGTGCGCAGGATTGTTGGTAGCGGCCCGGATCAGCGCCGCTCGGGGGCGGCAGGCGTGGCAGGCGCTCCAGGCACGGTGGGCACCAAGGCCGCCATCGCCAGCACCGCCTCGGCCACCTCCTGCATGCGCTTGTTCTGGTTCATCGCCGTCTGGCGCAGCAGCTGGTAGGCATCGCTCTCGCTGAGCTGGTGCTGGGCCATCAGCAGGCCCTTGGCGCGCTCCAGGGTCTTGCGTTCATGCAAGGCAGTGCGGGCCTCGTGGATCTGGCTCTGCATGGTCTGAAGCCGCTGCGCTTGCTGCTGCACCAGTGACAAGATATCCCGCCCCAGCGCCGGTGCGCCCACGGCATCCAGCGACCAGGCATCGGGCGGCGCCGAGGCCTCAAAAAAGGCCATGCCGCCCTCTGCGGCCCCTGTGCCTCCTTCGGCGCCCGGCGACAGCGCCTGCAAGGCCGCCAGCGCTTGCTCCTGGGCCTGCAGCTTGTGCAGGCACAGCACCTGCAGCTCCTGCGCCACCAAGGTCTCCACGCCATGCAAGGCATCGAGCCGGTGGCTGCAGGCGGCAAACCAGTCGGCGCTCCAGCTGCGGTTCAGGCTGGCGCCGGTGGCGGTGTGGGCCACGCGGCGCATGCGCTCCACCGCCGCCATATCGGTATCGCCGGCCACATGGGCCTGCCACAGCAGCAGCACGCGGGCGCTGGCCAGGCTGGCAAACACCTCAAAGCAGCGTTCCTGCGATTCGATCAGGTGCAGCCACTGCGCCCGGGCGCCGGGCTGCAGCTGGCCCGAGGCAAAGGCGCTGGTGCCACAGGCGCGCTCCTGCCCGGCCAGCTCCTTGCCCTGCATCAGGTGGAACAGGGCCACCAGCATGCGCGAAATCTCGGGCTCGTTGGCGCTGTCGGCCGCCTCAAACACCACGGCCAGGCAGCCGGCAATCAGGCGCGCAAAGGCATCGGTGCAGACCGCCGGTGTCAGCCCGCCGGCCTGCACCTGGGCGCGCAGCGCAGGCAGGGCCGCCACGCCTTGCAAGGTATAGGCAATGGCATTGCACAGCCGCGCGCCGCTGCCGCCCGAGGGGTGCGGGCCCAGGCGATCGAGCTCATCGCGCACATTGGCGATCTGTGCATCCGCCAGCAGCCGCTGGGGCGCCAGCAGCTCGGCGCCCTGCGCGCCGCCGCTGGCCAGCACCATGTTCGACAGCCCGCGCTCCTTTTGCAGCGCATGCACCAGCGAGGACATGGCCACCACCAGCGAGCAGGCCTTGCCCAGCTGTTCCAGCGCAGCCATCTCATGCTGGCGGGCAGCGACCAGAAAATGCAGGGAAGACTTCATAAACGCGCACCAACGATGTTGAGCGCTCTAACCAGCAGGTTTCATGCCATGCCCGCCGGAGCATGGCTACAGGCCGCTCAGCGCAGCATGCTGGACATGGCTGACAGGCAATTGGTCATGCGCACGGCCGATTCGATATCCGGCGCGCTGAAGCGCACCGTGCGGCCATCGACCCGCTCCAGGGCCGGCCACTGGCAGAACAGATCGGCCATGCCCGGCGAGGTCGCGGCAATCTGCACCTGCACCGGGCTCGCCGTTGGCAGCGGCTGGCAGCGCGCGCGGCCGGCCAGGCCCTGCTCCACCCCGGCGCGGATCGCCTGCTGCGCCTGCTCGGGCGAGAGGCTGATGCCGCTGCCCTGGCCCGTGGCGCGCTTGGTCTGCACAAACACCGCATGCGGGAAGATCGCCTGGTTCTCCTCGCGCAGCACATCGTCGCCGGCCAGCATCACCACCGGCGCGCCATAGGCGCCTGCCAACGCGCCATAAATGCTGGCCTCACTGGCCTCCTGCCCGTTGATGTGGATGCTGGCAAACGCAAAGCTGTTGATGGTGTGGGCCAGGATGCCCCGGCCCTGCGCGCGCGAGTGGTAGCCGACCATGCAGACCGCATCCACCCCCAGCTCCACGCCCGCCACCATGCTCAGGTAGCGCGGCTTGCCCTGGATGACCTGGGCGCGCGCATCGAGCAGATCGGGCGGCATGTTGCGAAAGCCGCCATGCGAGTCGTTGACATAGACCTCCTCCGCGCCAGCGGCAAAAGCGCCTTCGACAGCAGCATTGGCTTCCTGGGCCATCAGGCGGCGCGCGCGCTCGTACTCCGGGTTGCCCGCGCGCACCTGCTCGGGGTGGTAGACACCGGCCACGCCTTCGATATCGACAGAAATCAGTACTTTCATCGCTTCAGTCCTTGCAGAGTTCTTGCAGCCCCCAGCGCTGGTGGCCGTCCCGCCCTTGCACGCTCTGGGCATGCCACAGCGCATTCAAAATGGATTGCTCCACCGCATCGGCCGCCGCGCGGAACAGCGGGTCCAGCTGCGCCTCATGCAGCATCGCCAGCGCCGGCATCGGCGTGGCCGCATCGGCGGGCAGGGTGTAGGCCGTCGAGAACGCCAGCGCGATATCGCCGCTGCCATGGCCGTAACAGGAGCCGGTGTTGGCCAGGCCGGCGGCGGCACGCCGCGCCAGGCGGCTGAGCTGGCGGCTGTCCAGCGGCGCATCGGTGGCCAGCAGCATGATGATGCTGCCCTTGTCCACACCATCGCCTACTTCGGCACCTGCCACTGCGCCAGCGGCCAGCTTGGCCTGCAGCCGTCGCTCCAGCGCTGCACCCGGCGCCTGGCCGCCCCAGCGCAGATCGGCCAGCTTGCCCATATTGGCCAGCACCAGCGCACCCACGGTATAGCGCTGCTCGCCCACCACCACCTGGCGCGATGCGCTGCCGATGCCGCCCTTGAGCTGGAAGGCCGACATGCCCCGGCCCGCACCCACCGCGCCCTGCACCACGTCGGGCGAAGCGCTGTCCAGCGCCGCCTGGTAGTGCGCCGGGCCCATGGCCATGCGCTGGATATCGCTCAGGTAGCCATCATTGCATTCCAGCACCAGCGCATTCACGGTGGGCAGGCTGCGGCCGCATTCAGGGTTGGCCGCAATACACTGCGCAATCTGCGCCTGCACCACGGCAGAGACGCCAAAGGTATTGGTCAGCGCAATCGGGGTTTCGATCTGGCCCAGCTCGGCCAGCTGCACCAGGCCGGCACTCTTGCCAAAGCCGTTGATCACCGCCAGGCCGGCGGGCAGCTTGTGCAGGAAGGGGTTGTCCACCGGCGGGATCAGCACCGTGACCCCGGTCTGCAGATCGCCATCGGCCACCGTGCAATGCCCCAGGCGCAGGCCAGCCACATCGGTGATGGCATTGCGCGGGCCCGCCGGCAGCAGGCCGACGACGGGCAATTGCCTGCAGGCGTCCAGCAGTGCGGCGTCTTGGGTATCAATCAATGTGCGCTCCCGAGTCCTGCACCACCTGCTTCCAGTAGGCCAGCTCGGCTGGCAGGCTGGCCTTGAAGCTTTGCGGGGTCGACACCACCGATTCGGCGCCCAGGGTCTTCAGGCGCTCGGCCATCACCGGCGTCGCCAGCACCTTGGTGATCGCGGCATGCAGGCGCACGACGACGGTATCGGGCGTGCCGGCTGGTGCAAACAGGCCGTACCAGCTGGTGACGGCCAGGCCCTTGCCCAGCGGCGGGATCTCAGGCGCCAGCTGGGTTGGCTTGTCCGAGGCCACGCCCAAAACGCGCAGCTTGCCGCTGGTGACAAAGGGCATCACACCAGGAAAGCTGCCAAAGGTCATCGGCAGCTGGCCGGCGACCACATCGGTGGCAGCGGCCGAGGCGCCCTTGTAAGGCACATGCAGCAGGTCCACGCCCTTTTGCTTTTTCAGCATCTCGCCTAGCAAATGGTTCAAGGTGCCATTGCCGGCCGATGCGTACTCGACCTTGCCCGGGTGCTGCTTGGCATAGGCCACCAGCTCATCCAGGTTCTTGGCCGGGAAGTTCGGGTTCACCACCAGCAGATACGGCGCCACGGCCAGCTGCATCACCGGCGTGAAGTCCTTGATCGGGTCAAAAGGCACCGAGCTGTAGAGCGCCGGGTTGATCGTGTAAGCGCTCTGCGCCGTCACCAGAAAGGTGTAGCCATCGGCCGCGCTGCGCGCCACCTGGCTGGTGCCCACATTGCCATTGGCCCCTGCCCGGTTCTCCACAATCACCGGCTGCCCGAGCGACTGGCCCAGGCCCTGTGCGACGGCGCGGGCAATCACATCATTGGCACCGCCGGGGGCCTGGGGCACGACAAAGGTGATGGGCTTGTTCGGCCAGTTGGCCGTACTGCTAGCGGTACTCCCTTGTGCCCAGGCCTGGGGTAGCACGCCGCCCGCCAGCACGGCGGCCAGTGCCGCAGCCAGCGCAGCACGGCGCGGCAAGCAAGCTGAAGAGGGGGTCGTGTCAAACATCATTGCAATATCTCCTGAAAGTGGCACCGCGCCCGCAGTTCCGCGCGGCGCAGCCGCCATTGTTGCACTGGCCGGTGGCCACAATGCCGCGACGGGCGCCGCCACCCGTCGCGATTGCAGCAGAGGGCAGCGCCCAAACACGGGGCGAAAGGCCTGTTCCAAGCCACGGCCGCGGCGTGATGAGCGCTTGAACAGGCGCTTACAGCAACGCCAGACCCGGCGGCAGGCTGTCGCCCAGGCTGCGCTGCTGGTCTTCGGCATCCATCTCCACCACCTGGCTCACCATCGCGATCCAGCGCTCGGGTGCGCCGCTGCTGCGCATCTTCTCCAGCACCGCGCTGCGCAGCGCATCGGGCAGGTCACGGGCGCGGTCGCCGGTCATGCGCGCCATCTGCAGCGCTGCAAACATGGCGGTCTCGTTGCGGCGCCAGTCCTGGGCCAGCGTGGCCTGCACAAACTCCTGGGCGGCGTCGGGGGGCATGACGAGGTGGGCATTGGCGGCCATCGGCTGGCGGGCGGCCAGGCGGCCAATGGCCCACCAGGTCTGCACGGTTTCGCCCTCGCGCTTCAGGCGCTGCAGCATCCACTGGCCCATCTCCTGGCGGTACTGCCAAGGCACGGCCTCCATCGCGGCAAACAGGCGCAGCATGTCGTCATAGCTGCCATGGCTGCTTTTGCCGCCACTGCCATCGGCGCGCTTGCGGGCGGTTTGCTGCACCGCCTTTTGCATGTGGCCGGCCACATCTTCGAGCAGCTCCATCTGCTGCGCTTCGTTCAGGCCGGCAGCCACGCGGCGCCAGAACACCCACCATTCGGTCCAGTTGCCCGGCTCCTTGCCATGGCCCAGGCCTTGCGGGTACAGCGCCCAGACCTGCTCCACCCGCCAGGCATCGAGCTGCGCACCCAGGCCCGGGCGCAGGCACCAGCCGGCCAGGTTCAGCCAAGCGCGCTCATGCTCGGGCGTGCGGCGGCGGCGCTTGGCACGCGCCAGCAGCGCATCAAACATCGCGCGCAGCAGTGCCAGATCCCAGCTGTTGCGCGGGCCCAGCAGCCGCTCCAGCACCTGGCGCAGCTGGCGTACTTCCTTGGCGTCCACCGCCTGCGCCTGGTTGCCAAAAATACGGTCGATCTGCGCAATCGCCTGCTCCCGGCGAGCGCTGGCATGCGCCTCGCCGGCGCTGTCAGCGGTGGCCACGCTTTCATCCGCAGCCTGCACCGTGCCGCGCAGGCTGAGCGGCAGCAGCCAGGATTGGCTCGGGTCATCGACCGCCATGCAGCGCACCTCCAGGGTGCCGACTTCAGTCATGCTGGCCTGCAGCTGCACCTCGATCTGGGCCTGGTGCTGGCCCTCGGGCGCGGGCAGCACGGTGGCCAGCGGCGGCAGCTCCACCCAACCATCGCCCTGCAACGGCGCCAGCTGCCCGGCCTGGGCCGGCTGGCTGGGCAAGCTGTTGGCCAGCAGGTCAAAGCGCACCGCCTGGCCCAGCTTGAGCGCAAAGCGCCGGCCCGATAACACCATGCGCACCCCTTCCTGCGTGCCGCGCGGCAGCAGGCACAGGCCCTGGGGTGCTGCGCCCTTGGCACCGGGCAGCAGCAGCCAGTAGCTGCGCGCCGATCCGCCCCCAATCTGCGGCAAGCGGCTGCGCAGGGGGGCCACAGGCGGTGCTGCTGCATCGGTGGTTGCGGGTAGCGCTGCGGCGGGCTCAGTCTCGGGCGCAAAACGGGTCAGGCCATAGGCGGCCGCGCCCCGGGCCACGGCCCAGTCGGGGTGCGGGTTGTGCAGCACGCGCACTGGCGTGCCGCGCCAGGCGCTGAGCTGCTGCGTCAGCCGCTCCACCACCGCATGCGCATGGAACACGCCGCCATTGAGCAAGACGGTATCGGGCAGCGCCTGCGCCCCGCCGTTGCCCGCATGCTGCGCCAGAAACTGCGCCAGATGCCGGGTGATGGCCGCATCAGCCGGGTAGGGCAGGCCAAAGCCGCGCAAGGCGCCCTGGCGTTTGCTGGGCACCGCGCTGCGCTCGGCCAGCGGTAAGAAGCCTTCAACCACCCATTGCTGCACCTGGGCGCGGCTCAGGCTGGCCGTCTTGCTTTGGGCCAGCAGGCGGCTGCCGCCGCCCAGCAGGGTCACCGCCACCTGCTCGGGCGCATCAGCCGCCAGCAACTGCTCCTTGGCGATGCGGCAGCGCTGCACCAGCTGCGCAAAGCGGGCCGCCGGCAGGCGCTGGCCCTCGGGCGCAAACTGGGGCTCCAGCTGGTGGGCCAGCGCCAGATCCATGTTGTCGCCGCCCAGCATCAGGTGCTCGCCCACGGCAGTGCGTGTCAGGCTCGGCAGGCCGCCATCGGCGGCGGGCTCGACCTGGATCAGGGTCAGGTCGGTGGTGCCTCCGCCCACATCCACCACCAGCACCAGCCGGCTGTCGGCGAGCCGCGCAGCCAGCTGCTCGCCCTGCAGTACCAGCCAGTCGTGGAAAGCGGCCTTGGGCTCTTCGAGCAAATGCACCTGCGGCAGGCCGGCCCGTTGAGCGGCCTCCACAGTCAGCGCGCGCGCGCCCTCATCAAACGAGGCGGGCACCGTCAGCACAACGATCTGCGCGCTCAGTGGCGCCTGCGGATGGGCCTGCTCCCAGGCAGCCTTCACATGCGCCAGGTAGGAGGCCGATGCTGCCAGCGGCGATATCTTGGCGACCTCGTCACCGGCGCCCCAGGGCAGGATGGCCGCGCTGCGGTCCACCCCCGGGTGCGACAGCCAGCTTTTGGCGCTGGCTACCAGGCGGCTGGGCACAGCGGTGCCCAGGTCACGGGCCCAGCGTCCCACTACCGCCGGCGCTTCATCGCTCGCGCCTTGCGGCGGCCAGGGCTGTTGCCAGGCATCACCCAACTCCCCCGCAGCCGCCTGGTAGCGCACCGAGGGCAGCAGGGTCTGCGCCTGTACCTCGCCCGCACTGCTGCGCTGGGGAATGGTCAGCAGCGCAATCTCGTCCCCCGCCGCCGTCAGTGGTGCATAGGCCACCACCGTGTGGCTGGTGCCCAGATCGATACCAATGACATAGGAGGGGGACGAGGAATTCATAAACGGCCAAGCGAGACGGCAAAAACCCGGCCAAGGATGGCCGGGTAGGCGAATCGTAACAATTCTTGCAAAGACCCAGGGTGCCTCTGCGAAAGCGGTGCCGCTGGTGCAGCAGCGCCCGCTAGCCCTTCGTCTTCCACTCAATCCGGCAACGCATAGGCCATCAGCGAATCACCCAGCTTGGTGCCGAACGAGCCATGCCCGCCGGCCATGATGACCACATACTGCTTGCCGCCGATGTCGTAGGTCATCGGCGTGGCCTGGCCGCCAGCGGGCAGGCGTGCCTGCCAGAGCAGTTCGCCATTGCTGGCGTTGAACGCGCGCAGGTAGTTGTCCTGGGTCGCGCCGATGAACATCAGGTTGCCGCCGGTGGAGATCAGGCCACCCAAACCCGGCACACCGGCCTTGATCGGCGGCAGCTCCATCAGCTTGGGCAGGCTGTCGCGGATGGTGCCCACACGCTTGCGCCACACGACTTCATGCGTCGCCAGATCCACACCCGCGACCGTCATCCATGCAGGTTCCTTGCAGGGCAGGCCCAGCGGCGACAAGAAGGCATTGAGCTCCACCCCATACGGCGTGCCATACATAGGCTGCACGCCCTGCTCGGTGCCTGCGCCCTTTTCAGTGCGCGGACGGTTCGGGTCCGCAGGGATCAGGCGCGACACAAAGGGCAGACCCAGCGGGTTCATGAACGCGATCTGGCGGTCGCTGTCCACCGCCATGCCTCCCCACTCGAATACGCCAAGGTTGCCCGGAAACACCAAGGTGCCATTTTCCGACGGCGGCGTATAGATACCTTCGTAATTGAGGCGGTGGAAGATCACCCGGCACATCAGCTGGTCGAACATCGTGGCGCCCCACATGTTCCGGTCCGTCAGATTCTCATGCGGCCCCATGTTCAACGGCGAGAACGGCTGCGTCGGCGCATAGTGTTCTCCATGGGTTTGCGGGCCGCGCTTGACGCTTTGCGGCACCGGCTTTTCAGTCACCGGAAGGATCGCTTCGCCATTCGTCCGATTGAGCACAAACAGCTGCCCGGTCTTGGTCAACACATAAATGGCAGGCACCGTTGTACCGTCCTGGCGCTTGAGGTCGACCAGCGAGGGCTGCGCTGGCACATCCATGTCCCAGAGATCATGGTGGGTGGTCTGGAAGTGCCAGACCAGCTTGCCGGTGCTGGCATCCAGGGCCAGCATCGAGTTGGCATAGCGCTCCTTCAATGGGGTCCGGTCGCCGCCCCAGATATCGGGCGTCCCGACGCCCGTCGGCGCGTAGACGATGTCGGTCTGGGCGTCATAGGCCAACGGCGCCCAGGCATTGGGGGAGTTGTGCACGAACTCGCCTTTCTCGCCGGGCATCTGGTTCGGGTCCTCAGCACCGGTATCGAACACCCAGCGCAGCGCGCCGGTGTTGACGTCATAACCGCGAATCACGCCAGAAGGTTCCGCGTTGGACAGGTTGTCGGTGATCGAGCCGCCAATCACGATCGTCGAGCCCGTCACCACCGGGGGCGATGTGGGGTTGTAGCCGCCCCGGTAAGGAAAGGGCATATTGGCCTGCAGATCCACCTGGCCCTGGTTGCCAAAGTCGCTGCAAGGCTTGCCGGTGTCCGGGTTCACCGCAAACAGGCGCCCATCGTTCACCGGCAGGATCACCTTGCGGGGGCACTCGGCAGAGGCCTGGGTCAGGTTCTTCTGCACGCTGGCGCTGTTGGCCTCGACGTTGGCGCTGTCGTAGTAGGACACGCCTCGGCAAGTCAGATGCTGGAAGGTCCGGTCGGCCTTTAGCTGCGGATCAAAGCGCCACAGGCGCTTGCCCGTTGCCGGGTCGAGGGCATCGAGGAACTGGTGCGTCGTGCAGATGAACATACGGTTGCCCACCTTGATCGGCGTCAGCTCTGCCGTAGTTTCGCCCGAGTCGTCTTCGCCCTTGAAGTCACCCGTCTGGTACTTCCAGGCCAGCTGGAGCTTGTTCACGTTGCTGTCGTTGATCTGCGCCAGCGGCGAGTAGCGCACCCCTGCCTGGGTGCGTCCATAGGCCGGCCAGTCGGCATCGGCCACGCCCGCCACCGGCGTTTTCTGGGCCGACGGCGCGCGCGCCAGGCTGCCATTGACTTCTTGCGGATCGTTGAACCAGCTCAGGCCCAGCACCGCAAGCACCGCCACCAGTCCCACAGACAGCAGCGATTTCGCACCCGCGCTGGGCAGCAGCCGCCGGCTCGCCCAGGGCAGCACCAGCCACAGGCCCAGCACAAACCAGATATCCAGCCGCGGCGTCAGCGCCCAGAAATCGGTCCCCGACTCCCAGATGCCCCATGCGATCGTCGCGAACAGCAGCACGGCATACAACCACAGGCTTGCGACGCGGTCACGCGCATACAACCAGGTGATGACGGCCAGCACCACGCCTGCCGCCAGGTAGTAGGCCGAGCCACCGAGCGCGATCAGCCATCCCCCGCCCCCCACCAAAAACAAGGTCACCAGGACCAGGATCGCTACCGTTATGTTTCTAGCGATGGGTTTGCCATGCGATTGCGTCATTGCTTCCACTTTCAGGCCCTCGGGCCCCAGGTTGAACGGAAGACTTCTACCCATTGGAGCAGTCGCTGAACGTTCATAGGGCCGCTGAATTGGATGAGTCGGCAACTATTGCAGCACCAGGCGGGGGCGTTGTCTGTCAGCCAAAGGCGGTGTTTACCGGCTGGTACCCGAGAAGCGCGGCAATTCCAAACGCACTGTTGCGGACCCTCTGCACCACCTCTTGTCCGCCGGAAGACAACCGGTTTTGCCTATTCAGCGCTTGCGCTGCGAGCGCAGCCACCACATTTGCAATGCGGAGCCGACCACAAAAATCGCCAACCAGGCGAGCAAGGTGCCGCGCACCAAAGGCGACTCAGGGCCGGTGGCCAACGGATGGGCAACTGGCAGACGCGTCAAGGTTTCGCCGATGGCCGGTACCAACAGCAGAAAGAAGCTGAACGAAAAGCCGAACTGCGACAGATAGGGAACCAGGCGCGGGAACAGCGGCAGCTGCCGGATGAGCAACGACCCACCGATCACCAGCAGCGCCAGAATGCCCAGGGCATGGCCGGCATTGAAGCCTCCGGTGCTGGACAGGCCGAAAGCGGTCAGCACGGACAGCAGCATGCTGACCAGGTACAGCTGACCCGAGCGCCTGGCCGGCTCAATCGCGCGGTAGCGGATAAAGCTGTACAAGCCGGCAGCGAGCGGCAGCACACTGATGGCGGTATGTACCGCGCCAAGGGTCGAGATGGGATGTGGCATAGGGTGGACTTTCTTAAAACAACCGACTAGTTGATTGGTTTGCAGGGCAAAAAATAGAGGGCCCGCCTCCCTGGCTGAGCGGGCCATTCTTTACACGGCCAGCCGATGTATCGCAGCGCGCACAATCGTCTGGAAAGCTTCAGGGTCACCCAAGGCGCGCGCCGTCAGCATCGCGCCGTGCACGGTGGACATCAATGTGAGCGCTTCTACCGGCGCATTCGCTTCTGGCTTGAACTGCGCCTTGGCCTGGCCTTGCGTGATCACCGCTGCCAGCCACTCGCTCAGCTCCTGGAAATAGCCACGCACTTCCGCTGCTATTTCCGGCGGAATCATCGGCGCCTCAGCGGCCAGCATCGCGCAGATGCACATCGTCGATGAACCATCGCGTATGCAGCGCGCCCAGTAATCTACATAAGCGCTCAATTGGGCCTGTGGATCGTCGCCGATATGCTGCTGCATCGCTGCCAAGCCCGCAGCGGATTGCTGCCGGTGGCGTTGCACCACTGTCAACACCAAGTCCGCCTTGCTGGGGAAATGGTGGTGGATGCTGGCCTTGCCGATGCCCACCTTGTTAGAGAGATCCGCATAGCTGAAACCGTTGTAGCCGCCGGCGGCCAGCAGTTGCCGGGCGTGTTCTGCCAATTCAGTGGCGCGGGGGGAGAGTTCAACAGTCATCGGGTGGGCAGCTAGCGCATTCAAAGATGAGCCATTCTACTAGTTGGTTGGTTTGCGTCAAGCCCCCATTTTTGATGGGCTAACAACGCTGTTGCAGCGGGCCCGCCTCAGGCAGGAGCACGCAAAAGCCGTTCGGACAAGGCAGAGAAGCGCACGCTGGGCAGCAGAAAACAGAGGGCCTCGGGGTCCGCATCGAGCCTCTGCAGCAAAGGACAGTCCAGGGTGTGCGTATCCAGCAGCAAGGGCTCCACCGAGGCGGCATCCACCGGCAATGCAATCGTCGCCAAGGCCGACCTCGCAGGGGCGCCCTCCGCCATCGGCACCTCCACCACAGCGGCATCCTGGGAGGCCAGGCGCACGATCGCATCCGGCCAGCTATGGAACATCCCGGACCAGGGGGGCGGCAAAACGGCCTCCCCCGCCCTCGCCGCCCTGGTCGCCCTCGCCGCCAATCTTGGCGCGCTGCCGTCGCCAGGCGCGATGCCGATGATGGCCTCATCGGGAGTCACGCGGAAATCGAAACGGGCTGGCCAATGGGATGGCAAGGCATCACTGAACAGGCGCGTCCCGGCCACATAGGCGAGGCTGTCCATCGTGTTGTAGACAAAGGCGACGGTGGGAATGGGCGGCGCATCAAACAGCGGCTCTGCGAGGTACAGGCGCCAGTTGCTCTGCAGCGGCGAAGGCATCAAGCGCCTCAAGGGGCCCATCCAACGGGGACCAAAATGGCCATGCCGATAGGTCAGCACCGTGAGCGGAGTGCGGCCCTGGTGAGACCAGAGGCGCGCGCCCGGCGGGGCAAAGGGTGCTGCCAGGGCTTCGTCCACCAGCCAGTTCATGTAGACCACGTCCACCACATCGCTGTCCAAGGTCATGAAGGGCAGGCGAGACATCGCCGCTCGCCGGTACGTGGCAAAGCGGCGCGAATTGAACAACTTGGCAAGGACATGGCCAAACGCGCCCTGGTGCGGGTGGGTGTAGAGGTGATGCATGGAAGCGGTTGACAGCAGCGCTGGCTGGCACCGTTGTGCGGTGGTGGCGGAAGGCCGGTTCTGGCCAAAACCACGATCTTAGCGCCGCCAGCCCGTCGCCATGCGACTCCCGCCACGAGAGATCCACCTGGGCACCAGCTGCAAAGCAGGCTTGACGCCGAGGCCATCTGGCCACGGCAGCGCTCCCTTTATCGGTCATGGCGCCGTTTTCGGATCCCCGCGTACAAAGTCCACCACCGTCGGCAGAACCGGTGCCAGCCAGTCCAGCGGCCGGGCCAGCGCGGCAACCGTCGTCACGTGGCTGAGCCGGTCAAAGATCCGCATATCCACATTGGTACCGGCCGCCCGCAACCGGTTCGCCAGGCCGACGGTGTTGCGCTGCGTATCAACGATCTTGTCGTTGCGTGCGGCCAGCAGCAAAGTGCGGGGGGCCTTGGCCTCGGCATAGAAGATCGGCTGGGAATCGGCCGGGGTGTGCGGCCAGTTAAAAGCCACCTGAACCTGGGGGTCCACCAGCGGCAAAAAGTCGTAGGGCCCGGCCAGACCTATCCAGCCCGCAAGGCGATCCGGTGCCAGGCCCAAAGGCGCGAGCCAGCGCGGGTCCAGTGCCAACATCGCGGCGTTGTAAGCCCCGGCCGAATGGCCCATCACCATCACCCGCGCCGGGTCGCCCCCCAGGCTGGCGGCATGGGCCAAGGTCCACTGCAGCGCCAACGCGCAATCGCCCAGAAAGCCGTCGTACTGCACCTGGGGGCTCAGCCGGTAGTCGGCCACCACCGCGATGATGCCGTTCGCAGCCAGCGCCTCGCCGACGAACCGGTACTCGGCCCGCTCGCCGCTGGTCCAGTTGCCGCCGTAAAAAAAGAGCACCACCGGTGCAGGGCCGGGCACCGTGCTGGCCTGTGGCTGGTACACATCCAGCAGATGCCGTGGATCGGGCCCATAGGGTACGCCCGTGGGGCCGTGGTAGGTGTCATGGGCCACCAGGTGGTCCAGAACCTGGGCACCCGAACAGCCGGAGACCAGGGCTGCGATGGCGGAACCAATGCTGATAAGGCCTAGGCGGCGGCTCATAGGGGTGGAGAGTTTGGAAGAAATGGGCATGTGCGCTATACGCCGCTGAAAGCGTTTTGGATTCATTCCGTTGAAAGTACGGAACCTCCTGCCAGCTTCGAGCAATGATTGTCACCAGTCTGCGGGTAAGCCAGGTGCTGGGCCTCTCAGCTGCGACCGGAAACTGACGTAGGCCGAATGACCGCCTGGAATCGGGTACAGGAGTGCTAAGGACCCGTGGCTATCGATCCCGCGTCCTACAACGGTTCACTGCAGGACAGCCGCAGGCCACCCTGGATGCAGAGGAATGAACGCGTCATTCCTACAGCCTCAGCCGCGCGCAAGGCGTAAAACATGGTTTTGCAACAGGAGACGCTGATGACCACCACCAACCCTTATCAGGCCTGTATTGACGCATGCAACGCCTGCGTGATTGCATGCAACGAATGCTTTGCAGGCTGCCTCCAAGAGGACGATCCCAAAATGATGGCACGCTGCATTGCGCTGGATGCCGATTGCGCAGCCATCTGCTCGCTCGCTGTGGGTGCCATGGCGCGCAACAGCGAAATGGCGAAACACTTCTGCAGGCTATGCAGCGAGGTCTGCCTCGCTTGCGCGAACGAGTGCGCCCATCACCCGCATGACCATTGCGTGCGATGTGCAGAGGCTTGCAGGGCTTGCTCGAAGGCCTGCCTGGCGATGGTCAACTGACCAGGCCGCGCCAAAGCCACGCATGTCTGCACCACCGGTGAAGAAGCCCGCTGACGGAGCTGCGCCCCAACAATGGGCATCCCTCCAACCGATGGCCGGGCTTTCAGGACCACCAGACACTGCTGGCCCGCTGCCTGCCCCCTCAAGCCGCCACCGCCAAAGCCCCGAGCTCTTCCGCCAAAAACCCCTCCACCGTCCGCGGCTCGCGCCCCAGCACCTGCCGCACCGTGGCCGTCAGCGCAGCCGCATGGCCCGCGCGCATCAGCGCAAAAAACTCGCCATGCACCTGCGCGATAAAGGGGTCGGCGGCGGGGGCGGCCACAGGCGCGGCGGCGGTGATCGGCCGGCCCAGCAAGCGCGATGCGATCTCGGCCAGTTTTTGCGGGCGCAGTGCCTGGCTGCCGGTCAGCACCCAGCGGCCGGAGGCGCCCAGGCGCTGCTGGGCAGCTTCAGGGTTCAGCAGCGCTTCAACAGCCACATCGGCGATGTCGCGGGCATCAAGGTAGGAGACGCCAGCGCCCAGGTGCTGGGAGCGGAGCACATCGCCACTGCGCAGATCAGCCGCGATGCGCGACAGGCCTACCTGCATCCAGGCATTGGGGCGCAGCACAACATGGGAGATGCCACTGGCTAGCAAGCCCTGTTCGATGCGGCCATGGGCATCGCCGGACAGCGAACGGCCGGGTGGGTCAATGGTCCAGTCTGAGCCGGAGAGTTTGACGATGTGCTGCACACCGGCAGCGCGCGCAGCTTCGACCACGCGTAGTTGCTGCTCGGCCAGCGTCGGTGTGATCGGAGAGAGCAGGAACAGCCGGTCAATGCCGACGAGGGACTGGCCCAAGGCCGCAGCATCCTCAAAACTGCCCTGCGCTACCTCGACGGTATCGCCCCACAGCGCCTGCGCAGTGGCGGCTTGGCGCACGAATACTCTTGGCCGTGCCTGCCGGGCCAGCAGGCGCGGCACCAGCAGCTGGCCCAGGCGCCCGCTGGCGCCGCAGACCAGCACGCGGGGATGCGGGTTCGCACTCATGCCCGCAGCGCCTCGGGCTCGGCGGCGGTTTGCGGCGCCGCACCCTCGGCCAGCAGGCGGTTCAGCGGCCGGGCATCCACCCAGTCGGCGACCGAGAAATCGGCCGGCAAAAAGCCCCACTCCAGCAAGAAGTCCTTGAAGTAGCCGATCGCATCGACCAGCTCCGGCTCCAGGCTGATGCCCAGGTGATGGTGCAGGTCTGCGCCGTTGGAGGCCAGGATGGCCTCTTCGCTGGTGGCGATCTCGCGGGCGACAAAGCGCAAGGTCTCGTCGGGATGGGCCTCGGCCCAACGGCCGGCGCGCTGCACCACACGCAGCAACTCCAGAACCAGGTCCGGGCGCTGCTCGGCCAGCGCGGCGTCCACCGTCAAGGTGCGTGGTGTGCCATTGTTGATGCGCACGCGCGGATCGGGGTGGCGGCCAAACTCGCTGACCAGCTGCGCGCCAATCAGGTTGGCCACCAAGAGGCCCTCGGCGCCTTTGACAAAGATGGCATCGACCTCGCCACGCACGAGGGCATCAGCCTCGCGGAAATACGGGTGGCGGCGGCGCAGGCCAAACAGGCTGGGCGTGCCATGCTGCTGGATCACCGATTCCTCGATCACCAGATCGACCAGCTGCACATCGCTGTGCTGCAGGCCCACCAGCGACAGGCCCGAAACCAGGCCCTTGAGGGCAGTCGCGCGGTGGAAGTCGATCAGGTCATTGACCCGGCTGGGCACGCCAAAGCGCTTGCCGGCCAGGTCCTCGGGCTTGCCGATGCCCCGGCCCGGCAAGGTCACCAGCGCCTGGAACTCGTCGGTCCAGGTGATGGCGACCAGGCGCGTATCGCGGCCCTTGGCCCGTGCCCAGATCGGCGGAATGTTGCCGCCCTGGCGGAAGGACCAGGGCAGGCTGTGGTCGAAATGGCTCTCGCGCACCTTGCGGTCCTTGGAGTCAAAGATGGACTCCACCCCAATGCCCAGCGCCACAAAGGCCTCTTGCAGCCAGCCTTGCTGCGCGGCAATGCCCAGTGGCGATGGCACCGGGCAGCGGGTGTACCAGAGGGAGCTCGGTTGTTGACCTGGTACGTTCGATGTTTCGGAAGGGCTTGTCATCGGTTTCTCCGAGGCAGATGGATCAGGACGCGGCCAGCCAGACGCCGGCCAGGTTGCCGGCCACGCCGTCCGCGCCCACGGTGTGGTTGCGCACGCGCTTGTCGGCAATCGTGTAGATGTCGGGGGCGACCAAGGTGATGTCGGGCAGGTCGGTGGCGATGTGCTTCTGGAACTCGGCCACCTCGCGGATGCGCTGGGCCTCGTTCATCTCGACGGCGGCGGATTCCAGCAGGCGGTCCACCTCGGGGCTGGCGTAATGCGCGCCGTTGGAGAACGGCAGTCCGCGCTGGAAGCTCTTGGACCAGTACAGCCGCTGGATGCCCACCGTCGGGTCAAAGGTGTTGCTCATCGCGCTCACATGCAGGTCAAAGGCGCGGTCGGTGTAGATGCGCTTGATGTAGGTGGCAAAGTCCTGGCTGTTGATCTGCACGTCGATGCCGATACGGCCCAGCGCCTGCTTGAGGAAGTCGCCAGTGCGCTGGCCGCCCTCGTTGGGGATGGGGGTCAGGTTCAGCCGCGCACGCCACTGGCCGCCGGCCTTGCCACGCGTCAGGCCCGCATCATCCAGCAGCTTTTCGGCGCGCTTCAGGTCATAGGGCAGCACCGGCAGATCGGGCACATAGAACTTCTTCAGCGCCGGGTGCACCGGCCCGGTGGTCAGCCTGCCCTGGCCGTACCAGGCGACCTTGAGCAGGTTCTCGCGCTGCAGCGCATGGGCAATGGCCTGGCGCACGCGCAGGTCCTTGAGCGGCTCGCTCTCCAGGTTGAACTCCAGCCGGTAGACGCTGTTGATGTATTCATAGCCCCGGGTCTCGAACTG
The DNA here is from genome assembly GCF_964277875.1 of uncultured Comamonas sp. Classification (NCBI taxonomy): domain Bacteria; kingdom Pseudomonadati; phylum Pseudomonadota; class Betaproteobacteria; order Burkholderiales; family Comamonadaceae; genus Comamonas; species uncultured Comamonas sp. Next base: position 27,976 of record NZ_CAXYJV010000034.1, read on the forward strand.
CAGGCCCGGCTTGGCGCGCAGGCGCTCCACCTCGGCAAAGGGCACCGGCGAGCTGGGTGCAATCTGCACCTGGCCGCTCTCGATGGCTGCCGTGCGCGCGGCGGCGTCGGGGATAAAGCGCACCACCAGCCGGTCGATATAGGGCTTGTCGCCATCCCAGTAATGCGGGTTGCGCTCGTAGATCACATGGCTGCCGCGCACCCATTCCTTGAACACGAAGGGGCCCGTGCCCACCGGCGCATTGTTGGCCGGGTTGGTATCGGCCCGGCCGCTGGCATAGAGGTGCTTGGGCACGATCGGCGACTCCGAGGCCGCAAGTGCCGTGATCAGGTACGGGATGGGGCGGCTCAGTTGCAGTACCACCGTGTGCGCGTCGGGGGCCTGCACCTCGGCCACGCCGGCAAAGGTGGCGCGGCCCCGGGGGTGGAACTCTTTAAGCAGGCCAATCGAATGCACCACATCGGCCGAAGTGAAGGGCTTGCCGTCATGCCATTTGACGCCCTGGCGCAGCTGGAAGCGGTAGACCAACCCATCGGGGCTGATGGTCCAGGCCACAGCCAGCTGCGGCTGCGGGTTGAGGTTGAAGTCATAGGTCAGCAGCCCCTCGGTGACCTTGCCCGAGATCGTCACCGACGAGCCCGCCGTGTGCGCAATCGTCGTCAAGGTCGGCGGCTCGGGGAAGAGCAGCAGGTTCAAGGTGCCGCCTTTTTGCGGCTTGTCCTGCGCCCAGGCCAGGCTGGGGACTGCCGTGCCCAGGCCGGAGGCCGCAGCGGCCAGCATGAAGCGGCGGCGCGTGGCGAGCGAGAAATCGGAATCAGTAGACATGCGAGGTACCAAGGGTAAAAACAGGGCGGCGCTCAGACAGCGGCCTGCCGCATTTGCAAGGCTGCACGGCCGGTGTTGCTGCGGATCAGGCTGTTGGACGGCGAATGGATCTGGCTGCACAGCACATTGCGCAGATGGCGCTCCAGCGGATTGCGCCGCGCCAGGCCGTGGTTGCCGGCCAGCTCCAGCGCCAGCTGTGCCACGCGCAGCGCGTTTTCCACCGCCACATGCTTGGCCACGGCCACCAGGCCATCGGGCGCGGTGCCGCTGTCGTAGGCGCGGGCATGGCTGTCCAGCAGCCAGTCGCTGGTCTGCAGCAGCACCTCGATCTCGCCAAACTTTTCCTGCACGGTGGTGAGCGATGCCAGGTTGGCACCGCCCAGTGCGCTGGGGCGGCGCTGGTTCAAAAACGCACCCAGCCAATCGCGCGCCGAGCGCGCCGCGCAGTCATAGACGGTGGCCACCAGGCTGAAGTACCAGGCAATGCCATGGGCCTCGCGCTGCAGGCCCAGGCTGGCCGGGCGCAGGCCAACCGCATGGTGGTCGGGCACCCAGGCGCCGTCGAGCACCAGGTCCTGGCTGACGGTGGCGCGCATGCCCATGGGGTTCCAGGTGTCCAGCAAGCGGGCACCGGGCGTATCTCGGGGCAGCACAAAGCTGCCCAGGCGCGGCTCGGGCTCGTCGGTCACGGCCAGCACGCTGATCCAGGCCAACAGCGGCCCGCCGGTCACATAGACCTTGTGGCCGCTCAACTGCCAGCCACCGGCCACGCGCCTGGCCCGCGCCGCCGGCAGGCCGCCGTGCGAGGGCGAGCCCAGCTCCGGCTCCACCTGGGCGGCGTTGAGCAATGCCGGGCCTTGCAGGCTGGCCGCTATCAGCTCGTCCGCCAGCGCTGCCGGCCACTCGCCCTGCGCTGCGCGCTGCGAGCGGGCAATGGCCGCATGGTTGCTGTAGTGCATCGCCAAAATCAGGGCCACCGCCGGGTCGCCCTGGGCAATGGCCCCGACCACCGCACGGGCGCTGGCCAGGCCCGCGCCATGGCCACCGGCCTCGCGCGCAATGGTCAGCCGCAGCAGGTCGGCCTGGTGCAGCAGCGCAAACTGGGGGGCTGGCGCCGCGCCGCTGGCGTCATGCGCCTCGGCCAGTGCGGCCAGCTCGCCGATCAGCGCCTGCGCGCGGGCCAGCAAGCGGGCCTCGTCCAAGGCCGGGCTGGGGCTGGCCGTATCCAGGGGCTGCTGCAGCGCTTGCAGCACGGCGCTCATGCATCCCCCTGCGCATAGCGGGGCGGCACCACAAAGCCGCCCTGGGCCTGCTCCCAGGCATGGGCAAAGGCAATGGTCGTGCGGTCTTCCAGATAGGGGCCGACCACCTGGGCGCTGATGGGCAGCCCGTCATCATCGAGCCCGACCGGGAAACTGGTCGCAGGCAGGCCCGGCAGCACTGGCAAGCCGGCCCAGTAAAACAGCTCGCGAAAGCCGATGTGGCGCACCCCATCGGCATAGGCCACCGGAAAGCGGCGCTCTTCCTTGTGGCCTTGCTGCTGGTGCGCAAAGGCCGGGGTGGGCGCCACAGGGGTCAGCACCACGTCATAGTCCTTGAACAGCTGCTCCCACTGGTGGCTCAGCGCATGGCGGTGCTCGTTGTCCTGCAGCCAGGTGGCATGGGGCAGGCTGGGCGCGCGCAGCAACGCGGCCTCGGCGCTGCGGTCATCGGGCTCCAGCTCGGCCAGGCGCTGCTGCTGCGCTTCGGTCAGCGGCGCCCCATGGGCGACGGACGAGCCCAGAAGGCTGCGGTAGGTGCGGTGCTGCTCACTCAGGTCGGGGCGCTGCGCAGGAGGCAGATCGCGCCACTGCGTGGTCTGCACGCCTTGCGCTTGCAAGGCGCTGACGACCCTGGCAATCACCAGCTGCTCCGACAGGCTCGCCTCCTGGCCCGGCCAGGCGCCCAGCACCAGCACCCGAAAATCCTGCAGCCGCTGGTGGCGCGGCGGTGGCAGGCTCGCCTGCCAGCCCTTGGCCTGCAGCGGATCGAGGTTGAGCAGTTGCGCCAGCGCCAGCTCCAGGTCCAGCGCACTGCGCGCCAGTGGCCCGGCCACCGACAGGTCACGCGCGGCAAAGCGTCCTTGCGGCGCGCCGGTGCCGCGCATCGAGATCAGCCCATAGCTGGTCTTGTGGCCAAACACGCCGTTGAAGTGGGCGGGAATGCGCACCGAGCCGCCAATGTCCGTGCCCAGCTCCAGCGCCACAAAGCCGGCGGCCACGGCCGCTGCGCTGCCGCCCGACGAGCCACCGGGCGTGCGCTGCAGATCCCAGGGGTTGTTGCTGCTGCCGTAGACGGCGTTGTAGCTTTGCAGATCGCTCAGCGCCAGCGGCACATTGCTCTTGCCGATCAGGACCGCGCCAGCCGCCCGCAACGCCGCCACCGCAGGCGCATCCTGCCGGGCGATATTGCTGCGGTAGTCCGGGTTGCCCACGGTGGTGGGCAGGCCCGCAACATCAAAGTTCTCCTTCACGGTGATCGGCAGGCCCAGCAGCGGCTTGCGCTCGCCCCGCTGCAAGGCGGCATCGGCCGCCTGGGCATCGCGCCGGGCTTGTTCGATCGCCCGCACCGGGATCGCATTGAGCTCGCCATCATGGCGCTCGATGCGGGCCAGCGCCTGCTCCAGCAGCTCGACCGCGCTGACGCGGCCATCGGCCAGTGCCTGCAGCTGCTCACGGGCGCTGGCAAAGGCCAGGCTGGCGGCGACGCCCTGGGCCGCTGCCGCGCTCTCACTGAGGGTGGTTTCGTTGGGAAAGTCGATGGTCGTCGTCATTTGCTAGCCTCCAGCCACAGGTCAGAAAAGTCTCCAGACGTCAGGTCAATGCTGTTGTTGAGCCCATGCACCCGCGTGCTGTGTACCCGCAGCGCAGACGGCACGGTCGCGATCGGGTAGACCGGCAGATCACGGCCCACAATCTGCTGGATCTCGCGGAACTGCGCGGCACGCTTGGCCTCGTCCACCTCGACAGCAGCTTGGCGGAACAGGTTGTCCACCTGCGGGTTGTTGTAGTGCGAGGCATTGATCCAGATCAGCGGGTTCTTGATGCCATCGGACCAGTAGATGCGCTGCACGCCCACCGATGGATCAAACAAGCGGCCCAGGCCGTTGAGGTTCAGGTCAAACTCGCGCGCGGTATAGGCACGCTTGAGGAAGGTGGGCAGGTCACCATCCAGAATGTCCACCTTGATGCCCACACGGTTCAGCGCCGAGCGCAGGTACTCGGACGTCTGCTTGAACTGCGCGCCGGGGATGTAGGTGAGCTTGAGCGCAAAGCGCTGGCCGTTGGCCTGGCGCGGGTAGCCGGCGGCATCGAGCAGCTGGTTGGCGCGGGCCACATCAAAGCCGTAGTTGAACTGGCTGTCGTCGTAATAGGCGCCCAGCACCTTGGGGACGGGCGAGTTCACCAGCTCGGCCTGCTTGTAGTAGACGTTGTTGACGATGAAGTTGCGGTCGACCGCATGGGCAATCGCATGGCGCACCTCGGGCTTGGCCAGCACCGGGTTCTCGACGTTGAACTCCAGGAACGACGCATTGTTCAGGAACGCGTCATAGCTGGCATCGAGCTTGAGGTTGGGCTTTTGCAGCAAGCGGCCCAGGTCGGCCAGGGCCAGGTTCTGCGCCACATCGGCCTCACCCGTTTCGATGGCCGCCGAGATCGCGGCCGGGTCACGCACAAAGCGGATCACCACCCGGTCCACATGGGGCACACCGGGGCGCCAGTAGTTCGGGTTGCGCTTGAGGATCACATGGCTGCCGCGCACCCATTGCTCAAAGATAAAGGGGCCCGTACCGACCGGCGCATTGGCGTTGGGGCTGCCCAGCGGGTCGCCATCGCCATAGCGGTGCGCCGGCACGATCGGCAGCTCTGCCGACGACAGCGACTTGAGCAGAAACGGCGCAGGCTTGGACAGCACCAGCACCGCCGTGTGTGCGTCGGGCGTATCGACCCGCTCCAGGTTCTGCAAGGTGATGCGGCCACGCGGGCCCAGCTTTTTCTGGGTCAGGAACGAGTAGCGCACATCGGCCGAGCTGAAGTCGCGCCCATCATGGAACTTGACGCCCTCGCGCAGCTTGAAGCGGTACTGCAGACCATCGGGGCTGACCGTCCAGGACGTGGCCAGCAGCGGCTGGGGCTGGAACTTGGCGTCATAGCGCAGCAGGCCTTCGGTGATCTTGGCGCTGACATCGCGGTTGTCGGTCTTGGTATCGAGAAAGGACACCAGCGAGGTCGGCTCCTGCGCGACGACGGAGGTGACCGTGCCGCCCTTGACGGGCGTGGCGGGTGCCTGGGCATAGGCCGCGCCGAATGTGCTGGCGGTCAGCAGGCCCCAGGCCAGGTTTTTGTAGAGAGTTCGCATGGGCAATGGTCCAGGAGAGAAGGCGCAGTCAAAGCGCAGATAACACGCAAAAAGCGCAAAGAAAAACGGGAGAGACGGAGAAAGTCTGTGGATAACTGCGGCGCGCAGTGCTTAGAAGCGCAGACCGGCTTGCTTCATCAGCGGCAGAATGCGGTCGCCAAAAAATTCCAGGTCGGGCTTGAAGTCAAAAAAGCTCAGCTGCAGCCCATCGATACCGGCGCGCTTGAGTTGGACAAACTGCTCGACCACCTGCTCGGGCGTACCGATCACTTCGATGTTGCCGCCGATGGCGCGGCGCTTGGGGGCATCAAGCGCCGTGCGGCCGCGCCAGGCATGGGCATCGCTCTTTAAGCTGCTGAAGCCGTCCGGGGTGCGCTGGTCCTGGTGGGCCACGATGGCATCGTGGTAGGCCCAGGTCTCCGCCTCGGTGCCGCGGCTGATGACCATCGGGTTGAGCAAGGTGCGCACATTGCGGCCGGCATTGCGCGCCTCTTGCTTGACGCGGGCCGCATGGGCGGGCAGCACCTCGATGGCACGGGCGAAGTCCGATGCGCCGGGGCTGGTAATGAAGACCAGGTCCGAATGCCGGGCCGCAAAGGCAATGCCCGCATCCGAGCCGGTGGCGTTGACCAGCGCAGGCCGGCCAAAGCGCGGCTTGGGGCTGACAAAGCCGCCCCCCAGCTTCCACGGCGAGATGCCTTCGAACGAGTAGTTCTCGTCATAGGACCACAGGCGCTGCACGACCTCGATGAACTCCGAGGCCAGGTCATAGCGCCGGTCATGCTCGATCTGGTCCCAGCCAAACATCTTGTGCTCCACCTCGCGGTGGCCGGTGACGATATTGATGCCCCAGCGCCCGCCCGAGATATGGTCCAAGGTGGCACCCCACTTGGCCAGGTGCAGCGGGTGCAGCGGGCCGTAGAGCACATGGATGGTCGAGATCAGCATGATGCGCCGGGTGACCGAGGTCAGCGCCGCCGTGGTGGCAAACGAATCCAGCGCATCCCCGTTGAACACCCCGCCATAGCCGCCCTTGGGCAGCCACTGCGACAGCGCAAACACCAGATCGAACCCCAGGTCTTCCGCCTTCAGCACCAGGTCCTTGTTGTAGTCAAAGCGCCAGTCGGTGCTGCGCGGCAGGGTCGAGGCACTCCAGCCGCCCGCCTGGATCGGCAGAAACAGGCCCAGCAAAATGGGCTGCGCAAAGGCCTGCGACAGGGGGCTGTCCGGAAAATCCAGCGGCGAGGCGAATGTCTCTCGATCAGCGAGCGTATCCAGGGGTATTGCAGAGTTCATGGAGCGGCCAGGGGGTTTCACGACAAAGGACGGAAAACCGGCAAAGAGGTAAACCGGGGATTTCACCGTCCGCATTGGCTTGAATAATCCCATGAATCACCAGCGTGTTCTTGCGCCGATTTTGCATTTGCATATTTAAAAATCAGCCATCAACGCTGGCATGCAAATCCCCACCAAAGCACAGTGCCAACGTACAGCGCAGCCCCTTGCCACCGCTTATAGCTTTCAAGTATGTGCTGCCAAGCAAACAAAATATGCGCTTTTGGGTTCACATCCGCTTGAAAAACTTTGGCGAGCGGCCACCAACCAATAAAAATCAGATACCGATATTTGTTATTTAGTTTGCACCTTTTGATATATGAAATGGCATGCTGCAAATACCGGAGATAAGGCAGGAACGCTCCTATCATGCACAGGGTCACCCCCGATCAATAATGCGCATGAATACCCTCCCCCGTTTATTGCGATCGCTCTGGTTCAATGCCAAATATGCAGTACCCACGGTGCTGGGCGTAGCGATTTTGAACTTTCTGCTGCTGCAGCTCACACCCGGTGATGCGGCCGATGTGATGGCCGGCGAATCCGGCGCGGCCACGGCCGAGACCCTGGCGGCGCTGCGCTCACGCTTTGGGCTGGATCTGAGCGTGCTGGAGCAGCTGCAGGCCTACCTGGGCAACCTGGCGCATTTCAGCCTGGGTTTTTCGCCGCGCTACAACATGCCGGTGATGGAGCTGATCGGCCAGCGCCTGCCCAGCACCTTGCTGCTGATGGGCCTGGCGCTGGCGATTGCGCTGACCTTGGGCATTGCGCTGGGCACGGCGATGGCCTACTTTGCCGGCCGCCTGCCGGACCGCCTGCTGTCGGTGCTGTCGCTGCTGTTCTATTCGGTGCCGGGCTTCTGGACCGGGCTGATGCTGATCGTGCTGTTCTCGGTCAAGCTCGGCTGGCTGCCCAGCGGCGGCTCGGCCAGCATCGGCTCGCAGCTGAGTGGCGTGGCCGCCGTGCTCGACCAGCTGCGCTACATGGTGCTGCCTGCCACGTCGCTCGCCCTCTTCTATGTAGCGATCTATGCGCGCCTGACCCGCGCAGCGATGCTGGAGGTGCAGTCGCAGGACTTTGTGCGCACCGCCGCGGCCAAGGGCCTCTCGCCCTGGCGCATCACCGTGCGCCATGTGCTGCGCAATGCGCTGCTGCCGGTGACCACGATGGCCGGCATGCACCTGGGCGGCATGCTCGGCGGCGCGGTGGTGGTCGAGACCGTCTACAGCTGGCCGGGCCTGGGGCGCCTGGCCTTCGAGGCCGTACTGAGCCGCGATTTCAGCGTGCTGATGGGTGTGCTGTTTCTCTCTTCCCTGCTGGTGATCGCCGCCAATGTGCTGGTCGATCTGCTGCATGCCTGGCTGGATCCCCGAATCGAGGTGCGCTGATGTCTTTGTCTTCCTCTTCCCAGGCGCTGCCGATCCCCCCGGCCGCCACCCACCCGCTGGCGGCCGCACAGGCGGCGCACAGCAGCACCAGCAACGCCGAGCCCGATGCCGCGCCCTGGCCCAATCTGCATGCGCCCGACGCGGTGCGCACCAGCACCAGTGCTGCCAACGCCGGCAGTGGCAGCCAGGGCTACCGCGCGCTGCGCGTGTTCCTGCGCAATCCCACGGCCATGCTGGGCTGCGGCTTCTTGCTGGCCGTGCTGCTGCTGGCGCTGACCGCGCCCTGGCTCTTTCCCGGTGATCCGCTGGACATGGTGGCCCAGCCCTTTCTCTGGCCCGGCCAGGATGCCGCCTACCTGCTGGGCACCGACTCGATGGGCCGTGATGTGGCTGCCGGCATTGCCCATGGCGCGCGCGTGTCGCTGCTGGTGGGCGTGTCGGCCACGTTGATCGGGCTGAGCCTGGGCATTGGCATTGGCGCCGTTAGCGGCTACTTTGGCGGCTGGGTCGATGACCTGCTGCAGCGCGTGGTGGTGCTGTTCCAGACGATTCCCAGCTTTATCTTGCTGGTGGTGCTGGTGGCGATTGCCCAGCCGGCGATCAGCACCATCGTCGTGGCGATTGGCCTGGTGACCTGGCCCACGGTGGCGCGCCTGGTGCGGGCCGAGTTCCGCGCGCTGCGCCACAAGGAGTTTGTGCTGGCCGCCCGCGCGCTGGGTTACTCGCACAGCCGCATCATCCTGCGCGAGATGCTGCCCAATGCGCTGCCGCCCATCATCGTCACCTCGTCGGTGATGGTGGCCTCGGCCATCCTGCTGGAATCGGCGCTGTCCTTCATGGGCATGGGCGACCCGAATGTGGTCAGCTGGGGCAGCATGATCGGCATGGGGCGGGACCTGCTGCGCACCGCCTGGTACCTGACGGCCGCACCGGGCCTGGCCATCGTGTTTGCCGTGCTGGCTTTCAACCTGATTGGTGATGGCTTGAACGATGCCCTCAACCCCCGTCTGTCGCAGGAGCGCTGAATGTCCGAAACCTCTTTGCTGGATGTGCGCGGGCTGAGCATCCGTTTTCCGCAACTCGATCCGGTGCGTGGGCTGAGCTTCAGCGTGCAGGCGGGCGAGACCTTGGCGATCGTCGGTGAATCGGGCTCGGGCAAATCACTCACCGCCCTCGCGCTGATGCGCCTGCTGCCGCGCGCGGCCCGCATTGCGCAGGGCGAGATCCGCTTCAACGGCCAGGACCTGCTGGCGCTCGATGAGCGCGCGATGCGCCAGCTGCGCGGGCGCGAAATCGGCATGATCTTCCAGGAGCCGATGACCTCGCTGAACCCGGTCTACACCATCGGTTGGCAGATCGCCGAGGTGCTGCGCCAGCACGAGGGCTTGAGTGCCAAGGCGGCTCGGCTGCGCGCCATCGAGCTGCTCGATACCGTGCGCATCCCCGATCCGCAGCGCCGGGTCGATGACTTTCCGCACCAGCTCTCGGGCGGCATGCGCCAGCGCGTGATGATTGCCATGGCCATTGCCTGCCGCCCGCGCCTGCTGATCGCCGACGAGCCCACCACCGCGCTGGATGTGACCATCCAGGCCCAGGTGCTGGACCTGCTCGACCGGCTGCGCAAGGAGCTGTCGATGGGCCTGATCCTGATCACCCACGATCTGGGCGTGGTGTCGCAATGGGCCGACCGCGTGGTGGTGATGTATGCCGGCCGCGAGGTGGAGCAGGCCCGCCCCGGCCCGCTGTTTGACGAGCCCCTGCACCCCTACACCCAGGGCCTGCTGGCGGCATCGCCCCGGCTGCAGCCCGGCGCGCACTACCTCGATGGCCCGCTGACCGAGATTCGCGGCAGCATCACCTCGGCCATCGGCCAGGCCGGCTGCGCCTTTGCTCCGCGCTGCCCGCGCGCCCAGGCCTATTGCCACAGCGTTGTGCCGCCCTTGCAAGCAGCAGGCCCGCAACGCCTCAGCGCCTGCCCCATCACCCTGCCTGCGTCTGCACGCAGCGCCCACCTTGCCTAGGACTGCCATGAGCCTGCTGACTGTCAGCGATCTTCAGACCCATTTCAAACTGCCCAAGGGCGTGCTGCGCGCCGTCGATGGAGTGTCGTTCAGCATTGCCAAGGGCGAGACCGTCGGCCTGGTCGGCGAATCGGGCTGCGGCAAATCCACCTTGGGCCGCAGCCTGCTGCGGCTGGAGACACCGACGGCCGGCCAGGTGGCGCTGGACGGCGAGGACATCCTGCCGCTGCAAGGCGCGCGCTTGCGCAGCCTGCGCAAGCGCATGCAGATGATCTTCCAGGACCCGTTCGCATCACTCAACCCGCGCCACAGCATCGGCAGCATTCTGGAGACGCCGCTGCAGGTGCATGGCCTGGGCGACCGTGCCCAGCGCCGCCGCCAGGTGGAGCGCCTGCTCGACCGCGTGGGCCTGCCGCGCAGTGCGCTGGGCCGTTACCCGCATGAGTTTTCGGGCGGCCAGCGCCAGCGCCTGGGCATTGCCCGCGCGCTGATGCTGCAGCCCGATCTGGTGGTCTGCGACGAGCCGGTCTCGGCGCTGGACCTGTCGATCCAGGCCCAGATCCTGAACCTGCTGGTCGAGATGAAGCGCGAGTTTGGCCTGTCCTACCTGTTCATCTCGCATGACCTGTCGGTCGTGCAGTACTTTGCCGACCGGGTGCTGGTGATGTACCTGGGCCGCATCGTCGAGAGTGCCGACCGCCGCAGCCTGTGGAGCGCTCCGCGCCACCCCTACACCCAGGCGCTGCTCGATGCGGTACCGGACCCGAGCCGGCACCGCCAGGCCGCCCCGTTGGGCGGCGACCTGCCCAGCCCGCAGAACCTGCCCAGCGGCTGCCGCTTTCATCCGCGCTGCCCGCGCGCCACCGCGCTGTGCACCACGCAGGAGCCACTGCTCAGCGACAGCGGCAACGGCCACCTGGTGGCCTGCCACCATCCGCAGGCTCCGCAGACCGCTGACACGCAGACCTCCGTCATCTCTTTTGTCCACTAACCCTTTGTTTTCTCCATTGCCATGACCTACCGTTATCTCGGCCGCAGCGGCCTCAAGGTTTCTCGCCTCGCCCTGGGCACCATGATGTTCGGCGGCCCGACCGATGAGCAGACCGCGCACGCCATCATCGCCACGGCCAAGTCCCAGGGCATCAACTTCATCGACACGGCCGACGTCTACCAAAAGGGCGTGACCGAGCAGGTGGTGGGCCGCGCGCTGGCCAAGGACCGCCATGACTGGGTGCTGGCCACCAAGTTCGGCAACCCGCTGGGCGAGGGCCCGAACCGGCGCGGCACCTCGCGCAAATGGATCATCGAATCGGTCGACAACAGCCTGCGCCGCCTGGGTACCGACTACATCGACCTGCTGTACTTTCACCGCGCCGATTTCGACGCGCCGCTGGGCGAGGCAGTGCGCGCCATTGGCGACCTGGTGCGCGCGGGCAAGCTGCGCTATTTCGGGCTGTCCAACTTTCGCGGTTGGCGCATTGCCGAGGTGGCGCACCTGGCCGACGCCGAAGGCATCGACCGCCCCATCGCCAGCCAGCCGCTCTACAACATCGTCAACCGCACGGCCGAGGCCGAGCAGCTGCCTGCTGCCGCCGCCTACGGCCTGGGCGTGGTCTCGTACAGCCCGCTGGCCCGGGGCGTGCTGACCGCCAAGTACCCGAGTGTGGAAGCGGCCGAGCCCGGCTCGCGCGCCGCGCGGCTGGACAAGCGCATGCTGGAGACCGAATGGCGCCCCGAGTCCATCGACATTGCCGCCGAGATCAAGCGGCATACCGACGAGCGCGGCATCAGCCCGGTGGACTTTGCGCTGGCCTGGGTGCTGAACAACCGCCTGGTGACTGCCGCCATCGCCGGCCCGCGCACGCCCGAGCAATGGGACGGCTATATCCGCGCGCTCGATTACCAGTTCACCGCTGATGACGAGGCCCTGGTCAACCGCCTGGTGGCCGCCGGCCACCCTTCCACCTTGGGCTTTACCGACCCCGGCCACCCGGTCGAAGGCCGTGTGCCCTATGTCGCGGCTGCCCCGGCCTCCACACCAGCGGCCGCTTAAACCCACCAGGTCCACCGCCATGAATGCCTCTGTTCCCCCCCTGCGCTCCAGCCGCCCCAGCCGCGATGACCTGCTGGCCCGCCTGCCCCAGCTGGCGGCCGATATCGGCCAAGGCGCTGCACAGCGCGAGCTGCTGCGCGAGCCGCCCTGGGCGGCGTTTGACCTGCTTCGCGCATCGGGCCTCGGCGGCCTGCGCATTGGCCGTGAACAGGGCGGACCGGGTGGATCGGTGGCCGATGTGGTCGAGGTGGTCAGCACCCTGGCCGCTGCCGATTCCAACGTGGCGCATGCGCTGCGCACCCACTTCAACACCACCGAGCTGCTGCGGCTGGACACCAAGCCCTCCCCGCTGGCCCAGCGCCAGAACGCCTGGGCCTTGCAGGGCAAGCTGTTTGGCGGCGCCTTTACCGAGCTGGGCACGGCCCGCGCCGGCATCAGCACCTCGACCCTGCTGCGCGAGGGACTACACCACCGGCTGAATGGCAAGAAGTACTACGCCACCGGCACGGCCTATGCGGATTACTTCAACGTCTTTGCCGTCAATGACGAGGGCCAGGGCGTCAATGCCGTGATCCCCGTGCAGCGCGAGGGGGTGCGGATACTCGACGACTGGGATGGCATGGGCCAGCGGCTGACGGCCAGCGGCAGCCTGGAGCTGAACAACGTGCTGGTCTATGACGACGAAATCAGCCCCGGCGCGCGCGACAACCTGGCCGGCCGCCATGCGTCTGCGCTGCGCCAGCTGATCCTGGTGGCGACTGCTGCCGGCATTGTGCGCAATATCCTGGCCGATGCGCGCCACTATGTGCTGCAGCTGGGCAGGCCTGCGATGCACAGCCCGGCAGAGCGCTCACGCGACGACCATTTTGTGCAGGCCGTCGTCGGCGAGCTGGCCGCCGCCAGCTATGCGATCGATGCGCTCATCAGCGCCAACGCCCGCCAGCTCGACCAGGGTGCCTATGCCATCGTGCACGCCCCGCAGAGTGCGGACGACGCCGTGCTGCAAGGCGCGCTGGCCACCGCCCAGACCCAGCTGGTCGTCAGCCGCCTGGCGCTGAATGCCGGCGAGCGCCTGTTTGAAGTAGGCGGCGCCTCCGCCACCTCGCGCCAGCTGAACCTGGACCGCCACTGGCGCAACCTGCGCACCATCTTCAGCCACAACCCTTTGCTGCATAAGACCCGGGTGGTGGGGGACTATGTGCTCAATGGCACGCGCACGCATCTGGAGGAGGGGCGGGTGTTTTGAACCGGTGCGGCGTGGGTGTTGCAGGCATGGTTAATTTTTGCAAATAAATTTACAAAATGTGGCATTTTTAACCAAATCAATTACATTCGCCCAGGTCAGTGAAAGATTCCCAGGAACCCCATGATCTGCAAACGCCCCCCACACCACCCACGCCACCCATCCGCCCGCTTCCGTCTTCTCTCGATTGCCTTGCTCTGCAGCCTGGCATCGGGCAGTTGGGCCGCCTGCAGTGACATCCCCTCCGGCAACCCGGCGCTGACGGCCACGGCAGGCAGCACCTGCAATGCGAGCCTCACGGCGTACGGCGGCAACAATGTCGCCGGTGCCACCGGCGATGGATCGGTGTTGAACCTGCTGGCCGGCACGAGCCTCATCACCAGTACCGGCAGCACTTACACCTTGAGTTCCGGCGGTTTGAACAGTGGTGGCGTGGCAGCGGAGCCTGCCTCCCTGGTGCATGCGCTGGGAAACCTCAGCCTCACGTCACGGGGCAACAACAGCCGTGCCCTCTATATCTACTCCGGTGCCAATGCCGCCAATGTGCTCAACAAAGTGCAGGTCGATGGCAACCTGGTGGCGATGCGCGCGGGCAGCTCGGGAGGCGCGGTAGTTCAGAACACCGGGGGGGTGATTGAGGTCACAGGCAGCACCCGCCTGGGCGCCGATGCCTCGACCACGGCACCCGCACCGGTGGACGGCATCCGCAACGGTGCCTCCGGCGGCACCACAGGGAGCAACTTCTTCGGCAATGGGCTGACCATTTATTCCGCAGCCACCGGCATTTCCAACAGCGCCGGTCTGGTGCAGGTACTGGGCGCTGCCGCCAGCATCAACAGCACGGCAGGCGCCGCCATCAATATCTCGGCCGGCACGGTCGATATGCCTGTGCCAGCCACCATTACCAGCGGCACAGGCACAGCGATTCTCGCCAGCGGTGGGCAGGTGGCGTTGGGCAACAGCGCACCTACATCGGCCACACCAGCAGCGGGCACCAGCCTGGTCAGCATTGGCACGCAGAGCGTGACGGTACAGGGCGCCAACGGCATCCAGGCCAGCGCCGCGGCAGGCAACACGGTGCAGATGCAAGGCGGCAGCGTGACCGCCACCACCGGTGATGCGATCTCGGTGAACGCACCGGCTGTGGCGAACAGCATCCATATCCAGGCCGGCCAGCTGACTGCCAGCGCAGGCCGCGCGATCTTTGATGGTCCCGGCAATGGCAATACGAGCGTGACTTTGGACAGCGCTGCCCAGGTCAGCGGCAGCATCGTGCTGGGCGATGGCTCGGACAGCCTGACCATCCATGGCACGGACATCAGCCAGATCACCTTGATCGATGGCGGCGATGACGTGTCCACCGCAGACGGCTATGTGGACCGCCTGACCCTGGCGGCCATCAACGGCCCGCAGCCGGCCGCCAAGTTTCTGAACTGGGAACGCATCAGCCTGACGGGCAACAGCGACCTGAGCTTGACCGGCAGCAGCTTGGTCACCGGCAGCGGCGCGCTGGCCGGCGAAGCGATGGGCCTGGTCGTCAACGCAGGCAATACGCTGCGCTTCCAGGATGCGGCGTTTTCGGTCCATGGTGATCTGGGCAACCAGGGCCAGGTGGCGCTGTCCAACAGCCAGGCAGGCGATGTGTTGACCGTCACCGGCAACTACGCCGGTGGTGGCGGCCTGGCGCTGGATGTCGTTTTGGGCGACAGCAGCTCGGCAGCAGACCATCTGGTGGTGCAGGGCAATACCGATGCAACGCCCACCACCTTGGCCATCAGCAACCTGGCTGGTGCCGGTGCCGCCACCAGCGGCAATGGCATCTTGCTGGTGCAGGTGGCTGGCAGCTCTGCCGCCAACGCCTTCGCACTGCCTGCACCTGGCTATATCGATGTGGGTGGCTTCCGCTACCAGCTGGCCCAAGTGGGCAGCAACTGGTACCTGCAGGCCAAAACCGCCGTCGTGACCGACCCGGGTACCCCGCAGATTCCGGAAGTGCCCCAGGTGCCGGATACCGCCACCAATCTGGCAAGGGTGCCTACCTTGGGCGGATGGGCGCTGATGCTGCTGTCGTCGATGGCAGCCATGTTCGGCATGAGCCAGCTCCGCAGGCGCCAGCGCTGATCCCACCCACAACGAAAAATGGCCCGTCAGCGCAACACTGAGGGGCCATTTTTTATAGGCAAAGTAGCCGCCGCCTCGCAACGGCCCGCCGCTTACTGCTCCGCCGCCGTCTGCGCCCGCACATCAAACTCCACCTTCCAGCGCTCGCTGCCGCCCACGGGCACGGCATTGAGCTCCAGGGTGCCGATGTCGGTCACGCGGGCATGCAGGGTGACGGGGACGACCTCGCCATTGGCGCGGCCTTCGGCGGGCAGGTTCAGCTCGATCTCCTGCAGCTCCAGCAGCTCTTCGGGGCCCCAGAAATCGAGCATCGTGCCAACGGTATCGCTGCGGCGCACGCTGGAGCCGAAGAAGCGCATGCGCACCGGCTCGCCCACAACCAGGCCGAACTCCTGCGTATCGAGCGCCGCCTCGCTGCCCTCTTCCATGCCAAACGGTGCCAGGCACAGCGCGGACATGGGGGGCTCCATGCCGGGGATCGCCGGCATGTTGGACTCGACGCCGACGTAGTAGGACTGCGCGGTGCCGCCACGGATGCGCACACCCCGGCCTTCGCGCACATGGCCGTAGTAGGCAGCGCCACGGGCCACAGCCAGGTCCAGGTTGGCGCCGTCCAGCAGGCGTGCGGGGGCAGCGCCTTCAGCAGCCAGCCAGCTGTTCAGCACTTCGGTGATGCGCTGCTCAATCTGCGGCGCCTTGAGCACGCCGCCGTTGAACAGGATCGCGGTGGGGTGCAGAAAGCTGGCGCCTTCGGGCTGGGTGCCCTGCAGGCCGTCGATCTGCTCGGTCACGCCGGCTTGGCGCGACAGGAAGGCGGCCAGGTGGCGGGTCACCGCAGCATCTTGCGCATAGGGCAGACCCAGCTGGGTCAGCGCGCCACGCGCGCGGCTGATGGGCTTGTCGCTCACCGCCACTTGGGGGAAGAAGCCTTCGACCAGGGTGGCCAGCACTTCGCTGCGGGTCACCTCGGTGCGGATGCTGCCGCCGATCAGCTTGCTGCCCCGGCTGGGCACCACCACGGGTACGGATTGCAGCGCCTCATCGGACAGCAGCTGCTCCTTGGCGGCGCGGCAGCCATGCGCCAGCGCGCGGGTTTGCCAGGCGTCGAGCTGCTTGCCCTCTTGCGCCAGCTTGCGCGCCACGGCATAGGCCAGCGCCAGATCCATGTTGTCGCCGCCCAGCAGGATGTGCTCGCCCACGGCCACGCGCTGCAAGGCCAGGTTGCCATCGCGCTCCAGCACGGCGATCAGCGACAGGTCGGTGGTGCCACCGCCCACGTCCACGACGAGGATCACATCGCCGCTTTGCACTTGCTTGCGCCAGCCGCCACCGCTGGCCTGGATCCAGCTGTAGAGCGCGGCTTGCGGCTCTTCGAGCAGGCTGAGCTTTTGAAAGCCGGCGGCCTTGCAGGCCTCGGCCGTCAGCTCGCGCGCGGCCGGGTCAAAGGATGCGGGAATGGTGACGGTGATGTCCTGCGCATCGAACGGCGCCTCGGGGTGGGCCTGCTCCCAGGCCCAGCGCAGGTGCGACAGGTAACGGATCGAGGCTGTGAGGGGCGAGACGCGGTGCACCTCGGCCGGGGCATCGGCCGGCAGCAGCGGGCTGCGGCGGTCCACACCGGGGTGGCAGAGCCAGCTCTTGGCGCTGGAGACCAGGCGGATCGGCGTGGCCGCGCCGCTCGAACGGGCAAATTCGCCCACGACAAAATCCTGCTGCGCGCCCCAGGGCAGCGCCATGTCGGCGGCGCTCAGCTCGCTCTCATGGGGCAGGTACAGGAACGACGGCAGCAGCGGCCGCGCCTCGATGCTGGCGGGCGCCGTGAGCTGGGGGATGGCCAGCACATGCTGGACCAGGTGGTCGCCATCGCTGGCGCTCTTGTCCACATAGGACAGCGCGCAGTGCGTGGTCCCCAGGTCGATACCAATGCTGAATTGGGCAGGTGCTTGCATGGTTTACAGCTCCACTTCGGCCTGGGCCAGCACCTTGGCGGCGGCGGTGTCGGTCAGCTGGGGCAGCTTGACCTCAGTGACCTGCCAGCCCCGGTGGCCCAGCGTGCCGGTGAACGGGGCCTGGCCCACGACATTGCCGGTCAGGCGCACGGCTGCGGCATCAAAGCCGGCCTGCAAGGTGATGCGGCTGCCTTCGGCCTCGGCACGCACAGGGGCCAGCGCGAAGTGCTCACGCAGTACCTTGCGGCAGCCTTCGTGCACCACGCGGGCGGCGGCGCCAATCTCGGCATCCGTGTAGGGCGCCACGTCTTCCTGGATAAAGTCGACAAAGCGGGCCTCGCGCTGGAGCAGGCCCAGCAGCTGCAGCGCAGCGGTCTCGGTGGGCAGTTGCACGGTCTTTTCCACGAGCTTCTCGACCAGCTTTTCCACCGGTACTTCGACCCGCTTCTCTACCGTCTTCTCAACGATTTTCTCGACCGGCACTTCAATGCGGACTTCGACGATCTTCTCGACCGGGACTTCGACACGCACTTCCTGCGGTGGCACATCGGCCGCCAGGCGCTCACCGCCACGCACGCGCTGCACATCGGCCGCCAGGCGGCCATTGCCCAGAATGGCGAAGAAGCTGCCGATCGCAATGGCGATACGGCTGAAAAAGGATGGGGGGGTGTTGTTCATGGAGGCACCAACAGACACCCGCCAGGGCGCTGCGGCGCTGCGCGGTCAGGGCCGGGGCAGCTGCGCAGCGCAGGCGGGTGGTTTTAAAAACGGGGTTTGCGGCAAGCGCTGGGCCTGGGCTCTACAGCCGGCGGCCAGCCCGCAAAACCGGGGATTTTACCGGCTGGCCCTATGCCCCCGCGCTATGCACCAGCAAGCGGTGGATAAGCATCCCGGAGGGCAATAGCGAGGGGAACGGCTTAAAACTGGTAACTGACGTTGACGCCACTGGCCCAGTTGCGCCCCATCGCGCTTTCAAAATAGCGCTGGTTGCCGTCGTTGACGATGACCGAGCCGATGTAGTGCTTGTCGAACACATTGTTGACCCGCGCAAACGCGGCCAGGGTCCAGCGCGGGGCGATCTGTGCGCGGTAGCCCAGGCTGAGGGCCGTGGTGGCATAGCCGGGGGCAGCCTGGGTGTTGGCATCGTTGGCCTGCACATTGGAGCTGGCCTGCACGCCCATGCCGACCGTCCAGGCCGGCGCAAAGTGCCAGTCGGCACCCAGGTAGGCGTTGTGGCGGGCCAGGCCCGGCAGGCGCTGGCCGGCGATGCCGCTGCCCGAATCCTCGCGGAAGCGCGCATCCAGCCAGGTATAGGCGGCGCGCAGCTGCCAGTCGCGCACAAGGTCCAACTGGGCCGACAGCTCCACGCCCTGGCGGCGGGTCTTGCCGGCATTGCGGTAGGTGGTGCGGCCGCCGGCGCTTTGGTCGGTCACGATCTCATCACTGCTGTGCGACTGGAACAGCGCCGCGCTCCAGAGCCCGCGCAGCGCATCGCCACGCAGCTGCTGGCGGTAGCCCAGCTCCCACTGCGTGCTGCTGGTGGGCCGCAGATCGGTGTTCAGGCCCGAGCCGCTGTTGCGGTAGGACATCTCGGTGATGCTCGGCGTCTCAAAGCCGCGCCCCACGCTGGCGTAAACCGTCTGCTGCGGGCTGAGTTGGTACGACAGCGAAGCGACCGGCAGCAACTTGCTGTGGCGGCTGCTGCCGCTGTCGTCGCCATTGCCGGGGGTGATGTAGTAGTCGTCCGAGCTGAAGCGCACGCGGCTGTAGCGCAGGCCGGTGTCCAGGCTCCAGCGGGGCGCCAGCTGCCAGCGCGCCTGCACAAAGGGGTCGGTGCTGCTGACCTTGTTTTTCTCGTCCCGGCGCAGCTGGCCGCGCACGCCCAAGGTGTTGCCGATAAAGTTCTCGTAGCCCTGGCGGTTCTCGGTCATCTGCTGCAGATCCAGCCCCGCGCTCAGCTGCAGCGGCACGATGGTGTCGAACTCACCCACCCAGACCAGGCGGGCACCGGCATAGTCGCGCGCCATGTCGATCACGCCGCCGGCGTGGCCCGGCGCCAGCTGCGGCGCTTTGGGGATGGACTGGTACTGCAGCATGCTGCGGTGGCCGTAGTAGGCAGACAGGCTCAGGCTTTGCCGGGCGTTGATGCGCAGGTCATAGGTGGCGCCCAGCTGCTGCTGCTCCAGCGATTTGCGCGTGTTGTACTGGTTGGCCACGCTGCTGGCCTGGCGCGGATCGGCCTGCCACTGCGCCATGGTCAGGCCCTGCGGGTCCTGCGCATCGCCCCGGGTGTGGTTGGCCACCAGGGTCAGCTTGTCGTCATGCGCCAGCGGAATCACCAGCTTGGCGTTGAGCAGGTTGCGGTCGGCGGCGCTGTGCTCGCGGTAGCCATCGGTCATGAAGCGGCTGGTGCTCAGCACATAGCCCATGCCGCCATCGGTCTGGCCGCTGGCCTTCAGGCTGTAGCGCTGCTGGCCATCGCTGCCTACGCTCGCGCCAGTTTCCAGCTTCAGCGGGCCTTGCGGGTCTTCGGTGTAAAAGCTCAGCACACCGCCCGAGGCATTGCCGTACAGCGCCGAATACGGGCCGCGCAGCACCTCCACCCGCTCCAGGCTAGAGATATCGACATTCGAGGTCTGGCCCTGGCCATCGGGCATCGTCGCCGGTATGCCATCGACATACAGGCGCACGCCGCGCACACCAAAGGTGGAGCGCGCGCCATAGCCGCGCACGCTCAGCTGCAGGTCCTGGGCATAGTTGTTGCGGTTGTTCAGGGTCAGGCCGGGCACACTGCCCAGCGCTTCGGACAGGTTGACCTGCATCTGCCGATCCTGCAGCTCGCGGCCTTCCACCACATTGGCCGAGGCCGGCAGCTGCAGCAGGTCCGCGGTGCCAACAGCCGAGCGCACCGACACGGTCGGCAAGGTGGCTTCGGCAGCGGGGGTTTCAGGGGTGGAAGGTGTTGCGGGTGCCGTTTGTGCAGCGGCGGACAAGGCGCACAGCAGCGCAGCGGCCCCGGCCACAGGGCGCAGGGGCGAGAAGGAAAGGGCGTGGATCGGCATAGAGGCCCGTATTTTCTTACAGCGCCCCCAGGGATGGGAAATTTGGTACAGAAACCCCTAACACCCTCTGAGACAAACCCTGCGCTACAGCTTTTGCGGCGCCCACCAGCCTGGCAGCAGCGCGCGTACCTGGGCGCGGTGAAAGCGGTCGTCGATCAGCACCACCACGCCCCGGTCGTCCTCACTGCGAATCACCCGCCCGGCCGCCTGCACCACCTTGCGCAGCCCCGGGTAGAGGTAGGTGTAGTCATAGGCCTTGGCAGCGCCAAAGCGCTGGGCCATGGCCCGCTGCATGTGTGTGTTGATGGGGTTGACCTGGGGCAGGCCCAGGGTGGCGATAAAGGCGCCAATCAGCCGGTTGCCCGGCAAGTCCACCCCTTCTGAAAACGCCCCGCCCAGCACCGCCAGCCCAATGCCCCGCCCGGCCTCGTCAAAGCGCGCCAAAAAGGCGGCGCGCCCGGCATCGTCCATCGCCGAGGTCTGGCAGAACAGCGGCAGCTGCGGGTGCAGGCGCTGCATGCATTCGGCGGCGCGCTGCAAATAGTCAAAGCTGCTGAAAAAACACAGGTAGTTGCCTGGCTGGCGGGCAAACTGCGCCGCCACCAGCTCGGCAATTGGCGCCAGCGACTGCGCCCGGTCCTGGTAGCGGGTGGAGATATGCCCGGCAATCTGCACCTGCAGCTGCGCGGCCTGGAAGGGCGAGGGCACATCCACCCACTGCGTGGCGGGCGGCAGGCCCAGCAGATCCTGGTAGAAGGCCTGCGGCCCCAGGGTGCCGGAGAACAGCACCGTGGCGCAGGCGGCGGTATGGCGCGCAGCCAGGTGCGGCGCGGGCACGACATTGCGGATGCAGAGCGTGGACATCGGCCCCCGGCGGCCGGACGTTGCGCTGCGCCACAAACTGGTATCAAACAGCGCATGCGGCCCCAGCTGCTCGGCCAGGTTCAGCCACGACAAGGCCTCCAGGTAAAAGCCCAGTACCGCATCGCCGGGCAGCATGGGGCTGTCGCCCTGGGCCTGGGCAATGGCGGCCACGGCGCGCTGCACGGCGCCCAACAGGCCGGGCGGCAGTTCGGGGTAGACCTGGTAGTCCTGGCCGCCTTCTTGCTGGGCCTTGTTCAGTGCGTTCCATTGGCGGTTCAAGGCATCCAGCGATTTCTTGACCGGGCCGGCCGCCGCCTTGCGCGCCGCAGCCAAGGTGTGCTGCGGCAGCTCGGCCGTGTACATGCGGCGGGCGCGTTCGAGCAGGTTGTGGGCCTCGTCCACCAGCACGCCCACCTTCCACTGGTGGGCCTGGGTCAGCGCATACAGCATGGCGGCGCTGTCATAAAAGTAGTGGTAGTCGCCGACGACCACATCGCTCCAGCGCGCCAGCTCCTGCGTCAGGTAATAGGGGCAGACCTGGTGCTGCAGCGCCAGGCTGCGCACCTTGTCGGGCGTCAGCATCGGCTCTTGCGCGAGCGCCTGGGCGCGGGCGGCAGGCAAGCGGTCGTAAAAGCCCCGGGCCAGCGGGCAGGATTCGCCATGGCAGGCCTTGTCCGGGTGCTCGCAGCTTTTGTCGCGCGCCTGCAGATCGACCACGCGCAGCGGCACCGCGCCCGTCTGGCCCTGCAGTGCCGTCTGCAACAGGCCCAGCGCATGCAAGGCCAGCCGGTGGCCGGTGGTCTTGGCGGTCAGAAAAAACAGCTTGTCCAGCCCCTGCGCCGCACTGGCCTTGAGCATCGGAAAAATCGTGGCCACGGTCTTGCCAATGCCGGTGGGTGCCTGCGCCATCAAACAGCTGCCGCCACCCGCCTGCAAGCCTGCCTGCGCGGTGCGGTACACCGCCACCGACAGCGCCCGCTGCCCGCTGCGGAACTGCGCAAACGGAAAGCGCAGCGCCGTGAGCGCCGCATCGCGCGCGCTGCGGTGCGCGGCCTCGCTGCGCGCCCAGTCCAAAAACAAGCGGCACTGCTGCTCAAAAAACGCCTGCAGCTTGGCGGCGCTGTAGGGCTCGGCCAGCACGGTCTCTTGCTGCGTGCCGACGTTGAAGTAGACCAGCGCCACCTTCAAGCTGGGCAGGCCCCGCTCCAGGCACAGCAGATGGCCGTAGACCTTGGCCTGCGCCCAGTGCAACGCGCGGTGGTTGTCGCGCACGCTGTCGATCTGGCCCCGGTAGGTTTTGATTTCTTCGAGCTGACCCAGGGCCGGGTCAAAGCCATCGGCGCGGCCGCGTACCTGCAGGTCTTCAAAGCGGCCTGCCAGGCGTACCTCCGCCTCATAGCCAGCGCCCCGGCGGGCACGCACCAGGCCATGGCCTTCGATGCCCTCCAGCGCCGATGGCGCCGGTGTAAAGCGCAGATCCAGATCGCCCGCGCGGGCGGTGAACTCGCACAAGGCGCGCACCGCCACGGTGTAGCTCATGCGCCCGCCTCGCGCCACTGCACATGGCAGACGCCCACGGGTATGCCATGGGCGGCGCAGTACTCCAGCCAGCGGATCTGGTTGTCCTGCAGCTTGTCGCCCGGGCCTTTGACTTCCACCAGCTGGTAGCGCCGCTCCGCCGGCCAGAACCGCACCAGGTCCGGAAAGCCCGTGCGGTTGGCCTGCAGATTGCCGAGCAGGCGCTGGAACAGCAGCTTGAGGTGGGCCGCCGGGATGCAGGCCAGCGCATGCGCCAGCAGTGCCTCGGTCAACGTTCCCCAAAACACAAACGGCGACTGCAGGCCGGCCTTGTCGGCAAAGCGCTGGCGGATCACATCGGCATAACTGCCGTCATCGAGCATGGCCAGGCAAGCGCCAAACAGCGCCGCACGCCGCGCAACAAAATCGGGCGCATACACATCGGCCGGCCCCGCCTGAAACGGATGAAAAAACGCCCCCGGCAAAGGCGCAAAAATCGCCGGCCAGCACAGCAGGCCAAACAGCGAGTTGACCAGCGCGTTCTCGACATAAAACACCGGCGCATCGTCGCGGTGCCAGTGGTCGCGCAACGCGTATTCCACCGGCATCAGGCGCAGGCCTTCGGGGGCCTCGGTGGCGTCCAGCGCTTCGCCAGCGCGCAAGGCGGCTTCCAGGGCAGCCGCATCGCTCAGCGCATCCATCGCCGCCCCACCGTGCGCCATGCGTGGCATGCGCAGCACCCGGTCCAGCGCCACATCCTCGCGCAGCTGTGCCACCTCGGGTTTGAGCGCGCGGCGGCTGGCGCTGCGCTGGCCCAGGTGGCGGCGCAGGCGCGGCAGCATGCGGGCCAGGCGCTGGCTTTCTTCATCGCTCTCGGGCTGCTGCGCGGCGGCGCTGGCCAGGGCCAGGGCTTCGTCAAAACGCTCCATGCGTTCCAGCACGCGCATGCGGCGGTGGCGCGCGCCCGGGTAGGGGCTGGCGGCATAGGCCTGCTCGGCCAGTGCCCAGCTTTGGCTGCGCTCGCAGGCCTGGCCCAGGCGCAGCAGCACCTTGGCATGGCGCTGCTGCAGCCAGGGGTTGGCGCTGCGCCAGGCGGCCAGCGCGTCCATCAAGGCCTGGCGGTCTTCATCCTCATCCACCGCCTGGCGCCACTGCTGCAGCTGGCGGTAGCCCTGCACATCGGCACGGGTCTGAAACGCGCGCGACTGCGCATCAAAGGCCACCGTCTCGTACTTGAAGATGCCCAGGTCGGCCAGCACAAACTCTGACCAGTCCTGGTGCAGATTGCCAAAGAACATCAGGCGCAGGCCTTCAGCCAACTCGCCGACCGTCACGCGCCAGGCGGCATGCTCGGCCTGCGGGTGCCAGCGGTGGTAGGGCTGCAGCTGCTCTTGGGCTTCTTGCTCGGTACCTGGATCAGACAGCTGCGCCCATTGTGCAAGCTGGGCCAGCATGTCCGCCTTGCGCAGCGAGCGCGCCAAGCCGGCGTGGGCAAAGATCTGCAGCAGCTCGGGCTTGGTGTGCAGCGCAAACAGCTCGGCCAGGGCCATGTCGGCATCGGCATCGATCCAGCCAAGCGCCAGCAAGGGCTGCGCGGCGGCATGCACATCGGGGATCTCGTCGTAGACCAGCTTGTCCGCGCGGAACCAGGGCCCGCGCCGCATCAGCATGCGCACCATCAGCGCCTGCGACTGCATCGGGGCTTGCGCAAAGTCCGCCAGAAACTGCTGCTCCTGCGCATCCAGCACATCGCCATAGCGCTGCCCCAACCACTGCAGCGCGCGCTCGAAGTTGTGCAGGTAGTAGTAGCGATGGGGGGCCAGCATGGAGGTTGGATGCGGTGGGTGTGAGTGATAGCTTATCTGTATTTTTATACAGCTATTTTAACTTTGCAGCCATGTCCCCTTCTGGCCGTATGGCTCGCTCAACTGATAGCGCTATTCCACTGCTAACTGGCAGGCCATACACAAATGAGTTTGCGAATAGAAACGATTCTCATTTATTATGGTTTCATTTGATGCTGCCTTGATGCCGAGCAAAGTGTTTTCCGTTGATTCCGTGGAGGCGAGCCCACCGTGCCAAACCCAGACAGTGACATCCATCCGTTGGTGCAGGAGCACGGTGTGATGCTGCGCCACTATGCTGCACTGCAAGCGCGCTGCACGGCCCAGGTCGATGCCCTGCGTGCTGAAGTGAAGGCGCTGCGCGCCCAGGTCACCCGGCTGCGGGCCCAGGTCATCATGCGCGACAGCGCCCTCATCTGGGAGCGCGAAGACCGGCTGCGCCACCTGTCGGCCATCGCCAACCGGGCGGCCGTCACGGCCGTGCGCCGCTGTGTGGACCCGGCCGCGACGATGGAAGTGGCCGCCGTGCCCCAGCCGCCACCCGATGCCTATCTGCAGGAGCTGGGCCAGCATGCCGCCAACCTGGTGATCTGCCAGACCGGCTGCATCAGCCACGGCGGCTACTGGCGCGACCACGACCAGTGCAAGCGCCTGGGCACCACCTGCCTGCTGGAAGACCCCCAGGCCTTTGTCCCCACAGAAACCGCCAAGGCATCGCACGCCTGGGTGATGACGGCGGCCAGCGGGCCCGCCAAGGAGCAGCGATGAGTTCACGTTTTCCGTCCTCCGTATCGGGCCCGCTGCTGCTGCGCGAATGGGAGCGCCTGACCCAGACCGGCGTGGAAGCCAGCCGCGACAACCGCCCCGAGCAGGCGCTGGTCTGGCATGAGCATGCGCTGCGCGTGGCGCACCAGCTGTTCCACGATGCACCGGCCGGCGTCTGCGCCGATGACCGCCTCGCCGCCTTTGTGGTCGCGCACCTGAATTTGGCCGACTGCTTCAACACCTTGAGCCAGCCCATATCCGCCGGCGAGTGCATCCACTGCGCCCACCACCAGCTGCTGGCCTTGACACGCGACGACCATGCCAGCGCCGATCTGCGATCGGCCGCCTGCAAGCACCTGCACCACACCTTTGCCGCCTTGAACGAGCACCACAACCGCTGCGCCGCCCGCGAGCGCGAGGATGCGATGGAGCGGCAGGCCCACAGCGTTTCCATGCCTTCGGGCAACCCGCCGCCGGGCACGCTGCTGCACTGACAGCCGCCGCACCGGCATTGACCCACTGCTCTCCACCCAACGACTGACACACGATATGTCCTATACCCTCCCCAAGCTGGCCTATGCCTACGATGCCCTGGAGCCCAATATTGACGCCCAGACGATGGAGATCCACTACAGCAAGCACCACCAGACCTATGTGAACAACCTCAATGCGGCGGTTGAAGGCACGGAGTTCGCCAACCTGCCCATCGAAGCGCTGGTGGCCCAGGTGGAATCGCTGCCCGAGAAGCTGCGCCTGCCCGTGCGCAACAACGGCGGCGGCCATGCCAACCACAGCCTGTTCTGGGAAGTGATGTCGCCCAGCGGCGGCGGCCTGCCCCAAGGCGATGTGGCCAAGGCCATCGATGCCGACCTGGGTGGTTTTGAGGCCTTCAAGGATGCCTTCACCAAGGCGGCACTGAGCCGTTTTGGCAGCGGCTGGGCCTGGCTGACGGTAACGCCTGAAGGCAAGCTGGCGGTGGAAAGCAGCGCCAACCAGGACTCGCCGCTGATGAAAGGCATTGGCTCGGGCAACACCCCGATCCTGGGCC
Source organism: uncultured Comamonas sp. (assembly GCF_964277875.1). Taxonomy (NCBI): domain Bacteria; kingdom Pseudomonadati; phylum Pseudomonadota; class Betaproteobacteria; order Burkholderiales; family Comamonadaceae; genus Comamonas; species uncultured Comamonas sp. The sequence continues at coordinate 54,410 of NZ_CAXYJV010000034.1, forward strand.
TGGATGTGTGGGAGCACGCTTACTACCTGAAGTACCAAAACCGCCGCCCTGAATACATTGCCGCTTTCTACAATGTGGTGGACTGGGGCACCGTTGCCCGCAAGTACGCCGCAGCGCTGGGCCAATAAGCCATTCCCCCACTGAGCACGCGAGCACCCACATGACCCCAGGCCACCAACCGATGGAAATGGACAACCAGCCCGATCCGCGCGATGACGCATCGCGCAGCACCGCCAGCCTTGCGCCGAAACCGGCGCTCAAGCTGCGAACCCGCATCGGTCTGCTGATCTGTGGCCTGGGGGTATTTGCACTCGGCGCGCTCATTTGGGATGGCCTCAAAAACGAGCCATCGGTGCGCAACGCACTGCTGGGCGGCTGCATGGCCGCGCTGGCCACTGCGCTGGGCACCCTGCCGGTGCTGCTGGCCCAACGCCCGTCTGAACGCACACGCGACACCCTTTTTGGATTTGGCGCCGGCGTGATGCTGGCCGCCTGCGCGTTCTCGCTGGTCATCCCCGCACTGGATGCCGCACGTGCCTCCAACATCTTTGGCGGCAGCGCCTGGGCTGCTGGCGGTGTCGTCGGCACCTCCATCCTGCTGGGCGGCATGGCCCTGTTGGTGATGGACCGCCTGCTGCCCCACGAACACTTCATCAAAGGCCGCGAAGGCGCCAGCGCCCAGCAGCTGCGCCGCACCTGGCTGTTTGTGTTTGCGATCATCCTCCACAATCTCCCCGAAGGCCTGGCCATTGGCGTGGGCTACGCCGGCAATGAAGGCATGCGCGCCAATGCGCTCGCTATCGGCATCTCCATCCAGGATGTCCCCGAAGGCTTTGTCGTCGCCGCCGCGCTGCTGGCCGTCGGCTCCAGCCGAGGCTTCTCCGTCCTGCTGGGCATCGCCTCCGGCCTGGTCGAACCCCTGGGCGCCGTCGCCGGCGCCGCCATCATCGGCAGCTCCGCCCTGCTCCTCCCCTGGGGCCTGGGCTTCGCCGCCGGCGCCATGCTCTTTGTCATCAGCCACGAAATCATCCCGGAATCGCACCGCAAGGGGCATGAGTTTTTTGCGACTACCGGGTTGATGGTGGGGTTTGTTTTGATGATGGTGTTGGATACGGCGTTGGGGTGAGGGGTGGGCGTTTTGGATGTGCTAAAGCCCGACCAACTTATATTGGGCAGTAGAAAACTAAGAAGCGACGGCTGCTTTGCAGCGTTTGCTGTCGATTCCGGAAGAAACGTTGAAGGCACCTTTGGAGCCAAAAGCGACCTCTCTGCCGATGGGCTCGCCGCCTCGGCCCCAGCACTCGCCAAGCGATAACCAATCAGTGGAGCGAAATCGAAGCTATGTGGCCCGTTGTAGGGCACACGCTGCCAGCGCCGGGGGGGGCGTCGACCCGCAGCACTTTCGGCCTGATGCTGCGTCTGCATAGATTGCTGTTTCATCCTCCCAAATTGCACGCCACACCGGTAACCGTTAACAGTCGACGCATCGATTCCTCCGCTGCGTCGCCGTCGCGCCGGTGATACTGATCGTCCAACTGAGTTCTCTGCTCGATACCCTATGGGTACCGCAGTTCGGAGTCTGAGAAGTACTTCGCGAACTACTTCATCAGGAAGAACGAGCAGGGCCTCTACAGTGCCATGCATGTCCGCACGCACGAGTATCTGCGCGCTCGTATCGAGCAGCCGGTACCAAGCCTGACCGCCGACCCACACAAAGCAGCGGGCAATCCCAGCGCGGCGATGCAAGGTGCCATCGCTGCGGTAACACTGTCAAGCTGGAACCGGTACGCCTCATCTATGGGACCGACTCGCCGCAGTACCAGCAGGCCAAGTTGTGTCAGCAGATGGGCATCCGCACACCGCCCGGTCGCCAGCAGTTGCCCCAGCATGCTCCTTGCTGACCGAGCAGCATAAGGCTCGTGAAGGTGCACAAGACCGCAGGGATGACCGGCAGCAGTCGCGTGCGAAGTCCGCGCTGGAGAGCGTGGGCCTTCGAATGCAGAACGAGATCCTCCAGAATCTGGCCAATATGAAGACACCGCAGGAAGTGGCCTGCGCCTCAGAACGCATCAGGATCCTGCAGGGCGAGGAGAAGGGGCCTCGCTGGAAGCCGAGCGTGGTCCCGGATGGAGCCGACGCTGCGGGCGGGCTGGACGATAGGCCGGGAAAAGTCGGATCGTGGAGACTTTGGCGCAGAACCTCACCTCCTGCACTCGGTAGACCTGTTGACACAATTTCCGAGGTCAATAGACATCGTGCAACCTGGAGTGGTCAAAGGTGGCTTGCAGGCCCCGAACAAAAAAGCCAACCCACTAAAAAGTAGGTCGGCTCTTTTCAGAATCATTGGAGCTTACATCCTCAGCTTCGAATCCCCATGAGAAAATTCAGCGAGAGAGTTTTTGGAAACATTCTCTAAATCGAAGTTCTTGACCAACGCCCTCTCGCAACGATGGTAAAAATCAGAATCATCAAAGAGCATAATCATTGGATGATTATCTCCCCCAATGCTTTCCGCTCGACTGCAGATGTCCCCGATAAACACAGATAATTCAAATTCGGAGGCGCGAGAGGATGAAAATCCAGTCCTACCTAAAACATCAAAATATTTTACATGCATCGAATCAAGCAGCGCGAAAGAATTAACCCTATTTGAGGAAATAAAATCAAGTCGAGGTGCCTTTCGCATATCAAAAATAGCCACTGGCTCAATGGCCTCAATAAATGCCTTGAAATCTACATTCAATGCCAGCACTTCAGAGTGAATCACAAACACCATGGGTGGAGCATTAAATGGCAGCGATATCTGCCACGCTTCGCTCGATGAGGATTCCTCTTCACCCTCATATTTTGCAGCAACATTTTTCCCGCGAAATAGGGAAATAACGTTGCTAATCTTCGACACGGTGAGCCTCTATCACGTGGGCTTCAAGTGAAGTATAGCTATCACGCATCAGCCCACTAACCCACAAAGGCTCGCTGATCGAAAGGCCTCCGCTCTCATCCTTCAACTTTCTATCTTTCATAAATGCTCTCCTGTACAGACGAGGCGCAACCCCCGTAAAGGGCCTAAATAGGACTTTCCCGTCACGCCCTTTTTGCGGCGACTTCCAACCCTTAGCAATTTGGTGAATCGCATCACTATGCAGACTCAACGCCTTGCTCTTAGGATAGGGTTCAATGTACTGGACTTCTTCAACCCCTGCAGTAACAATATGTCGTGCGCAATAGTGACAAGGAAAGGTGGTTACATACAGCTTAGTACCCACTGTTGACATGCCCTTACGTGCAGCAGTCAGAAGCGCATCCATCTCTGCATGCACTGCGCGGCTAAACTCTAAAAGTCGACCTAATGCAGTTCCCTTAAGTTGATTTGCGACCTTGGATGGATCTGCCGCCTGATTTAACTCAGGGATGGCAGATATGACTTCAGCAATAATAGCAGATTGCTCTCTGTTATTGCTGCAATATCTATTGGTGGAGAAGCAGCGATGGTCAGGAATTTCCATGCCCGAGCCATCACCAGATTCAAAATTAAAACCGTATACTCCTCCGCCAGCCGCCGGCACTTCGTTTGTTCCTGTGGAAATTACAGATCCGCTCTGATCAACTAGCGCAGCGCCCACTTGTCTAGACAAACATGCACTCCGGAACTGAGCGCCGACCGCATGAAACATTCCCGTTTCGCTAGCATCAGGTCGAATGATTTTCTTGCCGCCAAGAATATCAATTAGTCGTCCAAGTTTATCCGCAACATTCCACTCCGGATTTTCCTTTGAATCATCCGTTAGACGCGATGGCGTGTTGTCGACAAAAAAATCTGCCAAATGGAAGGTTTCTGAAACTTTCTGGCCATGTTTCTTCCCCTCTTCATTTTCATCGCGCCGCATAAACGACTTGATTTCATCAGTTGAGGAGTCACTGCATTTCTTCTCGCGTAGGCGGCTAAGCCGAGTGCTTTCCTCGCACACGACTCCAATCAGACAGAAGGCCTCTCTATACAACCCGCGCAACAGTTCAACCTCAGTGGGGTGTTTAAGCGAGTCGACGATATGAACCGTCAACGGCTTACTTTTTTCTTCTTTAATCCGAGTAACTGCGGAAACATCATCAGGCTTGTCGCGTTTTTCTTTGATTATCTCCGCAATTCTTACTGCAAGCGCAGCCTCATCACCTGCGCGAAGGCCATCACCAGCATCTTGAAATGCAGTTGCACGGCGAAGACGAGAACCCGCCTTCAACCGGTCAAGCTCTGATGAATCGATCGATTTCTCAATGATCTGACTCACCTTAATACGATGAATTTTTGAGCCTTCGAATTGACTTGCTACTAATCGCTCCAGTGCATCAGCAACAAAAGTGGTACCGGACCCAACTGGACCTACGACGGCAAAAACTAATTCATCAGCAGCCAGATCGTTGAATTTCGCTCGTGTACGGTGCGAATTGCTGATGTTACTGATGGGAACAGTTGCAGGTAGGGCCATGGGTGTGGGTAGTGACGTCTCGTTACGCGTGAGTATAAGTCCAAGTACCCGACGCTGCTTCCGTCTTGATGGCCGGACGCCCCCGAAAGGTTGAACGTGCTTGATCCCGAGGCCTATCTACGCGATGTGCTGACGCGCATTGCAGAGCATTCCATCAACCGCATCGACGAGTTGCTGCCGTGGAACATCGGCCGACACGCCGAAGACCACTGAAGAGCAGCTTGAGCATGGCAAGCAAGGCACAATGGATCAAGACACCGACGGCGATCCTGCAACTGCATAACGAATTGCGCGGCATCAGGCCTAAGGTCTGGCGGCGTGTCCTGGTACAAGAGACGATCACCCTGATCAAGCTGCACCAGGTCATCCAGGCAACCTTTGGCTGGGGCCACTCGCACCTGCACGAGTTCATCGCTAGCTACGGCGAGCGCTATGGCACGCCCGATCCGCTGTATGACGAGCCTGGCTCGATCACCAGCGAGAGCACGCGACTGACCACCGCGCTGAACCGGTCGACGTTGAGCCATGTCTACGACTTCGGGGACTACTGGGACCAACGCATAAAGGTCGAGAAGAAGCTCGCATCGGATCCGCTGCTGCCCCTGCCATTGTGCGCCGGTGGCGCCTGTTCAGCGCCACCGGAAGATTGTGGAGGTGCGCTAGGTTATGCTCAGGTCGTGCAGGCGATGGCCAACCCAGATGATCCCGAGCACGACAACATGGTCGAATGGATCAGTGCTTATACCTGGGATCCATTGGCCTTCGACACCATCAAGACCAAAGACCGGCTCGACACCGTTGAAGCGGTACTCGATCAATTGCGCAGCGGCCCAGCCATCTATCCTGCGCCAGCGGCATTGCAAGCCTAATCCTGACTTGAAAGCCATGGCCTGCCAGAAGGGCGCTATGCGTCACAGCACTGACCTTGGTCACCGCCACTGCGGTTAAACGCTTGGAATGATTTTTCCCAATTTAATTTCGCAATTCCCGTTTTGGGAATGTGATAGAGTTCAGACCATGAAGCTCGTTGGAAAAAACGCTCTTGCAGACTTTGAGGCACCTGTACTGGCGAGGCGCCGGCTGACGCTGTGGTGCAAGGAAGTCAGCGCGGCGAAGTGGCGCGACCTGAAGGATCTGCTGGAGCAGCATCCTCGGGCGCGTGCAAGCGGCGATACGGTGCGCTTCAACTTCGACGCGCAGGGCGTTTACGTGGAAGCGCTGGTTTGCTATTCGGCGGCTGTAGTTTGCATCGAGCGAGTTGGCGTTGTGGAAGGACTTTCAGTGTGAAGAGGGCCGAAAACCCCGTTGCGGACATCGAGATCCGTGTAATTCGTAATGAGAGCCAGTACGAGGAATGCCTGCAACTGCTGCGCTCCCTCATGGCCTCTGCTAGCAATGGTGCCAAGCCAAATGACGAGCTGGAGCTGTTGGCCATGGTTCTTGAACGCTACGAGGAGGAGCGCTATGCACTCACGTCCATCGATCCGGTAGACGCCATTGCCCTTAAGATGGCCGAGCTCGGCTGGAGTCAAAAGGATCTGGCAACTGCGCTTGGCAGTGCCTCTCGCGCCTCCGAAATTCTCAATCGCAAGCGTCCGCTGAGCATTGAGCACATCCGGGTGCTGCATCGTGAACTGAAGATTCCGGCCGAGGTGCTGATCGGCCAGTCCCAGCCTGGCGACACGTTCACGGACGAGGACCTAAAGAAGCTGCCTCTGAAGGAGATGGTTCGGCGTGGCTGGTTAGGCAGTCAATCCCTGGATGCTCAGGGGGCCTTGGCACAGGTCAAAGACTTCCTCGCACGGGTGTCGCTCGGCGCGACGCCTGTGTTCATGCGTCGGTCGGTGTATGGCGGGATCGACGAGGGCACGCGCCTAAGCACCTACGCCTGGCTTTCCCGGGTCGTTTTGCGCGCACGCCAGGAACAGCGCCATAGCACGCGGTTCATTCCCAACTCATTGTCGACAGAGTTTATGCAGCAGGTCGCTAAGCTGAGCTGCACGGACCAGGGACCAGCCCTGGCGCAAGAGTTTCTGGCCATGAAGGGCATCTCACTCGTGGTAGAGCGGGAGCTTTCTGGCATGAAGCTGGACGGTGCGGTGGTTCGCGACGATGACGGTTCGCCCATCATTGGCATGACGCTGCGCCATGATCGGCTGGATTCATTCTGGTTTACCCTGATGCACGAGCTGGCCCACTTGCAAAGGCATCTGGGGAGCCAAGCTATTGCTTTTGTGGATGACATCGGTAATGTCGATTCGACTGATCAGAGAGAGCGCGAGGCGGATGCAATAGCTGCTGAAGTCATGATTCCGCGCGCAGTATGGGCGCGCTCAGATGCGGCACGCCGTCGTACGGGTGACGCTATAGAGAGCTTGGCGAGTGAATTGCGGATTAGCCCCGCCATCGTGGCTGGGAGGATCCGGCGAGAAACGAACAACTGGAAAATTCTGACCAAATACCTGGGTCAGGGCGAGGTTCGGCGTCATTTCCCGAACGTTGTGTGGGACTAGCAATCATGAAAATAGGGATGGCCCCGGTCTATATGCCGGTACTTCGGACGAAAAACGGTGAGAAGCAGGCGCTGCTCAACCTTGAGCCGATAGACAAGGCGAGGCTGCTGCCACTATTTGACGTGCAGGCGCCTGAATCCGGTGCGCCCGTTGACGATCAGCTCGAGATAGCTGTGGAGTTCGTTCGCGAAGCCTGGGCAACCAAGCAAGAGTTCTTGCTGGACATTTCTCAGCTAGCATCAGATCTCCGCACCGCCAGCGGAATGCATCCGCTCCGGTATCTGGCGATGGCATTTGAACAGGCGTTGTTCCAGCCGACGATGTGCTTTGCCTTTGATCGCAGCGACGACGCCTATGAAGCCGCGTTCTTAGCCGCGGTGCGGGGACAAGGTGAATCGGCGAAAGCTGCGTTCCGGCTGCAGCAGCATGACCTGCTGTTGTGGGAGGAAACGTTCAGCCGACTGAATGCCCTGCGTGCGGCATTACGCATTGCACCAGAGCGACTGATGGTCATTGCTGACATGCAGTCCCTCCGCGGCCCACAGGTGGTAGACGCGTCCGTGTTGGAGGGGCGCTTCAAGGACCTGGCGGCACGGGGCTTTGGACGGCTCGTCGTGTTGGGATCGAATATGCCCGAGTCGCAGAATCTACCGAAAGACGATGAGTTGGAGGTTCGGCGACTTGAAGTTGACATCTGGGAAGCGCTGCGGCCCGCCGTACCAGCACTGATGTTTGGTGACTATGGCATCGTCCATCCGACATCTGTCTACATCCCACACTCTGGCATGGCCATCCCGGCACCTAAGGCGAAGTACACCTTGCCCACGCGTTGGCAGATTATCAAAGGGCACTTGCCTAAGAGAGGGGAAGCGAGCCAGTACTACAAAATCGCCCGAAGACTGGTCAACGCTACTTGGTTCCAACCCAATGATTTCGGATGGGGCGCAGAGAACATCAGGGAGATCGCGACAGGACACCGCGGCAAGAGGGGCAACAACACAGATTGGGTGGCTTACACAACGGAGATCCACCTTGCCATGACCGTTAGGCAGATGGCAGTGGCAGTCCGGACCGCGACGGAATCGGCAGTTGGATATAAAGAAGTGACTTAAGTGGAAGACCGTTCGGCAGCATGGCCGCTGAGGTAAGGGGCAACGTGTTCAAGGGCGCATCTTGGTCAGTTGCACGTTGTCAACGCTAGCCTTGGTAGCCGGAAAGTTTTACTGCTGGGCGGTATTGTTGGATAGGAGCAGCCGAGCGCCAAGACTCTGCAGAGCGACTATACGAATAGCTGATCATTTAACGACCGGTGATGACTGCGGCGGTCACTCAGAGCGCTGGCTGTGACTGAGTCAGTGCAGCCTAAAACGGATATCGAAGCATGATCACTGCCAATCGACACTTCGATACCGGCTGAAATGCATCGCCAACCCTTCGCAATAACTTCAAGCCTCTTCGGAGTCGATCTCGACGAATTGCGATTTACGATCCACCGGCGCCCAAGACCCCAATCACCCCACAACCCCAAAGCTTATTTGCGAATGATTCTCAATTGAGCGTATACTGCACCCATGGCGTAGCAATTGCGGCTACTCCAAGGTTCATCGTGGGGCGACTTACCGGAACTGTCCGGAAGTCGTTTTTGCCAGCCAATGGTTCACACTAGCCACGCATTTTTTTGCGATGAACACCGGCTTCGATAGCGCCATTGCAGCGCAGCGATCCAGTCTCTGACAGCGCCTTTGCTCTGCCCTGCCAATGGTTGGCAAGCCAGCACCACCAGGCCTTCTGTCCACCCTCCCCTGATCTCTCTATACATACACATGCCCAGGGCATGTTTTTTTGCGTCTGCACAGTGCCTCGCATGGACTGCATCTGCGCGCAAGACCGCCCCAGCCCAACAAAAAAGCCCAGATCACCCCTACCAACGGCAGCAGCAATCTGGGCCTACTCACCACACCCAACGCAGCGGCAAGCGCTGCAGCAAGGTAGCTACTAAGAGCCGCTAACACAACCCTTGATACGTCGATGCCTAGCCAGCCGCCTCAAGCCTTGTCGCACGCCTGTACTGTCTGCGGCTTGATGCCTTTTCGGGGGCGCCCAGCCTCAACCGCAAACCTTCGGTTTGCTGGGTCGTGTTAGCGGCTCTGACTCAATTAAAAATCCACCGATGCCGACAGCGCAAACGTACGCGGCGCGCCCAGCGCCAGGCTGGACAGCTGGGGCATGCCCCAGTAGGACTTGTTGGTCGCATTCAGAACAGACGCCCGCAAGGTGACAGGCTTGTCGGCCACCTTGGTGCTGTAGCGGGCGCCCAGGTCGTAGGTGGTGCGGCCGGCGGCCCAGAGGCTGTTGTCGGCGCTGATGTACTGGCGGGATACGGCGGTGGCGTTGGCGTTGAGGGCCAGGCCTTGCACGCCGGGGACATCCCACTCCGCACCCAGCTTGCCCTGCCACTTGGGCGTGCCGGTGGCGAGCTTGCCTTGGTTGACGCCGCCAGCGGTTTGCGTCAGCTTGGGCGCGGTGTAGGCCACACCGCCCATCAGGCGCAGGCCGTGCATGGCGTTGCCGAAGAAGCTCCACTCAATGCCACGGTTGCGTTGCTCGCCGCCGAACGAGTAGACGTTGGTCACAGGGTCGGTGTAGCTGCTGGGCCGGGTGATCTCAAACACGCTGACGGTGTGGGCGAAGTCGCCCAGGTCGAGCTTGAGGCCCATCTCCTTTTGCTTGCTCTTGTACGGCGCAAACACTTCGCCGGCGTTGGCAGCAGTCATGGGTGCGGTGGCGCCCTGGCTCAGGCCTTCGATGTAGTTGGCATAGAGTGAGAGGTTGTCGCTGGCCTTGACCAGCAGCGCAGCGGCGGGCGAGGTGGCGCTTTCGTCATAGCGCGAGGTGCGCGCGCCCGAGGTGATGTTGTAGGTGTCGCTGATCACCTGCTGGCGGCGCACGCCCAGGGTCAGCTGCACGCGGTCTTGCGCCATCGACAAGGTATCGGCGATGCCATAGCTGGCCAGGCGCACCTCGGTGTGGGAGATGTGGGGAGCAACAAAGTCGGCCGCCGGGCCCCATACCGGGTTGTAGATATTGGTGGTCCAGTCGGCGCCGGGCACGCTGCGGCGGCCGTAGTCGTTTTGCTTGTGGGCGTAGTGCGTGGCATTGATGGCCCACTGGTGGCCCACGGCACCGGTCTGGGTGCGGCCCTTGATGCCGACGTCGCCCGACTGCTTTTTGACATCAAAGGCGAGCTGGCCCATCGTGGTGCGGAAGTCGCCTGCAGTGTTCAGCACCAGGGCCGACATCGCCCCGTTGTACTGGTAGTCGGTCTTGCTCATGCCAAAGGCGGCATAGGCCATGACCTGGTCGTTCAGGTCGTACTCGCCGCGCAGGATGGCGGCCTTGTCCTTGGTGCGCACGGTGGACCAATCGGGGTTCAGCAAGGTATCGCCCTTGGGCACCTTGGGGATGGGCAGGCCGGGCGACAGGCTGATGCCCCGGTTGACGCCGTTGACCCGGTCGTCGCTGGCATAGAAGTCGGCCGACAGGCGGGCGCGGTCGCCACGCCAATCCAGCGCCAGGGATGCGAGCTGCACCTTCTTTTGCTGGTCCTGGATGGAGCCATCGCCATCGCGGTAGACGCCATTGAAACGCACACCGAGCTGCTGGCGGTCGCCAAAACGGCGGCCCATGTCCAGGTGGCCGCCAAACTGCGAATCGGACATGTAGGTGGTGGTAAAGCGGGTCAGCGGATCGTTGCCGGCGCGCTTGGGCACCAGGTTGACGGCACCGCCCACCGAGCCGCCTGGCGGCATGCCGTTGAGCAGCGCCGATGGGCCCTTGAGCACTTCGATGCGCTCAAACATCTCGGGCGAGGTGCGGTAGTACGGCGCCATGCCGTAGAGGCCGCCAAAGGTCATGTCGGTGGAGCTGGACGAGAAGCCCCGGATCGAATAGTTCTCGGCCCAGGCGCCGGATACGCCGTTGCTGAACACCGTAGGGTCGGTGGCTGCAATCACATCGGTGATGTTCTGCGCCTGGCGGTCTTCGATGTACTTCTCGGTGTAGCCGATGGTGCTGAACGGCGTCTCCATGAAATCCTTGTCGCCCAGCAGGCCCACGCGGCCGCCGGTGGTGACCTGGCCGCCGGCGTAGGGCGCTGCGACCTGGGCGGCTTTTTCTTGCACCGTTATGGGTGCCAGGGTGACGGCGTTGTCTGCCGCTGCTGCCGGCTCGGCCGCGCTGCTGGTTTGTGCGTTGGCCAGCGGCGCTGCGACCAGCATGGCGCCAATGGTCAGGCCCAGCAGCACTTGCGGGCTGAGGGGGTTGAGCGCGCTGCGGCGCAGAGGGAAAGGTGCTGCAAGCGGCGCGGCGTGGCCTGCGCTGCGCAAAGCGCGGGCGGCACGGTGCTGGGGTTGAAGGCGTTGAGACATGCCTGGTTCCTTAGATGTGATGACTACAGAAAAAGCAAGGGCGGCGCGCTGGCGGGCGCCGGTGCTTGGCGCACGGCGGTGCCCAGCGCAATGCGCCTGGAGGTTTTTTGGCTGGGTCGGAACCTGGCTACAACGGGAGGGAAAAAGAGAAGCTGGGCTTGGTGGCTGGCTGACGGCTGGCTAGCGATCAGCCTGGGTAGCCGCGCAGCACGTCGTCAATCAGCAGGCTGAGCGACGTGGGACTGGCGCCGGTGGTGTACCAGGCGTCGGCATCGACAAAGACGACGCGGCCGCTCTTCCAGGCCTTGGTCTCGCGCAACAAGGGGTTGGCCAGCTGGTCGGCGGTCATCACCGCGTGGCGCTCCATCACGGCGCTGCGGTCCACCACATAGAGGATGTCGGGGTTGGCCTGCTGGATGAACTCGCTGGAGATGGGCTGGCCATGCAGGCTGCCCTCGGCATCGGTGCTGGCAGGCTTGACGCCCAGATCGCTGAACACAAAGCCGTAGCGCGACTGCGGGCCGAAGGAGCTGAAGGCGCCGTTGTTGTGCAGCACGATCAAGGCCTTGTCGTTGCTGCCCTCGATGCGCTGGCGGGCTTGCGCCAGCTTGGCATCCAATGCGGCCACCTTTTGTGCAGCCAGCGCCTCTTTGTCAAAGATGCGGCCCAGGGTCAGCAAATGCTCTTTGACGACCGCGATATGCCGGGCATGGCTGTCCTTGAAATCCACATCCAGGTGGATGGTGGGTGCGATCTCGCTCAGCGCCTGGTAGTGGTTGGCCTGCAGGGGCGTGATCAGGATCAGGTCGGGCTTGAGCGCATGCACGCGCTCCAGGTTGGGTTGCACGATGGCGCCCAGGTCTTGCACGGCCTCATCGGCTTTGTACTTGGCCAGAAAGTGCGGCACATAGTCTTTGACCATGCCGGCAATCGGCACGCCGAGTTGGTCGAGGAAATCAGCCTCATTCATTTCCAGCGCAGCCACCCTTTGCGGGGTGCGGGGAATGACGGTGCTGCCCAGCTGGTGCTGCACAGTGATGGGCGCGGCGGCCGGTGGGCTGCTGGCTGCAGTGCTGGCTGATGGCGCATCAGCGGCCGAGCTGGATGCGCGCTCGCAGCCACTCAGGGCCAGGGCGATGGTGACAGCGGCGGCTGCGGTAATGGCCGTAGACAGGGGCCGCAGAAAGTTGCGGGCGCAGGTGCGGGTGCGGTTGCGGTTGCGTTGCATGGCAAAGGTTTCCTAGGTCTTGAAGTAGTTGCACAGGCATCCCTGCGCGGTGCGGCTGATGTCAAACCGCAGCTCGAACAGCTGCGACAGATTGGCTTCGGAGATGACGTCATCGCTGGGCCCGCTAAAGCACAGCATTCCGCCTTTGAGCGCAACGATATGGTCCGAGTAATTGGCGGCAAAGTTGATGTCGTGGATGACCAGGATCACCGTGCGGCCGGCCTCGTCGCAAAGCCTGCGCAGCGCGCGCATGATCTGCACGGCATGCTTCATGTCCAGGTTGTTCAGCGGCTCGTCGAGCAGCAGCACATCGGTCTGCTGGGCAATCGTCATCGCCAAAAAGGCCATCTGCCGCTGGCCGCCACTGATCTCGTCGATATAGGCGTGGCGCAGCGGCTCCAGCGACAGGAAGGCGATGGCCTCATCGACGGCCTGCTGGTCTTTGCTCGTCAACGTACCCCGGTGGTGCGGAAAGCGGCCAAAGCCGACCAGCTCTTCCACCGTCAAGCGCATCTGAAAACCGGGCGACTGGCGCAGGGTGGCGATGCGCAGCGCATAGTGCGCCACCGAGATGGTGGCAATGCTGCGGCCATCGAGCTGGATCTCGCCACTGCTGGGCGCCAGCAGGCGGGCAATCATCATCAGCAAGGTGGATTTGCCAGCGCCGTTGGGGCCTATGAGCGAGGTGATGCGCCCAGCCGGGAAGGCGGTGCTGACGCCGGACAGCACGGCGCGGCTGCCATAGGATTTATGGAGGTTGCTGACAATGATCATGAGAGAGCTCGGCCGCGCACCGTCAGCGCCAGAAAATAAGCACCGCAGACAAGGTTGACCAGGATGCTGACGGTGGTCTTGTAGTTGAAAACATGCTCCACCAGCAGCTGCGCTACCAGGAAGATGGCGATGGCGACGGCGCAGCCCATCGGCAAGGTGCTGCGGTGGCGCCATTGCGGTGCCAGCGCGTAGACGATGTTGGCCACAAAGATGCCCATGAAGGCCGTCGGCCCGATGAGGCTGGTGGACACCGCCACCAGCACCGCCACCAAGGCCAGGTAGAGGCGCATGCAGCGCGCATGGGGCACGCCCAGCGATATGGCCTGCTCGCGGCCCAGCGCCATCACATCCAGCACCGGCAGGGTTTTGTGCAGCACCAGGCATACCGCCCCCACGGCCAGCGCCGCATAGGCCAGGGTATCGGGCCGGGCGCGGTTGAAGGATGCATAGCTCATGCCCTGGAACACCGCAAACTCGCCCGGGCTGATGCGCAGCTGCACAAACTGGGTGAAGGTGCCGATCACCATGGTCAGCACCAGGCCGACGAGCAGCAGCACATAGATATCGCCCTGCCCCCGGCGCAGCAGCCAGCGCTGCAAGGCCCAGGAGTAGCCCAGCATCAGCGCCACCGACACCAGAAAATTGCCGCGCTCACCCAGCACGCCCATGCCTTGCGCGCCCAGCACCAGCAGCAGCAATGCCTGCCACAGCAAGAACACCGCCTCATAGCCCATGATGGCGGGGGTCAGGATGCGGTTGCCCATCAGGGTTTGGAACACGATGGCCGACACCGCCACGCAGATGCCGCCCAGCGCAATGGCGGCCAGGCGCAGCAAACGCCGGGGGATGACATAGCCCAGATCCATGCCCGAGCCCAGCAGCACAAAGCCCAGGGCCAGCACGGCGATGCCCAGCCACAGCGCATGGCTGGTGCTCACGGCCTTCATCGTGATCGTGCGCTTCATCGCCGGCCCCGCAGAATCAGTACCAGGAACACCACGCCGCCCAAGGCGCCGGCGGTGAGCCCGATGGGCACCTCAAACGGATAGATCAGCAGGCGGCCGGCGATATCGCAAACCAGCAGCAGGCTGGCACCGCCCAGCGCCACCAGCGGCAGGGTGCGGGCCAGGTGATCGCCCTTGTACAAGGCCACCAGCTGCGGCACGACCAGCCCGACAAAGGGGATGGCGCCGACGGCAATGACGGTGGCCGAGACGGTAACGGCCACCAGCACCAGGCCCAAGGTGGCAGTGGCCGCATAGCCCAGCCCCAAGCTGGTCGCCATCTCCTCCCCCATGCCCAGCACGGTAAAGCGCTGCGCATACAGATAGGCCAGCGCCACCACCGGCAGGATGATGTAGAGCATCTCGTAATGGCCTTGGACGATGCGCGAAAAATCGCCCAGCAGCCAGCCCTGCATGCTTTGCAGGATGTTGTTGCGGTAGGCATAGAACTCGGCCACGGCGCTGAGCACGCTGCCGTACATCAGCCCGATCACGGGCACCAGGACGGTGTTCTTGAAGCGGATGCGCGCGATGATGGCGACATAGAGCAGGCTGGATGCAAAGCAGAACAGCAGCGCCAGCGCCATACGGCCCGGGGCGCCGGCAGAGGGCACCAGGGTCATCGCGATCAGGATGCCGAGCTTGGCGGCATCGAGCCCGCCCGAGGTACCAGGCTCCACGAATTTGTTGCGCACGATGTGCTGCAGGATCACGCCGCAGACGGCCAGGCCTGCACCGGTCAGCACCAGCGCGGCCAGGCGCGGCAGGCGGCTGGCTGTCAAGGTGAGCCAGGCATCACCGGAACCGCCCGAGAAGGCCCACAACTGCGACCAGGCCATCTGGCGCGCTCCCACCAACAGGGACGCCAGGCACAGCAGCGCAAACCCCAACCACCAGCGCAGCCGCATCACACCGGCTCCCCGCCCGCCGCCATGCGCCAGCCCTGGGCCTGCGCGCGCTGGGCCAACCACTGCGCATAGCGGCCCGCATGCGCCGCCAGCTGCGCCGGTGTGCCCTGCTCCACCACCTGGCCGCCCTCCAGCACCAGCACCTGGTCGGCCATCGCAATGGTCGACAGCTGGTGCGCAATCACCACCACGGTGCGCTGGCCGCGCAGCCGCTCCAGGGTCTGGGCAATCAGCGCCTGGTTCTCGGTATCGAGCGCGGCGGTGGCCTCGTCCACCAGCAGGATGGGCGCATCCTTGATCAGGGCGCGCGCAATCGCAATGCGCTGGCGTTCGCCACCCGAGAGCTGGGCGCCGCCCTCGCCCACGGGGCTGTCCATGCCGCCGGGCAGGCGCTGGGCGATGCTGTCCACCCCAGCCTGGCGCGCGGCCTCCCACAGCTCGGCATCGCTGGCACCGGGCCGGCCGATGCGGATGTTGTCGGCGATGCTGCCGGCAAACAAATAGCTGTCCTGAAAGATCTGGCTGATCTGCGCGGCCAGTTGGGCCTCGTCCATCTGCCGCACATCGCTGCCGCCAATCAACACCCCGCCCCGGTCCACATCCCAAAAGCGCGCCATCAGCCGCACCAGCGTGCTCTTGCCGGATCCCGATGCCCCCACCAAGGCCGTCATGCTGCCCGGCGGCACATGCAGGTTGATGCCGCGCAGCACGGCGGGCTGGTCTGCGCCATAGGAGAAATGCACATCGCGCAAGGTGATCGATGCATCGCGCGGCAGTTGGGGGTGCGGCGGCTGCTGCGGCTGCGGCAGGGGTTGCTGCGCAAACAGTGCATCCATCGCATCGAGCTGGCCGCGCGCCGTGCGCAGTGCCTCGGCATAGCCGACCAGCTCCAGCAGCGGCTCGACAAAGCGGCTGATCAGCAGCATGGACAGCACGGTGGCGATGACCTGACTGGGCGCCAAGGCCTGGGCACTGTGCTGATCGATGCCAATCACGACGGCGGCCAGCAAGGCCGCAAACACCGCCTGCACGGCCCAGACATTGAGCACCGACGACAGCGCGGACACCGCAATCAAGCGCCCCGCCGACTGGCGCTGCTGGTCGATCGCCTGCGCCACAAAGCGGGTGCTCTGGCCGCCGCCCTGGAAAGCGCGCAAGACCGACTGGGCCTGCGCAAACTCCACCATGCGCTGGCCGGCCTGGGCAAAGTCGCGCTGAAACGCGGCATCGGCCCAGCGGCCCATGCGGGCGGTCAACAGCAGTACGCCTAGCAGCAAGGGCAAGGCCACAAGCCCCACCAGGCCCAGGCGCCAGTCCTGCACAAACAGCAGCGCCAGCACCACCGAGGGCGCCACCACACCGCTGATGACAGGGGTGAACACATGGGCGGGCAGCTGGGCCACGGCCATCATCCCCT
Source organism: uncultured Comamonas sp. (assembly GCF_964277875.1). NCBI lineage: Bacteria > Pseudomonadati > Pseudomonadota > Betaproteobacteria > Burkholderiales > Comamonadaceae > Comamonas > uncultured Comamonas sp. The sequence goes on from NZ_CAXYJV010000034.1 coordinate 71,165, forward strand.
GGGTGACCAGGTGGCTGACCTTGGCGGTGTTCTGCGCGTTGAACCAGCCCATCGGCAAGCGCGCCACATGGGCGCCCAGCCGGTGGCGGCCGGTTTGCAATACCGCTACGCCTACGCCCACCCCGGCCTGCTCCACCCGGCCGCGCCACCACCAGGCCAGCACCACGGCGGCCAACAAGGCCAGCAGCCAGGCGCCAGCGCCGCGCCACTGGGCTTGCAACAGCTGCGCCATCAGCGGCAGCAGCAAGGCCGTGCAAAGGCCGCAGAGCACGCCATACAGCGCCGCCATCCAGGCGTAACGGCGCAGCAAAGGGGCTTGCTCGCCCAGCAGCAGGTTCAAGGTTTTCAGCATGGAGTAGCCTCCGGCGCAGCGGCATAGCCACCTTCGCGCCACAGGCGGGCGTAGCGCCCATCCTGGGCCAGTAGATCGGCATGGCGGCCCTGCTCCACCAGGCGCCCTTCGTCGATCACGAGGATCTGGTCGGCCTGCATGACGGTGTCCAGCCGGTGGGCGATCACTAGCACCGTGCGGCCTTGCGCAAAGCGCGACAGCGCGTGCTGAATGGCGGCCTCGCTGTCGGCATCCGCAGCGGCGGTGGCCTCGTCCAGCACCAGAATGGGCGCATCCATCAGCACGGCGCGGGCAATGCTGATGCGCTGGCGCTCGCCGCCAGAGAGCTGTGCGTCCTCGCCCAGCACCGCGTCATAGCCGCGTGGCAGCGCTGCTATGCAGTCATGCACATCGGCGGCGCGTGCGGCGGCTTCCACCTCGGCCTGGCTGGCGCCGGGCCGGCCCAGCGCGATGTTGTCGCGCAGGCTGGCATGGATCAGGCGCACATCCTGCAGCACAAAGCCGATGCGCCGGTAGAGCTCGGCGCTGCCGATGGCGCGCAGATCGGCGCCGCCCAGCGTGATGCGGCCTTCGGTCGGATCAAAAAAGCGCAGCAGCAAACGCGCAATGGTGGTTTTGCCGGCGCCCGAGGGGCCAACAATGGCCGTAACCGTGCCCGGCGCCAGCTCGAAGCTGATGCCCGCCAGCACCTGCTGGCCCGGCGCATAGGCATAGCCCACCTGCTCAAAATTAATGCCGTTGTTTAGCGGTTGCTGCTGCTCGTTGGGTGCGGGTTGTGGCAACACACGGATGTCGAGCAATGTCAATACACGCTCCGCTGCAGCGGTGGCGCCCTGCAGGTCATGCAGCAAGGTGTGCAGCAGCAGCACCGGCGCGCAGATGCCGGGGGCGACCAGCACAAAGGGCAGCAGATCCAGCGGCGCCAGCGCACCCAGGCTGCCCAGCAGGCAGCCACCGGCCAGCACAAAGCCCAGCACGGTGACCGGGGCAGCCATGCCATGGGCATGGGCCATCGCGCCGACGAGGGGGCGCACAAAATCTCTGAACGCCTGCGCAAACGCATCGACCGCGCCCTGGTAGCTGGCCTGGCCCTGTCCGCTGTTGCCATAGGCCTTGATGACGGGCATGCCGGCGACAAAGGCCACGGCCGCCGATTGGATGCGGCCCATATGGCCGGCGAACACGCCCATCTGCGCGCCACTGGACTGCAGCGCGCGGCGCAGAAACCAGACATAGCCGGGGAACGGCAGCAACGCGATCAAGGCCATGCGCCAGTCCTGCACCACGAGGTAGGCGACCGCCACCACAATCGCGCCGCCTGCGCGTGCCACCGAGGTGTAGAAATGCGCGCTCAGGCTGTGCAAGGTGGCGATGTCGTCTTGCAGCACCTGCTTGACCTCGCCCGACGAGCGGCTGCTGAACCAGCCCAGCGGCACCTGGCCCAGCCGCAGCACGGCGGCCTTGCGCAGGCCATGGGTGAGCCGGTTGTCTGCCATATGGGCCAGCACCTCGCCCGCCAGCATCAGCAACGCGGCAGTAAACAAGCTGCCCAGCGCTGGCCACAACAAAGCCCAGATGCCGGCGGTATCTGCGGGCTCAGCAAGCGCGAGCTGCGCGATACGCACCATCGCCGCCAGCGGCACCAGGCTGAGCATGGCCCCCAGGCCTGACAGCAGTGCGGCCAGCGCCAAGCGCGCGCGAATCGGGTGGAGCACCCGGCGAATGGGGCCGGGCCCTGGGGCTGCGGCAGCTGCCGCGTCATGAGCATGCATGGGAGCAAGACCTGGAGAGAAACATAGCAACGCCCCGTGCATGCGCCGCTGCCATCAAGGCGCGGGCACTGCGTGATTCATGTGCCAGTTCTCCAAAAGACAGGCAAGAGCAACGCGAAACGCAACAGGAATAATAATTAGTTGCATCATACTAAACTAATAAATTACCGTACATCTTTTACAGCTATCGCCAATGCGGTTTGACAGACAATTGGCCAGCACCCGGAGAGACCATGGACCCCGAGAAAAAAGCATCCCCCCGCGGGCGACCGCGCCTGATTACGCAAGAGCGCATTGCCGATGCAGGCATTGAGATCGGTTTGCCCCACATCACCTTTGTGGGCGTGGCCAGCGCGCTGGGCGTTACGCACATGGCGCTGTACAAGCATGTGCCGAGCCTGGCCGAGCTCAAGCACATGGTGGCCGAGGAGATCTTCAGGCGCTGGGAGTTTTCTCTGCCCAAGGTGGGCGTACAGGAGGGTCTGCAGGACTACCTGGTCCGCTTCAGCGACTCGGTGCGCGAGTTCGCCAAAACCTACCCGGGCGTGACGCCCTATGTGATCCGCAGGCTGGTCGCCACCCCGGCCATGCTGGAGAAGATCGATGCGCACCAGCAAGAGGTCGCGCAGGCCTACCGCATCGACAAGGACCAGTCGCGCCAGCTGCTGGCCACCATCGCCTTCCATGGCCTGGCCGCTGCCGATTCGGTCTACTCCGCCGCGCGTCAGGAGACCGTGGTGCAGACCAGCTACGAGGCCGAGACCGCCGAGATGGAAGGCGATCTGGCCCAGGGCATGCATGCGCTGATCGCCGGCGCGCTGCTCCAGCTGCAGCTGGACCCTGCGCTGAAGCCCTGACAGGAAAAGTTGCCTGAAGCGGCGCTGAGCCCTCTGCGCCACGCTGCCCCTTCACCAGGGGCACACCGCCCTCAGCGCTTGCGGCGCCTCTGCCGCCCAAGTTGCTCCCGGGCGCCAAAAAAATATTTTCAAAAAGATGTCAGGAAGGGATGGGGTCGAACGACTCCCTCCACGTGGCAGCGCTGTGCTGTGCACGTTCAACCTTTCATCAACAGGAAATACCCATGAAGCTCAAGACCCTCACCACTTTGGCCGCCGCTGTACTCGCCACCTCCGCCTGGGCTGCTGGCAGCCAGGACAGCAAATGCGGCGCCGGCACCTGCGGCAAGAAGGAAAGCAGCACCAAGGACGCCGCCTGCTCCAAGAAAGACGGCGGCTGCTCCAAGAAGGACGCAGGTTGCTCCAAAAAGGATGGTGGCTGCTCCAAGAAGGATGGCGAAAAAGCCCACTGACCCCGTCCCACGACATCCACTACCGAGGCACCGGGTGAGCTCCACTCCCTCACCCGCCTCCCCTACAAGAAAGCACCCCTACCATGTTCAATCTCATCCGCACCCGCACCATCGTCGCAGCCAGCCTGGCCTTGGCCGGTGGCGCCCATGCCATGAGCACCGCCCCCGTCGGCAATGGCTCGGACTACCCCCCCTACCTGGAAGAGCCCAGCCAGCTGACGCGTGCCCAGGTCCGGGCCGAGTTCACCGAGGCCCGCAACAGCGGCATGCTGCTGCTCAAGGGCGACGAGTTCCAGACCGCCATGACGCCACAAGGCATGCCCCTGAGCCGCGCAGAGGTGATCCGTGCAGCCACCCAGGCCCGCATGGATGGCACCTTGCCGCACGGCGATGGTTTTGGCGAGTAACAACGGCTGCTGCTGCACCCACCCGAGGGAGACATGATGATTGGCCTTGGTTTTCGACGTGAGATGCTGGACTGGGACATGTCCGCCGTCCAGGCCGACTTCTTTGAAGTCGCACCCGAGAATTGGATATACCGGGATCTGGCGCCGCTGCATGCGCTGATCGAGTCAGGCCGCCCGGTGCATCTGCATGGCGTGGCACTGAACCTGGGTGGCACTGCGGCACTGGACCAGTCGTTCCTGCGCGATCTGCGCAAGCTGATCAATGCACTGGGCCGCCCGCTGTACTCCGACCACCTGGCCGCCAGCGGGGACAGCCACCAGCTGTACGACCTGTTCGCCGTGCCCTTTACCGCGCCACAGGCACGCCGCGTTGCCGATCGCATCTGCGCGGTGCAGGATGCGCTGGGCATGCGCATCGCGATCGAGAACACCACCTGGTACACCAATATCGGCACGATGCCGGAGGCCGATTTCCTGGGCATGGTGCTCGAGCGTGCCGACTGCCAACTGCTGCTGGATCTCAACAACCTGTCAGTCAACCACAAGAACCATGGCGGGCTCAGCCCGAGCGAATTCGTGCAACGCCTGGGCATGGGGCGGGTGAGCTACATGCATGTGGCGGGCCATGAGTTCGATCCACGCTTTGACCTGTTCATGGACACCCACAGCCAGCCGGTCGAAGCACACACCCAGCAGCTGGCCACCCGCCTGGCGGAGCGCCACGGCACGCCGGTGCTGCTGGAGTGGGACAACGATGTTCCCGGCATCGATGTGATCAACGAGGAATTGTCATGTCTGCGAACTTCTATGACTACGTGAGAGGCATTTCGGACCAGGTTCCGCTGGGCTACAGCCCCAACGGCATGCGCGCCTACCGGCACCTGGTCTATGTCGGGGCCAGCCAGATGGTGGAGGCCCATTTTCCCGAACTGCGCGAGCAACTGGGCGAGGACGCATGGCGCGAACTGATCGCAGCCTTTGTACGCGATTCGCGCTGGAGCTCGGCCTACTATGGAGATATGAAAGATGCATTCCTCGAATTCATTGCCATCGAGAGCACGCGAGAAGATTGACGGCCTGGGCCTGCTGCTGCTGCGCCTGTGGGCGGGGCAGGAGTTCGCGCTGGCAGGGTTCCGCAAGCTCTCGTCAGGCTGGACGGCACCCAGCTGGTTTGCGGGCCTCGACTTCCCCATTTTTGTGGGCTGGCTGCCCGCGAGCCTCAACTGGGGTATAGCCGGTGTTGCCGAACTGCTACTGGGCATTGCACTGGTGCTGGGTATTGCCTCGCGCACCGCGTCACTGGGCCTGTTGTTCATCACCTATGTGGCTGTGTACAGTGTTCACTTCGACCTCGGCTGGGCCGGGTGGAACCAGATCGACAGCGATGATGGCCTGGGATTCAAGGTGCCGCTGATGCTGGCCCTCATGCTGGTGGCCATCGTTACCCAGGGACCGGGCCGCTGGTCGTTCGACAGCTGGCGCAGGCCATAACCAAGGGCAGGAATGCACACTATCGCAGCAGATATCACCGTCCAATGGCGCCAAGCCATGCTGCGCTTTGCGATGCTGCACCTGCCTTCGCGTGAAGAGGCCGAGGACGCCGTTCAGGACACCTTGACCGCCTTGCTGCTGCTGGACCGCGCCAGCTTTGACGCCACCCAGGCCAAGAGTTACCTGTTCGGCATCCTGCGCAACAAGATCAATGACCGGCTGCGCCAGAAATACCGCGCACCGCTGAACTACGCCGAGGCCTTCAACGATGACCTCGACCAGGTCCTCTTCGACAAACGCGGCCACTGGGTCGATGGCGTGGCACCGGCCTCCTGGGTCAATCCCCAGCAGCAGTTGCAGAACGACCAGTTCTTCCTCGTTGTGGATCTGTGTGTGCACAAGCTGCCCGCCAAGCCGGCACGGGTGTTTTCGATGAAGGAGTTCCTCGACTGTGAAGCCGACGAGATCTGCAGCACCTTGGGCATCACCAAGGCCGATTACTGGCAGTGCATGAGCCGCGCGCGCAAGCAGCTGCAGCTCTGCCTGCACCACAACTGGTTTGAGCAAGAAAGGGCGCCATGAAGTGCCGCGACTACATTTTTCAACTGACCTCCGGTCAACTGGAGGACGCGGGCACGGCCACCCAGATCGCTGCCTGGCAGCATCGCATGATTTGCTGGCGCTGCCGCGCGTTCACCCGCAATGATGCGGCGCTGCAAGACATGCTCAAGGGCTATGGTGACCACCTCCAGACCCCGCAGACCCCACCTGCCGAGCCCTCCGACAACTAGGCAACAGTGAGATACTGTACATAAATACAGCCCCGTGCCAGAATGCCATTTTTGCCTGGACATGCCCATGGACCACATCGCCACCGGATCCTTTGACATCACGCTGCAGCCAGAAGCCCTCAGCCCCGTCGCCGAGGCCACCGGCCTGGGCCGGCTCTCGCTGAACAAGCAGTTCAGCGGCGATCTGCAGGCAACGAGCCAGGGCGAGATGCTGTCTTTCCGCAGCGGCACCGCCGGCTCAGCCGGCTATGTGGCCATGGAGCGGGTGCAAGGCCATCTGCATGGCCGCCATGGCAGTTTTGTGCTGCAGCACAGCGCCAGCATGGCCCAGGGCGAGGCTAGCCAACACATCACCGTCGTACCCGACTCGGCCACCGATGCACTGCAAGGCCTGCGCGGTACGATGCAGATCACCATCGACAACGGCCAGCATTCCTACCGCTTTGCGTACCAGTTGCCGCAGACCTGAGCCACGCTGCGCATCGCCGGTGGCGGACCTGTCCCGGCGCTGCGATGGCATGCAGGACTGGGACTTTTTGCAGGGCGCGGCGTTTTCACGGTGGGCAGGGTGCGCCGCTGCTCCGTAGAATGCAGAGCGAACCCTGCACCCTTCCCTGGCCCACATGCCCAGGGCGTTCCCACCTCTGCGCGACCACCGCACACCGCGCAAAAAGGCATGACATGACCCATGGCTTCCGCGATGCACCGGACGGCCTGCGCTACGCGGAGTCCATCAGCGGGCCGATGCGGCTGTTTGCCGCCACCATCGGCCTGGCGATGTTCCTGATTCCGGTCCCCTTTGTGCACCATGCCCACGGGGGCCTGCGCTGGTGGCAATGGCTGCTGCTGGCAGCCTGCGTGGCGGTGCCAGCGCTGATGGGGCTGTTTTTTCTGAGCCTGGCCGGGGGGCGCTGCCTGCGGCTGCATTTTGACAGCCGCCAGCGCTGCATGCTTCGCCACCGGCGTTTTCCCTGGCCACGGCATCCCGAGGCCGTGCCCTATGCGCAGATCGATCCGCCCAGCGTGCTGGAGCGCAGCTCCGAGGACGGGCCGCACTATGTTGTGCGTCTAGCCGTTCGAGGCGAGCGTGCGATGCATCTGGGCAGTTTTGGGTGGCAGGCAGAGGCCCAGGACTGGTGCCAGCGCATTGCTGACCATCTGCAGCACCAGCCACCCCTGCCGACACCGATGGCCCCCACGCCAGGGTCGGATGGTGCGCACGCAGACCCGCAAACGCGTTGAAAACCAGACTGAAGGGGCGAATGGGCTGGGAGACGAACCTTGTGCCGTTCGGGCTGCAGACCCGCAGCGCTGCACCTCACCCAGCCCTTCAAAAAATATCGAGTGTCCTGATGGCGCCCGCAAAGCGCTCCAGCGCGCCGCAGGGTTGGGTCTGGGCCAGCGACGGGATATCCAGACCGCTGCTGCCGAGATCGCTGTCCGCATACCCCATCACCCAGCCGGGGAAGCGGCGCTCAGGGCCAGACAGGCCTGCATCGACCACGGTGAAATCCGAATGCCGGGGATCGGCGCGCAGATGGGCCTCCAGCAAAGCCATCGCTTCCGGAGCGCCTTCCACATACTGCGCAAACCAGTCGCCGTCAAACACCAGCACGCCCGTGATGCCATGGATGGCATTCATTTCACGGGCCTGTTTGACGATGCGCCCCACCTCGGTGGAGCTGTAGCCGGCCGCCAGCCTGCTGATGTAGAGAAGGGACCGGAGGCTGGTAGGCATGGATGCGCTTTCGCTGTCAATGAACATTCAATGTACTTGTTCCCTTAGCAACCAGCACCCAAGGAGGGGCGTTTTTGTAGGTCGCCAGGGCGGTGGGTGAACGGGCCCGTGCCCAGACACGGCTTGCCCCTGGCAGCCGTGCAGACACGGCTGACCAGGGGCAAGCGGCAAGCGCTACGGTCGGCGCTCAATCAGCGGCAATTACTGGCCGAACTTGCGCTTGGCATCGGCAACGCAGGCGTCCTTGGCATCACCGGCCATCGCATCGCAACGCTCCTTGGCGGCCTTGTAGTCGGCTTCACGGCTCTTCTCGGCAGCGTCCTTGCGGGCATCAGCCACGTCAGCCGTGTTGGACGAAGGCTTGGCGCTGACTTCGGCAACCTTGGCCGCTTCCAGAGCCTTCACGTGGGCAGCCTTGGCTTCCTTCTGGCAGACATCCTTGGTGTTGCCGGTGGCGTCATCGCACTTTTCCTTGGCAACATCGTATTCCGCATCGGCCTTGGCCTTGGCCAGGTCGTGGCGGTGGCCTTCGGTAGGCTCGGCGCGGTGCTTCAGATCGGCCAGCGCAATCTTCTTCTGGCCATCAGCTTGCTTCTTGCAGACATCCTTGGCATTGCCCTTCATGGGCTTGCACTGGTCGCTGGCAGCCTTGTACTCGGCCTCGATGCGATCCTTTTCCGTTTTTTGCTCGGCCGAGGTCATGGCAAAGACACCACCGGAGAAGAAAGCGGCGGCACACAGAGCGGCGATAGTGGGTTGGAGCTTCATGGTTTTTTTCCTTGGATCGTTATGGTGAAAGATCTGACTATTTTTTGCACCCATCAATGAAGCGCAAAAAATAATCTCCTGGCATGTCATTCATGCAATACCGCCACAATGGCTGCGTTGCTGGCCTCAATGGCGTGAATGAATTATCAGCAGCCACTGGCAGGCATGCTGTGGGTGGCAGGACGGACCCATGGTCAGATTTCACCTACCGGTGCAACGCACCGTTACGACTCGGGAAAGGGCCCTTGGGCAGTGTCTCAAACGCTGGCAAAATTCAGGGCCGCCCCCCTGTGTGTCGCAGCCCTTGGGCCACGCGCAGAGCGGCCCGCGCCAGACAACCATCGCCTATGGAACACACCGCCATGACCCACGAGCGCCAGCCACCCTGGGTGGCAGAACAACTGCTGGCTGCGCTGCAAGGCGAATGGCGCTTTACCCGCAGCCTGCAGGACCTCGTCAGCCATCACCCCATTGGCACCGTGCAAGGCCAGGCACACTTCACACCCGAGAGCGCCAGCACGGCCCACTATGCAGAGAACGGCCAGATGGTGCTGCACAACGGCCAATCCTTTCGCGCCAGCAGCAGCTATTTTTTCAGCCAGCAAGGGGCTGACCTGTGCATCTACTTTGATGCGCAGCAGCAGCGCCTTTTTCACCAACTGCGCCCTGCGCTGGACCCGCAGGGGCAGCTGAGCGCCAGCAGCTCGCACCTGTGCATCGCGGACCGCTATGACAGCCACTACGCGTTTTTAAGCAACGGCAGTTTTGTCATTGAGCACCAGGTGCGCGGACCGCACAAGTCGTACCGCAGCCATACGCTGTATGAGCGGCTGACGGGCGCCCCGACCAACACCAGCACAGCGATCTGAGAAAGATAAAAGGCGGCTTTGAGCAGCGGATCAAAAGTCCGTTGCCTTCAACGCTGACCCCTCAACAGCGCATCAACAGCACTGCGCATCCTCTGTGCTGCCTGCGCCGCCTTCCAACACTGCCAGCAATGCAGACAGATGCGTATTGAGGGCCGCCAGGCTTGCAGCAGACATCGGCTGCAGCAGCGCGCGTTCCTTGTCCACATGCACCGTGACGGCGGCATCAATGAGCTTGAGACCTGGTTTGGTCAGTTGCACCAGCATGCTGCGCGCATCCAGCGCATTGGGCACCCGCTCGATCCAGCCACTGGCCTCCAGGCGCTTGAGCCGGTGCGTCATGGTGCCCGAGGTCACCATCAGGGTCGAGAACAACTCGGTGGGGCTGAGCCGGTAGGGCACGCCCGAGCGCCGCAGCGCGGCCAGCATGTCGAACTCCCAAAAGCTCAGGCCGAACTGCGCAAAGTTGGCGTCCAGGCTTTGCTCGATCAGCGCGGCACAGCGCTTGATGCGGCCAATCGGGCCCATGGGGCTGGCATCCAGATCGGGCCGCTCGCGGGCCCATTGCGCCAGGATCGCGTCCACGGCATCACCCGCAGGGGACAAAGGTTTCTTTGGCATTTGTCTTGATATCAAGATATTTAAGCGTTAGCATCCATTTTATCTTGAATTGAAGATAAACCCTATGCAAGCCCCTTCGCAGTCATCCCGCTGGCAAGACATCGCCCTCACCGCCCTGGCCCCCATGGTCTGGGGCTCCACCTATATCGTGGCCTCGGAGCTGCTGCCGCCGCACCGCCCTTTCACCGCCGCCCTGATCCGGGTGCTGCCCGCCGGCCTGCTGCTGGTGCTGGCCATGCGCCGGCTGCCCGCGCAGCAGCACTGGCTGCGCTTACTGATCCTGAGTGTGCTCAATATCGGCGCCTTCCAGGCCTTGCTGTTTGTAGCGGCCTACCGCTTGCCGGGTGGCCTGGCCGCCGTGCTGGGCGCCATCCAGCCGCTGATGGTGATGGCCCTGGCCTGGTGGGCCGATGGCAAATCGCCCGCCCGCAGCACCTTGGCTGCGGCAGTGGCTGGGGTGCTGGGCATGGCGCTGCTGCTGATCTCACCGCAGACAGTATTCGAGCCCATCGGCATTGCCGCAGCCTTTCTGGGTGCGGCCTGCATGGCCAGCGGGGTCTGGCTGACCCGTCGCTGGCAGTTGGAACTGCCCGTGATGGCACTTACCGGCTGGCAGCTGTTGCTGGGCGGGCTGATGCTCGCCCCGCTGGCCTGGTGGCTCGATGCACCGCTGCCGCCCCTCAGTACCTTGCAGTGGCTGGCCTATGCCTACCTTTGCCTGGCCGGCGCGCTGCTGGCCTATGCGCTGTGGTTTCGTGGAATTGCGCGCTTGCCCACGGTGGCCGTCGCTTCGCTGGGCCTGCTCAGCCCGCTCACTGCCGTCGTGCTCGGCTGGGCGCTGCTGGGCCAATCGATGGGCGGCATGGCGCTGGCCGGCCTGGTTGTCGTGCTGGTCAGCGTGCTGGCCGTGCAGGGGACGGCAGCGCCGCCTCGCTAACGCAAGCGCTTTCATGTTTAAACCCTTCATCCTTTCCACCTGACCATGACCAATCCCGTACAACAAGCCATTGAAGACCGTATCTCCGTGCACCGTTATGTCGATGGCCCTCCGTTGGATGACGCCCGCATCCATGCCCTGATCGAACAGGCCACGCGTGCCCCATCGGCCTACAACATGCAGAACTGGCGCTTCATCGCAGTGCGCTCTGCCGAGGCCAAGGCCCGCCTGCAGGCGGTGGCCTATGGCCAACAAAAGGTGGTGGATGCGGCGGTGGCCTTTATCGTCTGCGGCACCTTGGCGGCACACCGCCAGTTGGCCGCCGCCCTGCAGCCCAGTGTGGATGCCGGCACCCTGCCCCAGCGCACCGCCGATGCCTGGGTCGCCCAGGCCATCCAGGCCCATGAGGGAGATGCGCAGTTGCAGCGCGATGAAGCGCTGCGCTCGGTATCGCTGGCAGCGATGACCTTGATGCTGGCAGCGCAAGGCGAGCAGCTCGGGTCCTGCGCGATGGTGGGCTTTGATGCGCCGGCCTTGCACCAGACCTTTGGGCTGGCGCAGGACGAGGTGCCAGTGGTGCTGGTCACCGTGGGCTACCCTGCGAAAGAACAAGGACCTCAGAAGCCGCGCAAGGCGGTGCATGAGGTGCTGGAGATGGTGTAGCCCGAGGTCAGATTCAGCCCAGGCCAGCGTGCCCAGAGCAGACCCCATCTGCAGGCCCCTCTAGCCTCATGGAGTTCAGCCTCCCGGCCAGCGGCACTCAGCGCTGGCTTACAGTGTCCGCATGGCGGGCCGCATGCAGCAAAGCCTGCATCAGCCGGTCCACCTGTTCGGACTTCTCTCTTCCTCGTGCCGTACACACCATCATCTGCCGCTTCGCCCACTCGTCCTTGAGCGCGCGGGTCTGCAGGTTCATGCCATGCAGGTAAGCCTGCGCAGCGACCTCAGGAAGCACACCAATGCCCATACCTGCCTCAATCATGCGGGACACCGCCTCGAAGCTCTGCATCTCGACCCGGAGCTTGAGTGCTTTTTGCGCCAGGCCTGCCTGCGCAGCAAGCAGGTCCATCAACGAAGTCGCGTGCTCCAGGCCCACCAATGGATAGTCGAGTACCTGTCCAAACCACAGCTCATCAAAGGCCGCCAATGGGTGATGGGGCGGCAGCACCACCGTGAGGTGGTCCGAGCGGTAGGGATGGCACTCCAAGCCCTCAATGGAGCCGCCAGGGTTGATGACACCCACGTCCGTCTCGCCGAGCAACAAGGCTTCGACGATTTGTTTGCTCCAGCGCTCTTTGACCGTCAGCCGAATGTCGGGGTTGGCCGCAGTAAAGCTCGCGAGGTCCGAGGGCACGTATTGGGCCATGGCCGAGGTGTTCACCTGGATGCGGACCGCGCGCCTGCGCCCCTGCTCATGCTCCTCCAGATCCACCTGCATCTGGTTGAGCTGGATGAGCAGCTGGGTGGCATGGTGGAGCAAGGTTTTGCCAGCGGGCGTCAGCGCCACCCCCTTGTGTGACCTGTCAAACAGCGTGCATTTGAGCCGATGCTCCAACAGAGAAATACGCCGGCTCGCGGCTGCCAGGCCCATGGATTGCGCCTCCGCAGCGCGCGTCAGACTGTGCAGCTCGGCAGCCTTCACAAAAAGCGCAAGAGAGTCGAGGTCGGGAAGCATGGTTGTCTCATGGGAAGATGGGGCCGCATGAGTATCCCCCGACTGGGCGCCAGTGGCTGTCACGCCTTTTTGAGCAGCGCGCGGTACTTCTCGACTTCTTCGGCGTACATATCGCGCCCGTGTGCGTCATTGGTCACGAGCAGCGGGAAATCTTCGATCACCAGCCGCTGAACCGCTTCGGTCTTGAGGTCGTCGTAGGCGATGATTTCTGCCGAGCGGATGCAGGCAAAAAGCGTCGCGGAAATGCCGCCAATCGCAGAGAAGCAGACGGCACGGTTTTGCTGGCAGGAGCTGCGGATGGCCGGCCCGCGCGGGCCTTTTCCGATAGCGCCGCGAACACCGTAGTCGAAGAGCACCGTGGCATAGGGGTCCATGCGATACGCGGACGTAGGAGCCACAACCCCTATCGCATGGCCGGGCTTGGACGGGCCGGGGCCGCCATAGAAAATGACTTGCCCACGCAGGTCGACCGGCAACGTCTGCCCTGCGTTGAGCGTGTCGACAAAGCGCTTGTGCGCGGCATCGCGCGCCATGTAGATGATGCCGGACAGGTAGACCTCGTCGCCTACCTGGAGTTGCAGCGCCGCCGCGTCATCCAGCGGAGTTTGAAGATGGTGAGTCGCCATGCACGGGTCCCTCAATATCAGATGGTTGCAGTGGCGCGCCGGCTGGCATGGCACTGGATGTTCACGGCCACGGGCAGCGCAGTGATGTGGCAGGCATAGGTTTCCACGGCACACCACAGCGCGGTCGTGGAGCCGCCAAAGCCCTGGGGGCCAATACCGGTCTGGTTGATGAGCGCCAGCAACTCGGCTTCCAGCTGGGCGATATGCGGCTCGGGATGGTGGTCGCCGATATCCCGCAAGATCGCTTTTTTGGCGATGGCCGTCACCTTGTCGAAGCTGCCACCAATACCAACCCCCACGGTGAGCGGCGGGCAGGCAGCGCCCCCCGCCGCTTCAATGGCCGAGAGTACAAACTTCTTCACGCCTTCCGCCCCTTCACCAGGCAGCAGGAACTTCATCGTGCTCCAGTTCTCGCTGCCGCCCCCCTTGGGCACCACGGTGAAGTGGATCTGGTCGCCCGGAACAATCTCGGTATGCACCACCGCTGGCGTGTTGTCATTGCTGTTGATGCGCAGCAAGGGGTCGGAGACGACGGACTTGCGCATGAAGCCTCCGGCATAGCCCTTGCGCACGCCTGCCTGCACGGCTTCTTCAAAGCTGCCACCATGCACGTGAACGTCCTGGCCCAGCTCGACAAAGACAATGGTCAAGCCCGTGTCATGGCAGTAAGACACCTGGTTCTCGCGGGCAATCCTGTCGTTGTCGATGAGCTTGAGCAGTACGGACTTGCCCAGCGGTGACACCTCCGTTTCAGCCGCGTGGTGGAAGCCCTGGATGAGGTTGTCCGGCAGCAGGTGGCATGCGTCGATGCAGAGCTGGGCGACGGTGTCGGTGATATGGCTTGTGGCTATTTCTCGAATCATAGATGTCCCATTACTCCACGCTGACCTTGGCGTCTTCCACTACTTTTTTCCAGCGTGCGACCTCACCGGCGAGATAGGCATTGAATTGCTCCGGCGTGCGCTCGACCGGCGGGGTCAGCGCCTGCGCTTTCATCTGCTCATGAAACGCCGGTGTCTTGAACATCGCGATGACTTCGCGGTTGAGGGCCTCCACAATCTCTTGGGGCGTGCCTTTGGGAGCGACGAGTCCAAAGAAGGCCACCGCGCTCAACTTGGGATAACCCAGCTCGCCGAGCGTGGGCACGTCGGGGATGTAGGGCGAGCGGCTGTCATCCACCACGGCGATGGCCTTGAGTTGCCGGCTGCCGATACTGGTCAGCAGCGGCGGCAAGGAGTCGGAGGTCACTTCGAGCGTGTTGCTGATGACGGCGGTCTTGGACTCTGCGCTTCCCTTGTAAGGAACATGGACCATCGGAAACGCGATTTCCTTTTTCAGCAGCTCCATCGTGAGGTGCTGCAGCGACCCGTTGCCTGCGGAGCCATAGGACATGTCCTTGGCCTTGGCCTGCTTGACCAGATCGGCAAAGCTGGTGATGCCCGAGGCATTGGATACCGCAATCACCTGTGGCGTCGAGCCTGTCTCGGCGATGCCGCTGAAATCGGTCAAGGGGTTGTACTTGGTGTCCTTGGGATAGAGGGCCGGCGCAATGGCATAGGGGCCGGAGCTTGTCAGCAGCAAGGTGTTGCCATCGGGCTTGGCCCGGGCGACAAAGGTGGTTCCAATGCGGCCGCCGCTGCCCGGGCGGTTGTCCACAATGAAGGCCTGTTTGAACCTGGCCTGCAGCTCCTTGCTGACCATCCGGGCAACGATGTCGCCCGTCTGCCCTGCGGCAAACGGCACAACGATGGTCACCGGGCCTGCGGGCCAGGTCGCATGGGCGGCGCCGCTGGCCAAGGCCAATGCGGCCGCTGCCACCGCAGTGATTGCTTTCATTCTCATGGGGTTTGTCTCCTTTTTTTATCGTGCGCTGTCTTCGCGACTTGTGCGTCTGGACTTCTGGCCAGCTCCTGTCGTCCCGCTTCCAGGTCGCTCATACGCAATCGCATGGGCAGGAGCGCCCGGCTGCGTCCGGTGATCCTTATGCTAGGGATGGCCGTCAGCTTGCGGAATGGCTACTTCGCAGAGGGGTGTTCGAGAAATTCGAAGGTGCGGGAAAAGCGCAGAGGACGGCAAAGGCGTTTGGAGCGATGAGGAGCCACAAGCGCTACGCATGGTTGCGCGCCTGACGGGCTACCGCAGGCGAGAGCAGCCAAGGTGACTGGGTAAGCGCTGGGAAGCTCGGAGAATCATCTCAACAAATAACAACGCATCTTCTCTTGTATGCCAGGCATGACAATAAAAGCGCTCTGTTTGCAACCAGCATCTTCCCATCTCAAGCGCTGCAATGCATAGCTATCTGCTGTGGGCAACGCCCACCTTGGTCGTGGCGCTGGCCATCGCCTTTTTGAAGTGGAACGCGGCCAGGTCCGCACTGCTGGGCCTGGCCTTGACAGTGCCCATTGCGTTTTTCACCGGCCCCATTCCGTTCTCTCTCGACAAACTCGCTGAATCGCTCCTGAGGGGCTCCTGGATTGGCGGAACCATAGCGCCCTACATCCTGGGCGGCCTGCTGTTCTGGCGCGTGGCGTCCAGCAAGCATGCGCTCGATGATGCGGACGCCCCTGCGGCAGAACTCGATCCCCATGCCCGCCGCAGAAGGCTGTTCTTTGCCTGTTTTTTGGTCGGCCCGTTCGCCGAGTCCGCCACCGGCTTTGGCGTCGGCATGGTGGGCACGGTGATGATGCTGCGCCACCTGGGCCTGGCGCCGCGCCATCTGATGGTGTTCGCCTTGCTCAGCCAGACCTTTATTCCCTGGGGTGCGATGAGCAGCGGCACGCTGCTGGGCGCCACTTATCTGCGCGTGTCGCCCACGGACCTGGCCCTTTATTCCTCCGTGCCTGTCGCGACCCTGATGCTGCTCTGGCTCACGCTGTTCTAGGCGACCTTGCGCCAGGCTAACGAGAATATCTCCCTCGCCGAATGCGGATGGGAGCTGCTCTGGGTCGCGGCCAGTCTGGCCAGCCTCGTCGCCTGCACGTATTTGCTGGGTCCGGAGACGGCACTGCTTGCCGCCTTCAGCCCGCTCATCATCGTTCGCTACCTGGTGGATGAGCGCCCCAATGGGCAGGCGCTGCGCCAACGCGCCATCGCCTGCCTGCCCTATGGCTTGATCATTGGATGGCTGGCCGCCACCCGGCTCCTCGCAGGCCTGCGCGATTGGCTGTCGACATTGGTATTTTTCCGGCCCTTTCCCGATCTGCCGATGTTATTGCCGTTGATGCATTCCGGGCTGTGGTTCCTGGTGGCTGCGCTGTTGACAGCGGCTTTCCGCAAGCGCACGCATACACTCAAAGGCGAGATCGTGGCCTCCTGGTCCACCGGCAAGCAGGCGGTATGGACGGTGTTTCTGTTTGCGATGATGGCGGAAATGCTGAATAAATCGGGCATTGCGCAAGGCCTGGCCCAGGGCCTCTTTGCCGCCTTGGGCCCCGATGCCATGGTGCTCACCCCTGCGCTGGCGGGCGCGCTGGGCATCATTGCCAACACCGGTAATGCCGGCAACAGCCTGCTGCTGCCGCCGCTCTCCACCCTGGCTGCGCAGGCCGGCATCAGCCTGCTGGCTACCGGCGCGGTGGTGCATGTCTCCGGGCTGGCACTGGGCTTTTTCTCACCGGTGCGCATGTCGATTGCGGCCAAGCTCAGCCATGGGGCTGCGCAAGAGCGGTCGGTTTACCTGTTCCTGCTGCCGTTTGCGCTGGCGGCGTTCGCGGTGATGACCTGTTTTGCCTGGCTCAGCGCTATGCAGACCTGGTGACCCACGCAGCCGGTTAAGTGGCGAGCGCGATGCGCACCAGAGCCCGTTAGCCCTGCGCCTGCCATTCGACAAATTCCATCTTCTGGGATGCGCACAGGCGGTTCAGCGCCGCCACGCCCTGCACAAAGTGCGGCTCCTTCTCATGCGCCGCCAAAGCCTGGCGGTCGGTCCATGCCTCAAAGAGATAGACCAGCTCTTGGCCCACCGCAAGGTCGTAGCGCAGGCAGCCAGCCTCCTGCCGGCTGGCCCGCGCCAAGGTGGTAAGCGTAGAGACGACGTCCGGCAAATGGCCGGGCAGGGGTTGCAAGGTGACGATCAGGTTCAGCGGTGCAGTCAATTCTGGCTCCTTGGATGAGATGGCGTTGTGGTTCAACAGAGTCATCGATACAAGCCTAGCATTGATGCGCATACAGGCGCAGCGGGGGCGGTCAACGCCGATCGACCGCAACCGTGTAGCGGCTAAAAATGCAAACGCCCGATGCAGTGCACCGGGCGTCATGGGCCGGATGGCTCCGGCATTTTTTATCCGTCCCAACTAGCAACTTCCATGGCGACGGGCCATTCTCAGTTGCAGCCTGTACGCAGGCCGGTCACTTCGCGTCCGGCAAGGCGTAGGCAATGATGTAGTCACCGCGATCGGGGGCTGTGCGGCCACCGCCTGCCGTCACCACCACATACTGCTTTCCGGAGCTGGGGGACTTGAACACCAGCGGTGTGGACTGCGCACCCACGGGCAGGGGCGACTTCCAGATCTCTTCGCCGGTCTTCACATCCATGGCACGCAGATAGTAATCAGCCGTGCCCGTGTAGAAGATCAGACCGGATGCGGTCGCCACCGGGCCGCCCAAGGAGGGCATTCCGATGGGGATGGGCAAACCGGTCTTGATGCCCATGGGGCCCATCTGCTCTACGGTGCCCAATGAACGCTGCCAGGCGATCTTGCGCGTCTTCAGGTCGATGGCGGTCATCATGCCGAAAGGCGGATCGGTACAGGGCACGCCAATCTGCGAGGTGACCATCACACGGTTTACACCGTAAGGGGTACCTTCCATCGGCACCACACCAGCGACGCTCGGCGTGGTCTTGCCGGAGGCGATGAGGGCCTTGTCGGCTTCCGCGCGTGGCAGAAGCCGGGCCTTCATCATGATCCGCATATCGTTCACGATGAGGTAGTCGTGGACCTTATCGATGGAGATACCGCCCCAGTTCATCGTGCCGAACGGCGATGGGTGGGGGATGTACCAGTTGGTGCTTGGCGGTGTGAAGTCGCCCTTGTATTCCAACTGCTTGAACGCTATGCGGCACGCCAACTGGTCGATGGGCGTAATGCCCCACATCTGCGCTTCGGTCAACACCCCTTGGCGAATCTGCGGCATGCCTACCGAGTAGGGTTGCGTGGCAGCGAGCTTCTCGCCTGGCAAGCCCTCGGTGGACACCGGCTTTTCCTGCACTTCTGCGATCGGCTTGCCAGAGCGGCGGTCGATCACGAAGATCTCGCCACGCTTGGTCGTCTGAATCAGCGCGGGAATCCGCTCTCCGTTGTCGCCAGGCACGTCGTAGAGGACGGGCTTGGAAGGCAGGTCGTAATCCCACACGTCGTGGTGCGTGGTCTGGAACACCCAGCGTTCGGCGCCCGTCCGCGCATCCAATGCCACGACCGAGGAGCTGACACGGTCGGTTTCCGGGGTGCGGTGGCCGCCATACATGTCGGGCGTGCCGTTGCCCGTGGGCAGGTAGACCAGGCCCAGCTCGGCGTCGTACGTAGGGGCGGCCCAGGTATTGGGTGTGCCGCGGGTGTAGTGCTCGCCGGGGCCCGGCGCCGTGGTCACGCCGGGACGGCCCACATCCCATGCCCATGCCAGGTCACCGGTCACGGCGTCGAATGCGCGCACCGCGCCTGAAGGTTCATCGACCGATTGGTTGTCCATCACCCAGCCGCCCACCAGCAGGCGGTCGCCGGCCAGCACAGGGCCTGCCGTGGGGTTGTAGAAGCCGGGCACGATGTCGCCCATGCCGGTGGCCAACGACACCTGGCCGTTCTTGCCGAAGTCGCTGCAGAACTGGCCGCTGGCAGCATCCAGCGCGATCAGGCGCATGTCAGCCGTGGTCAGGTAGATGCGACGCGCGCATGCGCCGCTGGGCGGGGTAGCGGATGCCGAGGCAGCCGGGGTCTTTGGGGCCGAGGCCGATTCAGCAGCCTGGGGCAATTCGTAATACGCCAGTGAGCGGCAGCGCTGCCAGGTGGGGCTGAAGCCCGAATTCACCTTGGGGTCGAACGTCCACAGCTGCTTGCCCGTATCCGCCTCGATCGCGAAGACCTGGTTGGATGGCGTGCAGGCATACAGCACATTGCCGATCTGCAGCGGGGTATTCTGGTTTTCTTTGCCGCCGAAGGCGAAGTCTCCAGTGCGGAAGGTCCAGGCCACTTGCAAGCCCTTGACGTTGCCGGGTGTGATTTGGTCAGCGGTGGCAAACTGCGTGCCATCCGGCGTGCGGCCGTAGTTGGTCCAGTTGGCATGGTCATCGCCGGGCTGGTAGCCCTGTGCGATTTCGGGCTCGGCCCCGGGCTTCACCGTCCAGATGGGCTGGAAGGCGGCGACGAAGGCCCCAACAATCCCCAGCGCAAGCAACGCAGCCGTGCCGCGAGACGCGCCTTTGATATGGGCACAACGCTCGCTACCGCGCAGGTAGGGCACCACCAGCGCAATCAACATACCGAGCACGGCGGGCAGGCCGATGCGCGCCGCAAGCGGCCAGAAATGCCATCCCGCCTCCCACAAGGCCCAGACGACGGTAATGGCCAAGCAGGCGGCATAGAGCCAGGCGCCACGTACATCCGCTCGGACCAGAAAGACACCGGCCACCAGAACCAGCAGTCCCACCGGCAGATAATAAAAAGAGCCCCCAAGCTGCAAGAGTTGAAGGCCACCATAGGCAAGATAGGCGCCCAACGCGATAGCGATGACGCCCAGGATGGCCGCGAACACCCGGGCGGCGCGCGGAGCCCGTGCGGGCTGACTGGCTGACATACAGAAGATCTCCGAAGATATATGCACCAGACCCGAGCCCCATGCTCCGGTCTGGATGGCGCACCGCAGCAGGCGTTCCTGGTGTACCGCTCTGTCATTGGTTGCGATGCGCAACTTTTATTGTAATTTAATGTCTATGTTTGAGTGAGATCATCTCCATATTGGCCATCAGCAAATTGCGAAACGCAACTAAAACAATGACAAGCCCCCGCCCTGCCCCTTCCATCCCCCTCGACGTCGTCCACCAGTTGCGGGGGTTTTCTCGCCAGCTGGTGCGTGAGCTGGGCTATCTACGGTCACCGTTTGGTGGCAGTGAGCTGGCTCCGTCTGCTGTCCACGCCATCATCGAGATAGGCGCGCAGCCTGGTCTCCAGGCCCGCGATCTGGCTGCGCTGCTGCGGCTGGACAAATCCAACACCAGCCGGCAGCTGGCCAAGCTGGAGGCCATGGGTTTGGTCCGCAGAGAATCGGCCGCCGACGACGCCCGTTCTTCCCGCTTGTTTCTCACGGACGAGGGACGGGACTTGCAGGTTCGGATCGACCACTTTGGCACCGCACAGGTCACGCGCGTGCTGCAACAACTGGAGCCTCATGAGCACGATGCGCTGAACCGGCTCCTGTCCCTGTACGCCTCTGCGCTGTCACGCGACAACGCCCATGTGGACCGGCCGGCCCAGATCGAGCGCCAGCTGTCGTCCGGATATACGCCCGGCATGCTGGGCGATGTGTCTGCCATGCTGGCGCGGCATTTTGCTGCGCAAGGCATGGATGCGAAGGCCTGCGAATGCCACACCGCGATGGAGCTCTCGGCCTTTCTGCAGTCGCCGCTGGACGAAGGGAACGGCATGTGGCTTTACCGGGAAGACACGCG
Source organism: uncultured Comamonas sp. (assembly GCF_964277875.1). Classification (NCBI taxonomy): domain Bacteria; kingdom Pseudomonadati; phylum Pseudomonadota; class Betaproteobacteria; order Burkholderiales; family Comamonadaceae; genus Comamonas; species uncultured Comamonas sp. Next base: position 92,175 of record NZ_CAXYJV010000034.1, read on the forward strand.
TGTGCTGGGCTGCATCGTGCTCGAGGGCAATCCGCTCACGCGCGTGGGGCGGCTGCGGTGGTTCATTGTGGACAGCAGTCTGCGTGGCCTGGGCATTGGCAAGCGCCTTCTGGTAAAAGCACTGGCCCAGGCGGACCTGCATTTCGACGAAATCCATCTGGCGGACCTGGGCGAGTCCAGCGCCACAGCCGCGCTCTACGGTTCTCAGGGTTTTGCGCAGGTGTCTGCCCGCTCCGTGACGCGGTGGGGAGTGGAAACCACCGAAAGGCGCTTTCTTCGCGTGCGGAATGCGCGAGCAGGACTGCAGAACAAGGCCTAATCCGCCTCTGCGGTAGAGGACCGGCATCGAGCGCAATGCACCGGAGGACGGGCCGCTGACGCCAACCCGCCAGGTCCGCCCGTGTTTCTGCTGGAAGCCCAAGCACCATCGCGCCCCTCGCCTTTGCCACGCTACGGCTGTGACGAGAAGCCGCATGCGCGCGTCATGCGGCTTCGCGGCCTGAGTGACCCAGAACCATGGGGCAACGATGCCGGCAGCGCTTACTCCACCGTGACCGACTTGGCCAGGTTGCGCGGCTTGTCCACATCGGTGCCGCGCGCCACGGCCGTGTGGTACGACAGCAGCTGCAGCGGCACCACATGCAGGATGGGGCTGAGCACGCCATAGTGCTCGGGCATGCGGATCACATGCATGCCTTCGGCGTTCTCGATGTTGGTGTTGGCATCGGCCAGCACATAGAGCACGCCGCCACGCGCCCGCACTTCCTGCATATTGCTCTTGAGCTTTTCCAGCAGTTCGTCATTGGGGGCCACGGTGACGACCGGCATCTCGCTGTCCACCAGCGCCAGCGGGCCGTGTTTCAGCTCGCCGGCTGGGTAGGCTTCGGCGTGGATGTAGCTGATCTCCTTGAGCTTGAGCGCGCCTTCCAGTGCGATCGGGTAGTGGATGCCCCGGCCCAGGAAGAGCGCGTTTTGCTTGCGCGCAAAATCCTCGGCCCAGCTGACCACCTGGGGCTCCAGCGCCAGCACGGCCTGCAAGGCGACGGGCAGGTGGCGCATTTTTTCCAGGTAGGTATCGGACTGCGCCTCGGTGATCTGGCCCTTGCTCTGGCCCAGCGCCAGGGTCAGCAGGAACAGGCCTGCCAGCTGCGTGGTGAAGGCCTTGGTGGAGGCCACACCGATTTCCATGCCGGCGCGGGTGATGTAGCTCAGCTTGCACTCGCGCACCATCGCGCTGGTGGCCACGTTGCAGATGGTCAGGGTGTTGGTCATGCCCAGGCTCTGCGCATGGCGCAGCGCCGCCAGGGTGTCGGCCGTCTCGCCCGATTGGCTGATCGTGACCACCAGCGCCCGGGGGTTGGGCACGCTCTTGCGGTAGCGGTACTCGCTGGCCACTTCCACATTGCAGCGGATGCCCGCCAGGCCCTCCATCCAGTATTTGGCGGCGCAGCCGCTGTAGTAGCTGGTGCCACAGGCGAGGATCAACACCTCGTCAATCTCTTTGAAGATACGCCAGGCGGCGGTGCCATCCGGGCCATCGAACAGCTCGGGCACAACGCTTTGCACGCCCTCCAGGGTTTCCGCAATCGCGCGCGGCTGCTCGAAGATCTCCTTTTGCATGTAGTGGCGGTAGGGGCCCAGCTCCACAGCACCGCTGTGGGCATGCACGGTCTTGACCGGGCGCTCGGCAAGGTCCAGCGTTTTGCCGTGGTGATCCACCACCCAATAGCGGCCAATCTGCAAATCGACCATATCGCCTTCGGCCAGGTAGACGATCTGGTCGGTCACGCCGGCCAGTGCCATCGCGTCGCTGGCCAGGAAGTTCTCGTTGTTGCCCACGCCCAGGATCAGCGGCGAGCCTGCGCGCGCGCCAACCACGCGGTGGGGTTCGTCCTTGTGCATGACGGCAATCGCATAGGCGCCACGCAGCGCCTTGATGGCCTGCTGCAACGCGCTGAACAGGTCGCCGTCGTAATGGCTGTCCACCAGGTGGGCAATCACTTCGGTATCGGTCTGGCTCAAAAACTGGTAACCCTTGGCCTGCAGCTCGGCGCGCAGCGCCTCATGGTTCTCGATGATCCCGTTGTGCACCAGGGCCACACGGCCCACTGCCTGCACATCGGCCACGCCCGGGCCGGCGCTGAAATGCGGGTGGGCATTGTGCACGGCGGGTGCGCCATGCGTGGCCCAGCGCGTATGGGCGATGCCGGTGGCGCCCTGCACCTGTTCGCTGGCCACCTGCTCCATCAGCTCGGCCACACGGGCCGTACTGCGGGCGCGGCGCAGGCCGCCGGGCTGCCGGCCGTCGAGGCTGGCCTCATGCACGGCCACACCGCAGGAGTCATAGCCACGGTACTCCAGCCGCTGCAGGCCTTGCACCAGCACCGGGACGATATTGCGCGTAGAAACTGCACCAACAATGCCGCACATAGCTTTCACTCCTTGATCCACAATGGCAGCAGTGTAGACAGGTGGTCGTATTATTTTCTTTCCATTTTTCATGCCAAATGAAATAAAATTTCAACAAATATATTCATTGAAATAAAATTTCAAAATGGACAATGAAATGAATGATTTCACCTTGGACATCATCGATTTGCAACTGCTGGACGCGTTGCAAAAGGATGCCTCCGTCAGCAACCTGGCGCTGGCCGACAAGGTGCATGTCTCGCCCCCCACCTGCCTGCGCCGCACCAAGCGGCTGCGTGAGATGGGGCTGATCGCCGCCGAGGTGGCCCTGCTATCGCACGATGTGCTGGCCCAGGTGCAGGGCTTTGGCCTGTTTGCGCTGGTGGAGGTCAGCCTGGACCGGCAGGGCGCTGAAGAGCTGGATGCCTTTGAGGCCTTCGTCGTGCAGAACGACCAGGTGCAGCAGTGCTGGCGGGTCAGCCCCGGGCCGGATTTTGTGCTGGTGGTCTACGCCCATGACATGCCCGGTTATCTGGCATTGACGCAAAAGCTGTTCACTTCGCAGAGCAATGTGCGCAATGTGAAAACCTACTTCGCCACCAAGCGCAGCAAATTCGTCACCCGCATTCCGCTGCCCAAAGGGCCGCACCTGTCGCTGCACAGCTGAGCGCAGGACTCCCGTCTCGGAAGGGTATTACCCGATTGAGACAACGGGCATTGGCTGCAGCGGTTTCACCGGGAAGACCGGCCCCGACAAAGGCCACAGCAATGTGCGTGACCACTCTGCAGCGGGCGTGAATGACATAAATCTTCAACAAATGTCAGCGGAGCCTACAAGCTTGTCGCGGCGATAGTCCGGCCTCATACTGGCGCCATGAGTATCAAACAGTAACATCGTGAGGCGGGTCCTTCGATGCATGGGCGAAATGACTCATCGGGCAAGAGAGGCTAACCATGGTGCATATCAAAATGGACAACACCCAGCAACGCAGCGACTGGGGCCGCATTGTTTTTCTGGCGTCCTGTGCGCTGGCCGCTGCGGGGGCCCTGTGGCAGCGCAATGCCTCCTGGCCGGTGTGGCTGGCGATCGTGCTGCCACTGGTGGCCTGGCCATTGCTGGCCCGCTGGCGTACGCACCGCACAGGCGGCTCCGACATCAATGACGTGATCCTGTCCTTTGTCGACGGTCTGGTGATCGGCGTCTGGGTCGCGCTGGTGCATTTCCACCTGCTGACCAGCGCGATCATGCTGATGGTGCTGGTCCACTGCGCCTACGCGATGCAAAGCGTGCGCCATGCCGTGCTGGCCATTGCGGGGGCCATCGCAGGCGTCGCCGTTGCCGGGCTGCTCACCTCGTTTGACGTCCAGCACAGCACGAGCAGCTTCACCATCGTCGGAAGCCTGCTGGCAGTCGCCCTCTACCTGGCGATGCAAGGCATTGCCACCGGCCACCTGCTGCGCAGCCTGGCCCACAAAGAGCAGATGCTGATGGTGATGCGCCGGGTCGATGCGATGACCGGCTTCTTTGGCCGCATGTACTGGCAGGACCTTGCGACGCGCCTGTTCGCCTATGCCAAGCAAAAGGACATCCCTGCCTTCCTCATCGTTGTAGATGTGGATAACTTCCGCGAGCTCAACAGCCGCCATGGTGATACCGCCGGCGACGAGGTCATCATTGCGGTGGCCAACACCTTGCGCACCTGCGTGCGGCCGGGTGATGCCACCTGCCGCTTTGGCGGAGACTCCTTTGCGGTGCTGCTGTCCGGGGTGAACCTGGACATCGCCAACCAGATCGCCGACCGCATCCACAGCCAGGCGCTCAACCGCCGACTGCGCGATTGGCCCGATGTGCAGATCAGCGTCAGCATCGGCATCGCCAGCCTGGCCAAGTACCACCAGTCGGTGGACGACTGGATCCACCAGGCCGAGGCCGCGCTGGAGCAGGCCCGGGGCGCGCCCCGCAGCTACGGCAGCCATGCCACGCTGGAACCCATCTCGGCCGCCCACCTGGCGGAGCTGGCCAGCATGCCAGGCCCCGGAGCCCCCGCAGGCGCCTGACCACAGCCTTCATCCCCTCAGGCGCCGGGGGTGGTGGCTCTTCTCCCGACGCCAGGCGCCTGTGCCGATATGCCCAGGCGCTCTGTGGCTCAAGACTTCTTCTGCGGCCGTTGCCAGTTCGCAATGCTGACCTGCTTGCCGCGCGCCACGCTCAAGGCGCCCGGCGGCGTGTTCTTGGTGATGGTGGAGCCGCCGCCCACAGTGCCGCCGGCACCAATGGTCACCGGGGCCACCAGCACGCAGTTGCTGCCCACATGCACATCGGCTTCGATGACGGTGCGGTGCTTGTTCGCGCCGTCGTAGTTGGCGGTGATGCTGCCCGCGCCGTAGTTGACCCGCTCGCCCAGCTCGGCATCGCCCAGGTAGGCCAGGTGGTTGGCCTTGGCGCCATCGGCCAGGCGCGAGTTCTTTACCTCGACAAAATTGCCGATGTGTACCTGCTTGCCCAGCTGGGCACCGGGGCGCAGGCGGGCAAAGGGCCCGACCAGCGCGCCCTCGCCCACCTGGGCGCCAGCGGCCTCGCCATCGATATGGGTAAAGGGGTGGATCACCGCATCGGCCGCGATCTTGGCATTGCTGATATGGCAGTAGGCGCCAATGCGCGCGCCATCGCCAATGCGCACCTGGCCGCCAAAGATGCAGCCCACATCGATCTCCACATCCTGGCCGCAGAGCAGCTGCGCCTTGCCGCCGCGCGCATCGTCGCGCAGGTCAAAACGGGCCGGGTCGGCCATGCGCACACCCTGGGCCATCAGCGCCTGGGCCTGGCGCATCTGGTGGGCACGCTCCAACTCGGCCAGCTGCTGGGGGCTGTTGATGCCGGCCACCTGCAGCACATCGGAGATGCAATGGCCTTCGACGGCCACGCCATCGGCAACGGCCATCGCCACGATGTCGGTCAGGTAGTACTCACCCTGGGCATTCTGGTTGTTCAGCCGGGCCAGCCAGGGCTTGAGCCAGCGTGCCGGCACGGCCATGATGCCGCTGTAGATCTCGGTGATCGCGCGCTCCTGCGCATTCGCATCCTTTTGCTCGACGATGCGCTGCACCGTGCCTTCGGCATTGCGCACGATGCGGCCGTAACCGGTGGGATCGGGCATGTTGACGGTGAGCAAGGCCATGCGGTCGCTGCCCGCCGCATCAAGCAGGCCCTGCAAGGTGTCTGCCTGCGTCAGCGGCACATCGCCGGACAGCACAATCGCCATGCCATCGTCGGCCAGCAGCGGCACCGCCTGCTGCACGGCGTGGCCCGTGCCCAGCTGCGGCTCCTGGCGCGCAAAGGCCAACTGCGTGCTGCCTGCACTGCTCTGGCCGATCGCCGCCTCCACCTGCTCGGCGCCGTGGCCGGTGATCACCACCGCTGAGCGGGCCTGCAGCTGTGCAGCGGTATCGAGCACATGCTGCAGCAACGCACGCCCGGCCAGCTTCTGCAAAACCTTGGGGTGGCGGCTTTTCATGCGCGTACCCTTGCCAGCGGCCATGATGATGATGTCGAGTGGAGCGTTCATGGTGAATCAGCGAGGCGGCGCCGGGCGCCACCTCTTAAAAGACAAAACCCTGGGATTATCGCGCGCTCCAACGGCTGCGGGCCTGCACCGGCGCGGCCGCTGTCAGGCAAAAAAACAGCCTGCACGGGGCAGGCTGTTGATCGGTATGGCGCAGAGCTTAGAGGTTATAGAGCATGCTGCCGTCGGTCTTACCCCATTGGAAGCGGGTGAACCAGCGGGCTGGCTGCTCATCCAGGTTGGGCTGGCCGCCCTGGTTCTTGGGGAAGTGGTAGACCAGCGGATCCTGGCGCTTGCTCTCGATGACGACCGATTGGCCTGCCTTGAGAACCACGGTGTGACCGGCGTGCAGCACCAGATCACCGGCCTGCAGGCTGGCTTCGTTGCTCAGACCCAGGCCCAGGGTAATCCAGGCGGTGCCTTCGGAGATGCGCAGCACAACGTCACGCTGGGGCACAAAGCTGATGGCCTTGCCAGTGGGCAGAATGCGCATCTCGGCGGCAGCCGACGCAGCGCGGCTGGCACGCGCGGGGCGCACAGCGATGGTGCCAGCGGACAGAACATGAGATGCAGACATAGCCATGGTGGTTTCCTTTGCAGGGCCCTGGTATCGAAGCGATCCTAGGGTTTACCCGATATGCGTATCTTGCGCCTTGGCCACGCCGGCGTCCAATGAATAAAAGAGGGCCGATCAATGCAGCCACGGCATTAATGGTTTACCCTAGGTTTTGGAGTTTCTGCGGCCCCCGGGCCGCGCCAAGCCAGCGGCAGCTATCGAAGCAGGAGCATGATGGACGCCTGCCCCGGGGATACACCCTGGCGCAGTGTGTACTTCTTGCTACAGTGCCTCCACCATGCCAGACCTGCCTCTGCCGCCTTCCTTGCTCCGCACCCGGCCCATTGCCGTGGGCCATCTGCGCGCCTTTCTGGCGGTGGCCCGCTACCTGAACTTTCGCGCCGCTGCCGAGGAGCTGGCGCTGACCCAGTCGGCCGTCAGCCGCCAGATCCAGGCGCTGGAGGATGAGGTCGGTATTGCGCTGTTTCTGCGCCATACCCGCGCGGTGGAACTGACCAGCGCCGGCGCCCAGCTCCAACGCGCGGTATCCCCCGCCATCGAGCGTATCGACTCGGCCGTGCGCCTGATCCGCCAGACCAGCGGCCGCAAGAGCGTGGCCATCACCACCTGGGCCAGCTTTGCGTCGATGTGGCTCATCCCGCGCATGGAGGCCTTTCAGCGCGACAACCCCGAAATCGACATCCGCATCGATGCCACCGACAACGTGCTCGACCTGGAAACCTCGGATGTGGACCTGGCGCTGCGCTACAGCCTGCCCCAGCACGCCACTGCCAACGCGCAGCGCCTGTTTGGCGAGCAGTTGGCCGTCGTCGCCAGCCCCTGGCTGCTGCAAAGCCACCCGCGCATCAGCCAGCCCGCCGATGTGGCCCGCCATACCCTCATTGAAGCAGGCGACACCCACCGCCTGCAGCACCTGGACTGGCTGACCTGGGAGCGCTGGCTGGAGCTGCATGGCTGCGGCAATCTGCAGCCCAAACGCTGGCTGTTCCTCAACTATGCCCACCAGATTGCGCAGGCCGCCCTGACCGGCCAGGGCCTGGCGCTGGCGCGCATGCCGCTGGTCGCCGATGCGCTGGCCAATGGCGACCTGGTCGAGGTGCTGCCCGAGTTCCGCATGGATTCCCCCCTCGCCTACTGGCTGATCATCGGCCCGCGCAGCCAGCAGCGCCCCGAAGTCACCGCCTTTTGCGCCTGGCTGCAGTTGCAGGCGGCCGCCACGCGCACGGCCATTGGCGACCGACCGGCGCCATGAGCGAGGAGCGCGAGCCGCCGAGCATCAACCAGCACCTTCGGCGCGAGGGCAAGCTGAGGCTATGGTGGCTGCTGGGGGTGCCGGTGGTCTTGATGACGTTGGCCGCCTTGCTGGCGCCCTATGTACTGAACCACCTCAAAACCTCACCCGACAGCGAAAGCGCCATGACCGAACCACAATTTTGGACATTGATTGAACAGGCCAAAGGCCCAGGTGGCGATGCGGAGCACGCACAGCGCCTTGCGCAGTTGCTGGCACAGCGCCCACCGCAAGATATTGTCGATTTTCAAATGCAGCTTGAGCGGTTGCGTGGAAAGGCGGATCTAGGGGATGTCTGGGCTGCCGGGCTACTGCTCAACCGGGGCCATGGGACGGACAGTGGCTTTGAATACTTTCGCCTATGGCTGATCGGGCAAGGGCAAGCCGTGTACGAGCGCGCATTGACCGATGCCGACTCGCTGGCTGAACTGGCAGAGGTTGTGGCCAGCCACGCCGATGAGGCTGCCGAGTGGGGAACCTACGGTACTGCCCCTTACTATGCCTACCAGGCAGCGACGGGCAAAGACCTGTTTGACGCAATGCCCACCCGACCATCCACAGGCATGCCTGAACCCACATGGAACTGGCAGGACTACAGCGACCTGGTTCTGGAGCAGCGCCTGCCACGCCTGTGGGCAAGATTTGGCAAGGACAAGCAGGACTCAGACCTGGCCGTACAAGCCGCCATCGACGCCTATCAAAGCCCGGAATCGCTTCCAGTCGCGAGCCTGGGCACCGTTTCGCTGGGCGATGTTCTGGTTCACAAGCGCTATGGGCCGGCCCGTGTCAAAACCTTGTTTACCGAAGACGGGCTGCACGTCAATGCCATCATGGTCTTTGACGACCAAGAGCGCACTATGCAGCTGGGGCCGACCGAGCCTGGCAATGCGCTCTGGTCCCGGCCGGCCTCTTGATACACCTGACGTATCAACCCCAAGCAAATCGCACATAGACAGGCCTGAGCACCCTCCCTACAGTCAAAGCGGCTGCCTGCGCGTTCCATACCCGCAGGCAGCCACCTATAACGACACAAGGAGACTGCCATGTTCCACCCTCGCTTTGGCCGCCGGCGGGCGCTGGCGCTGTGTGCGGCGCTGCTCGCTGGCGCGGCCAGCCCGGCACTGCAGGCCCAGGACTTTCCCAGCAAGCCCATCAAATTCATCGTGCCCTTCGGGCCGGGCAGCGGCACCGATACATCAGCGCGCTACTACGCCAAAAAGCTGCAGCAGCTCAGCGGCCAGCCGGTGGTGGTGGAAAACAGGCCGGGTGGCAATGGCTTCATAGCGGTCAAGCAGGCCTTGTCGGCCCCGGCGGATGGCTACACGGTCTTTATTGGCAGCAACTCCACCCTGGCGGTGAACACGGCGCTGTTCAAAGCGCTGCCCTATGACCCGCAAAAGGACTTTGCGCCGCTGACGATGATGATGCGCGCGCCCGCTATCGTCGTGGCGCCGGGCGATGCCGATACCAAGCAGCTCAAGGATCTGGTGACCAAGGCTCAGGCCAGCCCCGGCAAGATCAACTTTGGCGCGGGCTCGGCCGGCTACCAGCTGATGGGCGAACTGTTCAACGATGTGGCCAAGGTGCAGACCGTGCATGTGCCTTTCAAGGGCGCGGGCGAGGTCGCCACCGCCGTGGCCGGCCATACGGTGGATTACGCCTTTGCCGAGGCCACCTCGGTGCAGGAGCTGATCAAGGCCGGGCGCCTGACGGGCCTGGCCGTCGCCTCCGACAGCCGCGTGGCCGCGCTGCCCAACGTGCCCACCGCCCGCGAAGCGGGGCTGCCTGGCATCGAGGCCTACACCTGGGTGGGGGCGATGGTCAGCAGCAAGACACCCGAGGACATCAGCGCCAGGCTGGCGGGCTGGTTCATGCAGATTGCGGCCGAGCCCGAAACCCAGCAGTTCTATGCCAACCTGGGCGCCACGGCGATGAGCGGCGGCCCGGCGCAGATGCGCCAGTTCCAGGCCGATGAGATTGCGCTGTGGAAGCGCATTGCGACCCAGGCCAAGATCGAGCTGCAGTGACCAACCAAAAAATTAAATATACCTATTTCCCATATTTTTCAAAAGTAATAATTTTCAATTTATTTATTAAACATCCAAACCTTTAATCAAAACAACTACACACCAAAACCAAAAATACAAGCTACCACTAAACAAAATAACAAAATATAAATTTAAATTATCTATAAACCGTCTATTTGACCCAAAGTCAGATGGGCGGTTTATTATTTTTAACACAACCCTACATCATCGAACGATTAAATACAAACATTTTTCAAAAAAATCTAAGCATAGAATTATACAAAAAAGCATTAACCAATAGTTAAAAGCACGTCCAACACTGTCAGCAAAGGTGAAACTCAATCATCAAAAATCACAAAATCACAAAACAATAGTAAAAACAAAAATTAAATATTGATTTGAAACATGCAGGAAGCAAAAATCCTAAATCTCATCAATTCAGTTTCACCAAGGAGTGATATTGTGAAAAGTCCCAAAATATATTTATATAGCTTGGCAATTTTGACACTACTAGCGACTCAATCAACGCCATCACAAGCCGAACAAAAAGCTATTGGCTGCGAACCTTTCCCTTACTCAAGTATTGTAGACAACAGAGTTTTCAATTGGCTTTTTTACCTGAACTCAAACACAGATTTAAACATTGGAGGATTTAGAACTCCTACCACAGCCTGCACCCACTGGGTAAATAATGGTTTTCTAGAGGGCCGACAGGCCCACCCAGGCTTCAGCTCATCTCAATATTTATTCAACAATCCAGATATAGAAAAACCTACACTACAAAACAGATATCATCAAGCAATAAATCACTGGATTAGCCATGGTTTCAATGAAGGTAGAGTGGGTTATACCGATGATGGGATTAATAAAAATTTTGGACGATCAACCATCTCCAACTATGATGGTTCAGCGAACTACAAAATTTATATATCCACCAGCAGAAGAACTGCAGGAGCGATCGACAGTTTAGTGGTTAACAACGTTGAGTACGTCAATTCTGTTGACCATGGTCGTCAAGCTCAACTTGCATTAGTTGCCACTGCTCATGGGCAAGGATGGAATCCAACGGAAGCGGGAAATTGCTTAGATGACAGGGGAGATGCCACCAGTAGCATACTTAATTCAAGCAACGCCAACGGGAATACCATAACCACCAGTAATAACCCTGCATTCTGGGAACATCCAGAAGATTTAACAAGCCCCTGTGTTACCGGCAACGGAGATTATTACACCCCGGCTGTAAATACAACAGTGGTTGCGTCCGACATTGATTTCAACAAAGTGGTAAAAATCGGCACTCAAGTGAATGAAAAATATTACACTAATATTATTGATTTTTCATCACGCATTTTATTGCGAGCAGACATTCCAGGCAACTACACTACAATAGCTGCACCAAGCATGAATTTATCGATTGATTTCAACACAGCATCCATATATAACCCTACAGAAAATAAAATATTTCATAATGTTTATTATGGAGGGCATCAATCGGGAAAAATTTCTGGGTCGATAGACATATCACCAGACAGCTATACAGAAATTTCTCACTTCAACTGCTTTGCAGGATATTCTCAATGCCAAAGCAATAGTCTTCCTATTGTATTATCAATTGGCGCATTAAAATCAGCAGCCCACGCAATTGCATCATGTACCAAATCATATACAGGACCAGGGGATAATTTTGGAAATGTAATCACGACGGCCACGACAGGGGGAGGGCCATTGAATTTGGACCCAACAACCGGATTAAACATGGTGTTCAATATAAAATCCAATTTCACAAAGCCAAATGTGATTCCTCTTCAGACGTATATTGTGGTTGCACAGAGCACACCTCAATCCAGCGCAGCATCGCAAATTTCTGAGGCATTGAAAGCACTTTATTCAAGCGGGCTTTGCAATTTAAATACAGCTACACCATTCTCACAACGCACCATATAGTTAAATAAAAAGACAATACCACCAACTTTCAAAAAGGTAGTACATATCAAATCAAATAATATTCAAAACTTGGCCGGATTGCGGACACCGAGGTGACCCTCGAAGACTCGTGTGTCCCGTGGCGCGGGTATCCACCAGCAACAGCGCCACCTCCTGTGGGCACCAGTAAATGGTGCGGGTGGCGATGAAGGGGTTGCAGTTGCGAATGCGCAGCTTGTTCAGATTGCAAAACAGGCTGATGCCCAGTTCGAGGGTTATCGGTAACGGCCACTGCTGCCAGAATGCCTAGCCGGCGCCGAATCTGCACCAGCGTGTGCTTGGCAGCGGGTTTCCCGATACCAGTACAGTGGTGTACGCCTCGCTTCAGATCAGCGCGCATCATCCTGTCGCCGGAGAGCAGGTCTTTTCACAGCGAGTACTGCGGCTAGGTCCCACAACGCCCAGCAAACTGCTGGTCAGCAGTACCTAACTAACGCGGGAGGCCATGCGGAACGAGCTTCTGAATGCCATAGTGCTCTGCAGCTACCGATTCTTCACTCCCACCATAGCCTTGCCTATGTAACACCAAGCAGCGCGGCTGGCCAGGAGCTGCCCTAACCGCGCACGCAGCATCTGCATGTCCTCGGGCGACATAGCCACGTCATTGCCAGCTGGTCTCCGCTTGGCTATAACCGCTGGCGGGAGTCACTGCCCAGAGGGTAGCGCGTTCGAGGCCGGCTTTGCCCAGGCTTGGGGCACCGTGGGCACACTGGTGCATGCCAGCAGCAGTCCAAAATAGGCGCTCAGAAAAAAGAGCCGCTCCCCCACAAAGGGAAGTGGCTCTTTTATACAAAGCAGCCAGCCGGGCCAAACCAGCCCGGCAAACCCAGCCTTAGGCCAAGGTGACCCGGGCAAACTTGCGCTTGCCCACTTGCACGACAAAGGTGCCGGCGGGCAGCTTCAGGCCCTTGTCCTCGATCACCACGCCATCCACCCGCACACCGCCGCCGTCGATCAGGCGGTTGGCTTCACTGGTGGAAGGGGCCAGGTTGGCCTGCTTGAGCAGCGCGCCAATGCCCAGCGGCGCACCGCTCAGCGCGACGTCGGGGATGTCGTCCGGAATGCCGCCCTTGCTGCGGTTGATGAAATCCTGCTCGGCCGCATCGGCCGCTGCTGCGCTGTGGAAACGCGCGGTGATTTCCTTGGCCAGCAGCACCTTGGCGTCCTTGGGGTTGCGGCCGCCTTCGATCTCCAGCTTGAGCGCAGCGATTTCCGGCAGGCTCATGAAGGACAGCAAGGTGAACCAGTCCCACATCAGATCGTCCGAGATCGACAGCACCTTGGCAAACATGGTGTTGGCGTCTTCGGTGATGCCGATGTAGTTGTTCTTGGACTTGGACATCTTGTGCACGCCGTCCAGGCCCACCAGCAGCGGCATGGTCAGCACGCACTGGGATTCCTGGCCGTACTCGGCCTGCAGATGGCGGCCCATCATCAGGTTGAACTTCTGGTCGGTACCGCCCAGCTCCAGGTCGCTCTTGAGCGCGACCGAATCATAGCCCTGCAGCAGCGGGTACAGGAACTCGTGCAGGCTGATGGAGCTGCCTTCGTGGAAACGGGTGTGGAAGTCGTTGCGCTCCATCATGCGCGCCACGGTGTACTTGGCCGACAGCTCGATCATGCCGCGTGCGCCCAGCTTGTCGCACCACTCGCTGTTGTAGCGCAGTTCGGTCTTGCTTGGGTCGAGCACCTTGTAGGCCTGCTCCTTATAGGTCTCGGCATTCACCTGGATCTGCGCGGCGGTCAGCGGCGGACGGGTGCTGTTGCGGCCCGAGGGGTCGCCAATCAAGGTGGTGAAATCGCCGATCAGGAAGATCACGGTATGGCCCAGATCCTGCAGCTGGCGCATCTTGTTGAGCACCACCGTGTGGCCAATGTGGATATCCGGGGCCGTAGGGTCCAGGCCCAGCTTGATGCGCAGCGGCACGCCTGTCGCCTCGGATTTGGCCAGTTTTTTGACCCATTCCTCCTGTGGCAGCAGCTCATCCACCCCACGCAGACTTACCTGCAAAGCCTCTTGCACACGTTCGGTAACAGGGTAAGTTGTAACAGTCGATTGATTCATATGGGGTTTCTCAGGTTGCCAGCAAAGCCGAGGGCGTTATACTGCGTCCCTTGCGTTGCAGCGTTTTATTCTAGCCGCGTCTGTCAGACGATGTCCCAAGGGGACTTCATCCAGGCCCGCGAACGCTGCACATGAAGTTTTTTTTGTGCCTTCTTGTTAAAAAACCACCCACCGCGCCTGCAGACGCGGTTTGTTTTGGCTCCGTAAACGCAGCCGGCAAGAGGCATTCCATAACCGGGATGGAACATTGAACAACGGATTCATCACCGCTGGCAGCCTCGTCATTCGCCAGTTGGTCAATACCGCCCAAGCACACCCCAAGCGTCTCGCTGCTGCACTGGCCGTCATGTTGATGACCGGTGGCGGCGCCGCTTTCGCTGTGGCAGAGCTGGGCCCCAATCCGTCCGACATGCCTGTGCAGACCGTGGAATACCCGGTCGAATCGCTGGCTTCGGACATTTCGATTGCAGACCTGGTCGACGGACCGGGTTTTTCTTTGTACCGCACCGATGAGGTGCGCAGCAACGACACGCCAGAGTCCCTGCTGCGCCGCCTGGGCGTGGCTGACCCGGCTGCCGCGGCCTTCATCCGCAGCAACGCCAAGGCCCGCAGCGCCATCATTGGCAAGGCTGGCCGCCAGATCACCGCCGAGACCACGCCAAGCCACGAACTGACGACCCTGACGGTGCGTTGGGCGGGCGAGAACAGCGATGTGTTCCAGCGCTTCAGCATCCGCAAGGCCGACGGCAAGTTCGACACCTTGACCGAATTCCTGCCGCTGACCCGTGGCACGCGCCTGTCGGGCGGCATCATCCGCAGCTCGCTGTATGCAGCCACCGATGCCGCCAGCTTGCCCGACAACGTCTCGAACCAGATGGTCGAAGTGTTTGCCGACAAGATCGATTTCCGCCGTGCGCTGCGCGCCGGTGACCGTTTCTCGCTGGTCTACGAAACGCTCGAAGCCGATGGCGAAGTGCTGGGCACCGGCCGTCTGCTGAGCGCCGAGTTCCGCAACAACGGCAAGACCCATGAGGCGCTGTGGTTCCAGGACTCCCCCAAGGACAAGGGCGCGTACTACAACTTTGCCGGCGAAAGCGGCGAGCGCAGCTACATCGGCTCGCCCGTCAAGTACACCCGCGTCTCCAGCGCATTCGCGATGCGCGTGCACCCCATCCACAAGACCTGGTCCGCCCACAAAGGCACCGACCTGGCAGCCCCTCAAGGCACGCCGGTGCGCACTGTCGGCGATGGCCTGGTGACCTTTGCCGGCGTGCAAAACGGCTACGGCAATGTGATCTACATCGACCATGGCAACAAGCACGAAACCGTCTATGCCCACCTGAGCCGCATCGCCGTCAAGCAAGGCGCACGTGTCAGCAAGGGCGACGAAATCGGCGCCGTCGGCCAGACCGGCTGGGCCACGGGCCCCCATCTGCATTTTGAGTTCCGCGTCGCCGGCGAGCAGCGTGACCCGCTGGCGATGGTGGCCGAGAGCGAAACCAGCAAGCCCATCAGCCGCCAGGCCCGCGCCAAGTTCGACAACCTCGCCAACAGCATGCGCCTGGCCCTGAACGACCAGATGCTGATGCTCGAGACCAACGCCAACCAGTAAACCTGTAAGGCGCCCCCGCCCCCAGGCCCCCACAATCTTGGTATTGTTGGGGCCTTTGCTTTTGCAGGCTTAACAACAATGACTGAACGCTTTATTGGCCTGATGTCCGGCACCTCGCTGGACGGGGTGGATGGTGTGATTGCCCAGTGGCAGGACGGCCGCATGGAGGTGCTGCAGTACGCCAGCACCGGCTTTGCCCCCGAGCTGCGGGCCGAGCTGCTGGCGCTCAACAGCGCTGGCGAGCATGAGCTGCACCGCGCTGCACTGGCCGGCAATGCACTGGCACGCAGCTATGCGCAGGTGGTCGATCGGCTGCTCGCACGCAGCCAGTTGCAGCCCGGTGATATCACCGCCATCGGTGCCCATGGCCAGACCGTGCGCCACCAGCCAGGCTTGTGGGATGGCACCGGCTATACCTTGCAGCTGAACAGCCCCGCGCTGCTGGCGGAGCTGAGCGGCATCACCGTGGTGGCCGATTTCCGCAGCCGCGATGTGGCTGCAGGCGGCCAGGGTGCGCCGCTGGTGCCTGCTTTCCACCACAGTGTGTTTGGCGGTGCCGGCGCGCTGGGCAGCCCACGCTGGGTGCTCAACATCGGGGGCATCTCCAATATCAGCCGCCTTGAAGGCGACGACATCCGGGGCTGGGACTGCGGCCCCGGCAATGCGCTGATGGACCACTGGTGCCAGCTGAATACTGGCGAACCTTATGACGACGGCGGCCGCTGGGCGGCTAGCGGCCAGGTCATTCCGGATTTGCTGGCGGCCTTCATGGAAGAGCCCTTCTTCCAGCTGCCGCCCCCCAAGAGCACCGGGCGCGACCTGTTCAACCCCGCCTGGCTGGCGCCGTTGCTCGAGCGCCATGCACCCGGTGCAGCGCCTGCCGATGTGCAGGCCAGCCTGGCCGCCTTCACCGCGCTGGCGATTGCGCAGGACATGCAGCGCCACGGCGCAGCCGAGGGTCAGACCTTGATCGTCTGCGGCGGCGGCGCGCTCAACCAGCATCTGTTGCAGCGCCTGGCCGATCTGCTGCCCGGCATCGCCGTGGACAGCTCGGCCGAGCATGGCCTGCCTCCGGTGCAGGTCGAGGCCAGCGCCTTTGCCTGGCTGGCCCGCCAGTGCTGGCAGAGCCTGCCCGGCAACCTGCCGGCGGTCACCGGGGCGCGCGGGCCCCGGGTGCTGGGCGCGATCTACCCGCGCTAGCGGTCAGGCATCCCCGCCATCGGGCGCCGGCTTGACCGGCTCATCCTTGTCGAGCTGGCTGAACACCAAGGTGGCAGCCAAGGTCATCAAGGCCACGGTCAGGAAGGTCGCGTGGATGGCGCGCAGCGACTTGTCCGGGTCGGTGATCCAGCGGTCGGCGTAGCCCGACAGCAGCGCGCCAGCCAGGGCCACGCCAATGCCCATGGCCAGCATCTGCACCATCGACAAGAGGCTGTTGCCGCTGCTGGCAAACTCGCCATCCAGGTCCTTCAGCGTGACCGAGTTCATCGCCGAGAACTGCATGGAGTTGAAGCCGCCGAACACAAACAGCTGCAGCAGCAGCAACCACGGCGGCTGGCTGGCGCTGGCCCAGGCAAAGCTGGCCAGCATGAGCGCGACCATCACCGAGTTGACCTGCAGCACGCGGCGGTAGCCAAAGCGCTGCACCGTCTGCACAGCAAAGCGCTTGACCAGCATGCTGCCCAGCACGGTGGCCAGCATCATCATGCCGGCGTTCATCGGTGCCATGCCCAGGCCCACCTGCAGCAGCAGCGGGATCAGAAACGGCGCAGCCCCCGTGCCGAAGCGGGCAAACAGATTGCCCAGCAAGCCCACGCGCAGCGAGCGCACACGAAACAGCATCGAAGGAAACAAGGGTTCGGGCACGCGCATCGCATGCATCCAGTAGCTGGCCAGGCTGGCCAGGCCAAACACCATCAGCACCACCACCAAGGCCATGCCCAGGCCCATGCCGGACATGCCATCGAGCGCCACCGAGATAGCCACCATGCCGAACGACAGCAGCGCATAGCCCAGGCCGTCGAACTTGCGCGGCACCGACCAGGTGGTCTCGGGCATCCAGTGGCGCGCCGCCCAGACGCCGAACAGGCCGACCGGCACATTGATCCAGAAGATCCAGTTCCAGGTGGCGACCTCCACCAGCCAGCCGCCCAGGGTCGGGCCCAGCAAGGGTCCGATCTGGCCGGGAATGGCGATGAAGCTCATCGCGCGGATGAAATCCCCTTTCGGGTGGCTGCGCAACACCGCCAGGCGCCCCACCGGCAGCATCATCGCCCCACCCACGCCCTGCACCACGCGTGCAGCAATCAAGAAGCCCAGGCTGGGCGAGAGCGCGCACAGCACCGAGCCCAGCACAAACAGCGCAATCGCCCACATGAAGACGCGGCGCGTGCCAAAGCGGTCGGCAATCCAGCCCGATGCTGGAATCAGCATGGCCGTGGTGAGCGAGTAGGCCACGATGACCGACTGCATCTTCAGCGGGCTTTGGCCCAGCGAATGGGCCATCGCCGGCAGCGCAATGTTCAGGATCGTGGCATCGAGCGACTGCAGAAAAAAGGCAATCGCCACCAGCCAGAGCAGGCGCTCCTTGTGGGGCGCGACGGGGCGTGGGGTCAGTTCAGCGGACATGGGCAAAACAAAAGCCGCTGGTCAACAGCGGCTTGAGGCAAGGGGTGGTGGACCAGAAGGCAAGCAGCAGAGCCACCATGCCTTCCATCACGTGCTGCGCGGCTTATACCGAGAAGCTCGATCCGCAACCGCAAGTGGTCGTGGCGTTCGGGTTCTTGATCACGAACTGTGCGCCCTGCAGGTCTTCCTTGTAATCGATCTCGGCGCCCAGCAGGTACTGGTAGCTCATCGCATCGATCAGCAGCGACACGCCGTTCTTGGTCATGGTCGTGTCGTCATCGTTGGCGATCTCGTCAAAGGTGAAACCGTACTGGAAGCCCGAGCAGCCACCGCCTTGCACGAACACGCGCAGCTTCAGATCCGGATTGCCTTCCTCGGCAATCAGATCGGCCACCTTGGCCGCTGCGCTGTCGGTAAAGACAATCGGGGTGGGCATTTCCGTCATGGTGTTTTCTGCAACTTCGCTCATGGGAGACGACTCCTGTCTTATTTGATGTACTGCAAAGAATGGTACTCCAATCGCCACCTTCACGCAGCCCGCCCGCCGGGTGACGCCAATTGCAGTGTGGGAATACCCCGATCGGTTCCGAGAACGTGTTGACGGTCTCAACAGCCATAAAAAAACCGCCCCGAGGGGCGGTTCTTGGCAAGTAGCCAGCAATTAACGCTTGGAGAACTGCTTTGCGCGGCGTGCAGAGTGCAGACCGACCTTCTTACGCTCGACTTCACGTGCGTCACGGGTCACGAAGCCAGCTTGGCTCAGTTGCGACTTCAGTGCTGCGTCGTAATCGATCAGAGCGCGGGTGATGCCGTGGCGGGTGGCACCGGCCTGGCCGGATTCACCGCCGCCGTGCACATTGACCTGGATGTCGAAGGTTTCGACATTGCCGGTCAGCACCAGAGGCTGCTTTGCAATCATGATCGAGGTTTCGCGGCCGAAATATTGTTGAATGTCCTTGCCATTCACAACAATCTTGCCGGAGCCCTTCTTCAGAAACACACGGGCGACGCTGGATTTGCGACGGCCGGTGCCATTGTTCCAATCACCAATCATCTCGGGACTCCTTAGATTTCCAGCACTTTAGGCTGTTGGGCGGTGTGAGGATGCTCATCACCACCGTAGACCTTCAGCTTCTTGATCATGGCGTAGCCCAGAGGACCCTTGGGCAGCATGCCCTTGACAGCCTTCTCGAGCGCACGGCCAGGGAACTTGGCTTGCAGGTCGCGGAAGTTGGTGGCAGTGATGCCGCCGGGGAAGCCCGAATGACGGTAGTACACCTTGTCCGTGTTCTTGGTACCAGTGACCTTGAGCTTGGAGGCGTTGATGATGACGATGTAGTCACCGGTGTCAACGTGAGGTGTGTAAATGGCCTTGTGCTTGCCGCGCAGACGGAGTGCCACTTCGCTGGCGACACGTCCGAGCACCTTATCGGTGGCGTCAATCACAAACCACTCGTGTTGCACCTCAGCGGGTTTTGCGCTGAATGTAGACATGAGTTTTCTCTTTCAATAGAGGGTTTGGCGAATCCTTTTCCGCGGTCGGTGCTTCTTCTAGACGCCAGGAACTTGCGCAGGAAGCCTCTTAGGCGGGATACCCGGTTGCCGCGTAACCTTGCGGGCCCACTGCAACCAGTCTTCGCCGCGGGATTCATAAAAATCGCTGCGAAGCTCTCCATTATAAAAGCTTTTGCGCAAAGCGTAAAGTGCCTCCTCACATCCCCCAAAGGGCCGGGTTCGGGTGTATTCCGGGGTTTTTTGGCGTCCATAACCGCTGCCGCATGCCCCTTTGGCGCCGTAGCACGGCGCATATCGCTACCATTGGCGCCCTATGTTCAGTTACCGCCACGCCTTCCATGCCGGCAATCACGCCGATGTGCTCAAGCACACCATCCTGATTGCATCCCTGCAATACATGACGCAAAAAGAGGCGGCATTGGTTGCGCTGGACACCCATGCCGGGGCGGGCCTGTACCGCCTGGACGGCGACTACGCCACGACCAGTGCCGAGGCCGACGAAGGCATTCGCCGCCTCGAAGGTGCCAAGGACCTGTGCCCCATGCTGCAAGACTATGTGGACATGGTCAAAGCCTTCAACACCAGCAGCACCTACAAGGTCTACCCGGGCTCGCCCTTCATCGCGCAGCGCCTGCTGGGCGACCGCGACAAGCTCAAGCTGTTTGAGCTGCACCCCACCGACTGCCGTTCGTTGACGGGCAACATCGCGCAGTTGAAGGCCGGCCGCCAGGTCCAGGTGCTGCTGGAAGACGGTTTTGAAGGCGTGAAGAAATTCCTGCCCCCGCCATCGCGCCGCGCGTTCCTGCTGTGCGACCCGAGCTACGAGATGAAGACCGACTATGGCCGCGTGCTCGACATGGTGGCCGACAGCATGCAGCGCTTCCCCACCGGCACCTATGCGGTCTGGTACCCGATCATTCCGCGCCAGGAAGCCCATGACCTGCCGCGCCGCCTCAAGACCCTGGCCAACAAGTTTGGCAAGAGCTGGCTCAATGCCGAGCTGACGGTCAAGAACAGCAAGATCACCACGGCCATGCGCCAGGGTGAGGAAAAGCGCCCCGGCCTGCCTGCCAGCGGCATGTTCCTGATCAATCCGCCCTTCACCCTGAAGGACCAGCTCAAGACCGCGCTGCCCCAAATGGCCGAGCTGCTGCAGCAGGACAGCAATGCCGGCTATGTGCTGGAGAGCGGCGGCAAGTAAGCACCGCCAAGCCAGTCAGCCGCCATAGAAAAACGCAGGCCATCCATCGGATGGCCTGCGTTTTTTGCTTTTGTGCGCTGAGGCTTTATCTTTTGCGCCGTGCTGCAGCCGCTGCCTTGCCAGACTTGGCCTGTGCCTTGGTGGCTGGCACCACGGCCCGCACACGGCCACGGTGTTGCACCGCCGCCTTCGCTGCCGGCTGGCCGCGCGCACCATTACCGGCCAACGCACCGCTGCCGCGCCGCCCGGCCAGCACAAACGATGGGCAGTCGTCGTCATCGTCATCGAGGGTCCACAGCTCCACCGGCTTGATGCCCAGGCCCAGCATGCCCAGCTCCTGGGCAGCGCCCTGGCTCAGGTCGATGATGCGGTCGCCGGCATAAGGCCCCCGGTCATTGATGCGCACCACCACCGCCTTGCCGGTGACCATGCTGCGCACACAGACCTGGGTGCCAAAAGGCAGGGTTTTGTGTGCTGCTGTCAGGCCTTCTTTGTCAAAGCGCTCGCCATTGGCCGTCTTGCGGCCATGGAACTGGCCGCCATACCAGGAGGCCATGCCTTGCTGGTCGGCTGATCGGTAAGGGTCTTGCTTGAGGGCGGGAGGAATGTCGGGCACATCCCAGGGGCGGGACAGCCCATCGATGCTGCTGAGCGGTGCCGACGGCGGCAGCACCAGGCCCAGGCCACGGCGCTCACCGGCCAGTGCCAGTTCCTCTGGAGCGGTCGAGGTGATGGCCGCCTCTGTAGCGGAGCGCTCCGGCGGGGTAAATGCGGCTTCGGGATGCACAGGGCCGGGCGCGGTGCTGTCTGCTTGCGCCGGCGGCGTGCCATCGACATCGCTGGGCACATGCACGCAGCCACCCGCCAGCGCGGCCAGGCTGACAGCGGCCAGCCAGCCTCGGCATCGCGATCGTGTGGATGAGGGCAACAGCAACTCCTGGTCTTTCCGCGCTTGGGCACATTCGAGGCCACCACGCTGCAAGACCACAGCGCTGTTGGCTACAGCCCCAGCCGGTCGCAGATCGCCAGTGTGGCTGCGCTTTGGTTCATGGTGTAGAAGTGCAGACCGACGGCACCACGGCGGCGCAGGTCCTCGCACATCTGGGTCACTACATCCAGGCCAAAGGCACGGATGCTGGCAACATCATCTCCATAGCCTTGCAGTCGCAGACGAATCCAGCGCGGGATCTCGGCACCGCAGGCATCCGAAAAGCGCATCAGCTGCGTCGATCCGGTGATCGGCATAATACCCGGGATGACCGGCAGGTCCACACCGCGTTTTTGTAAATCTTCTTGAAATCTGCAAAAGGCATCGGCGTTGAAGAAGTACTGCGTGATGGCCGAATCTGCCCCGGCTTTCACCTTGGCCAGAAAGGCCTGCAGGTCCGCTTCCGGGCTGCGCGCTTGCGGATGCATCTCCGGATAGGCAGCCACTTCGATGTGGAAATCCTGGCCGAATTCGTCGCGGATAAACGTCACCAAATCGCTGGCGTAGTGGAACTCACCGCCCAGGCCGTAGCCGCTGGGCAGGTCGCCGCGCAAGGCCACCAGGCGCTTGACGCCCATGTCCTTGAGCTGCTGCAGCTGCGCACGCACGGTCTGCTTGGTGGCGCCCACACAAGAGAAATGCGAAGCCGCATCCACACCTTCATCGAGGATGGCCTTGACCACGCCAAAAGTGCCCTCTTGCGTGGAGCCGCCCGCGCCATAAGTGACCGAGCAAAACTGGGGCTTGCGCGCATACAGCGCCTGGCGCACGACGCGCAGCTTCTCAGCGCCTTCGGGCGTCTTGGGCGGGAAAAATTCAAAACTGATCGGAAAAGACATCAGCGTCTCCAGGTCCTCAACACTTAACGTTCGTTGCGCTTTTTCTGCTTCGAGCGCGCGGGCCCCGGCTGTCCAAAACTGGCCGCTTCGGGGTCCACGTACAGCTCCTGCAGATCACGCTTGGCACGCATATCGGCACGCGAGGGGCGCTTGGCAGCGGCCTTTTTCGCAGGCGCTGCCGGGGCATCCGCACTGGCATCGGCAGCTGCAGGCACGGGCGCCTTGACGACCGCGCCTTGCTGGGCATGCACAAAGAACTCATGGTTGCCGTCGCCGCCATCGATGGCCGAATCCATCCATTGCTTGACCTCCAGGCCCAGCTCGGCGAGGCAGGCGCGGATGCGCTGTTCCACCTCGGCATACAAGGCCTTGTCGCGCACAATGCCGCCCTTGCCAATCTGGCCGGGCTGCAGCTCGAACTGGGGCTTGACCAGCATCAGCAGCTGGCCGCCGGGCTTGAGCACGTTCACCACCGCTGGCAGCACCAAGGTCAGCGAGATGAAGGACAGATCGCCGGTGACAAAGTCAAACTCGGGGCGGATATCGATGTTCTCGGTACCGGGTCGGCGGCGGCGCTCGACGGGGGCCGTGCCTTCGGCCTTGGCGCGCTGCTTGGCACTGCGCTCAGCCTTGAAGTCCTCGATCTCCTGCTCTTTGGCGTCCTGGCTGTCGTCGTATTCGTCATCGACCTGGCCGCCATTGCGCATCCAGGCATAAGGGGCCACCGGCTGGGTGTCGTTGTCCTCTTCTTCCAGCACGATCTCGGTCAAGGCCAGATCGCAGGCCGCTTCCAGGGATTCAGGCGTCAGCGCGCGGGCATTGAAGCCCTCGACACAGACCACACGCTCATCGGCGCGCAGGCGCTCGTGCAGTTGGCCCGTGCCCACATCGACACCGATCACCTGCCGGGCACCGGCCTGCAGCAGGCAGTCGGTAAAACCCCCGGTGCTTTGGCCCACGTCCAGGCAGCGCAGATCCTTGACCACCAGGCCGGTCGCCGCCAACGCGCCTTCCAGCTTGAGGCCGCCGCGCGAGATGTACTTGGCTTCCGAGTCATCGAGCAGCTCCACATCGGCGCCTGCTGGAATCTCGTCACCGTTCTTGGCCACCTTGATCCAGGGGGCCAGCGAGGTGGTGCGCCACTGCACACCCGCAGCAATCAGGCGCTGCGCCTGCGAGCGGGTCGACGCCAGGCCCGTTTCCACCAAAAACACATCTGCGCGCATGCGCGTTCCTTCAATCAAAACGACCGGCCGGCCCGCCAGGCGGAGCAGCCAGTCTTCACAACAAATGCCCTAGGGACCCTCTGCAAAACTCCCTGCCGTGGTCTGAACGCGGTCTCGGGCGATCCGCTTCGTTGTCTTCCTTGTCAATAGCTACGGCTATTGACTGCAAAAGACGCCTTGCGGCTCATCCCGATCCGCGTCCATCCCGCTTGGCGAGGGTTTTGCAGAGGATCCCTAGAGGGCTGCAGCGCCAGGCGGCACCGAAGAGTGTCACCTAGCGCTGCCCCAGAGGCGCCAAGACGGCCCATGAGACGAGGCGCAAAGCCGCAGGCAGTACAAGCGTACGACAAGGCGAAGCAACGACGTATCAGGGGCCGTATTAGCGGCTCCTGGCTTAGTAGCGGTAGGTTTCGGGCTTGTAAGGGCCTTCCTTCTTCACGCCAATGTAGTCCGCTTGCGCCTGGGTCAGCTCGGTCAGCTGGGCGCCGACCTTCTTCAGGTGCAGGCGTGCGACCTTCTCGTCCAGCACCTTGGGCAGCACATAGACCTTACCCACTTCGTAGGCGTCGGGGCGGGTGAACAGCTCGATCTGCGCCAGGGTCTGGTTGGCAAAGGAGTTGGACATCACAAAGCTGGGGTGGCCGGTGGCGCAACCCAGGTTCACCAGGCGGCCCTTGGCCAGCAGGATGATCTTCTTGCCATCGGGGAAGGTGATGTGGTCGACTTGCGGCTTGATCTCTTCCCACTCGTACTTCTCGATCGATGCGACATCGATTTCGTTGTCGAAGTGACCGATGTTGCAGACGATGGCCTCGTCCTTCATCGCGACCATGTGCTCGTGGCGGATGATGTCCTTGTTGCCGGTGGTGGTCACGAAGATGTCGCACTTGTCAGCAGCGTACTCCATGGTCACGACCTTGTAGCCTTCCATCGCGGCCTGCAGGGCGTTGATCGGGTCGATCTCGGTCACCCAGACCTGGGCGCGCAGGGCGGTCAGCGCCTGGGCGCAGCCCTTGCCCACGTCACCGTAGCCAGCGACCACGGCCACCTTGCCGGCGATCATCACATCGGTTGCGCGCTTGATGCCGTCCACCAGCGATTCGCGGCAGCCGTAGAGGTTGTCGAACTTGGACTTGGTCACCGAGTCGTTGACGTTGATCGCGCGGAACAGCAGCGAGCCGTTGGCCGACATTTCGTTCAGGCGGTGCACGCCGGTGGTGGTCTCTTCGGTCACGCCCAGAATCTGGGCCGACTTGCGGCTGTACCAGGTCGGATCGACGGCCAGCTTGGCCTTGATCGCAGCAAACACGATCTTCTCTTCTTCGCTGCCGGGGTTGGCCAGCACGGAGATGTCCTTCTCGGCCTTCTTGCCCAGGTGCATCAGCATGGTGGCATCGCCACCGTCGTCCAGGATCATGTTCGGGCCTTCGCCTTCGGTGCCCTTGGCGCCGAATTCAAAGATCGCGTGGGTGTAATCCCAGTAGTCCTTCAGCGACTCGCCCTTGATCGCGTACACGGGCACGCCGGTTTCGGCGATGGCGGCAGCGGCGTGGTCCTGGGTCGAGAAGATGTTGCACGAGGCCCAGCGCACTTGGGCGCCCAGGGCCGTCAGTGTCTCGATCAGCACGGCGGTCTGGATGGTCATGTGCAGCGAGCCGGTGATGCGCGCGCCCTTCAAGGGCTGGGCAGCAGCGAACTCTTCACGCACGGCCATCAGGCCAGGCATTTCGGTTTCGGCGATCTTGATTTCCTTGCGGCCCCAAGCGGCCAGGGAAATATCGGTAATCGCAGAGTCAGCGGGATTGAAGCGAACAGCAGCGTTCATGGTTTTCTCCAAAAATTGAATGAAAAACCACGTTCCGCGGAAGAAGGGGAAAGACCATCTCACCGCACAGAAAGCGTGGGTGAGCGTCGTTGCGAGATGAAATCCGAGCCTCACGCCCCGTGGTGGTCTGGCGCCTGGCTAGACTGGGAAACGCTGCAACGCTCCTCGGATGGAGTGCGATTATAAGGGCATCAGCCCTGTAACCCCACCAGGCGGTAGCCCACTTGCAGCTCGGTGAGCAGATGCCGGGGCTGGGCCGGCTCGGCCTCGATCTTCTGGCGCAGGTTGGCCATGTGCACGCGCAGGTAATGCGGCCGGTCCAGGTACTCCGGCCCCCAGACCTGCAGCAGCAGCTGGCGGTGCGTCAGCACCCGGCCCTGGCCGGCAATCAGCGCCGCCAGCAGCCGGAACTCGATAGGGGTCAGGTGCACGACCACGCCCGCCTGGCGCACCTCATGCGTAGCCAGGTCCACCTCCACATCGCCAAAACGCACCGTGCTGCCGGGCTTGTCGCCCCCGCTGCGCTGGCCCCGGCGCAGCATCACGCGCAGCCGCGCCAGCAACTCGGGCACGCCAAAGGGCTTGCTCAGGTAGTCATCGGCGCCAGCGTCCAGTGCGGCCACCTTTTCCTCTTCCTGGTCGCGGGCCGAGAGCACCAGCACCGGCAGCCCACTCCAGCCGCGCAGCTCGGTGATCAAGGTCTTGCCATCGGCATCGGGCAGGCCCAGGTCCAGCACCAGCGCATCGGGCTGCCGGCTGGCCGCCTCGATCAGGCCGCGCCGGGCGCTGTCGGCTTCAAAGACCTGCCAGCCTTCGTCCTCCATGGCCAGACGCACAAAGCGGCGGATATTGGGATCGTCGTCCACCAGGAGGATGCGGGGGGCTGCAAGCGTCATGCGCCCGATTGTGACAAAAAACCGGGGTGGTTTGCGCCTGTGTACCGAGAGGAAGCGGGCACTTCGCTACACTTCAGCACCCTGGCACTGCCGCTGCACTGCCGCCTGCCCCATGTTTGCAAGCCCACCTTCTTCCCCTCCACAGACCCAAGGCTGGTGCCCTGGCGCCTGGCAGCCCATGGCCTCCGGCGATGGGCTGGTGGTGCGGGTGCGGCCGCCGCTGGGCAGGCTGTCGGCCGCGCAAGCACAGCGTCTGGCCGAGCTGGCAGAGGCGCATGGCGCCGGCCTGCTGGAGCTCACCAGCCGCGCCAATATCCAGCTGCGCGGCGTGGCCCCCGATCAGCACAGCAGCCTGCTCGATGCGCTGGCCGCCCAAGGCCTGCTGGACCCTGACGCACGCCAGGAGCAGCTGCGCAACCTGGTCATCGACCCGCTGTGCGCACCCGATGACGGCGTGCTGACACTGGCCAAGGCACTGCAGCAGGCGCTGGTGGCCGACACAGCGCTGGATGGCTTGCCCGCCAAGTTTGGCTTCTCGCTGGCCAGTGGCCGCCATGGTGGCCTGGCCGAGGTGGCCGCCGATGTGCAGCTGGTGCGCGATGGCACCCAGGGCTGGCGGCTGCAGGTGCCCGGCCAGCCCGTCGCCTGGCAGGCGGACAGCGCAACCCTCACCGTGCAAGCCGCGCTGGTACTGGCCCGCTGGTGCGCCGCCCAGGCCCGCGCACGGCGTGCAGCGGGTGAACACCCGGGCCGCCTGCCCCAGCTGCTGCGCCAGGCGCAGGCCCAGCCAGGCGCATGGCCGCCCTTGGCCTTGCCCGCTGGCCTGCGAGAAGTCCCCTCTTATCTGCCTGCCGATGGCAGCCCAGCACCTGGCTGGCAATGCGGCCTGGGCCTCTTGGTGGCCGCGCCGCTGGGCCGGGTCACTGCCGGCGCACTGGCACGCCTGGCCCGCAGCGGCATCAGCGGCCTGCGGCTGACCCCCTGGCGCATGCTGCTGGTCGAAGGCCTGGCGCCTTCCGGCAGCGCGGTGCTGGCAGCGGCAGGCCTGGACGACCCCGCGCACTGGATCCGCGATCCGCAAGATGCCCGCCTGCGCGTGTCGGCCTGCAGTGGCGCGCCCGGCTGCCGCCAGGCGCGGGCGCCCACGCAGGATCTGGCGCTGGCGCTGGCCCCCCATGTGCCCAATGGCGCGCACCTGCATGTCTCGGGCTGCGCCAAGGGCTGTGCACGCCAGCTGCCGTCGACCGTGACCTTGGTGGCGCAAACGGGCCCGGAGGGGCCCGTGTTTGGCTACGCCCGCGATGCGACGGCCCAGGCCGCCCCCGATTCCCGCTGGAGCGCGCGCAGTCTGCGCGACAATCCCGGGCTGATGTTTGAAGAAATCTGATGGTTCATACCTACGAAACCAATGGCGCCGAGATCTATCGGCAGTCTTTCGCCACCATTCGCCGCGAGGCCGACCTGCAGCGCTTCACCCCGGGTGAGGAGCGCGTAACGGTACGCATGATCCATGCCGCCGGCATGGTCGAGCTGGCCGCGCATGTGCAGTTCTCCGCCGGTGTCGTGGCCGCCGGCCAGCGTGCGCTGGAGGCGGGCGCTCCCGTGCTATGCGATGTGCGCATGGTCAGCGAAGGCATTACCCGCTCGCGCCTGCCCGCAGGCAATCCGGTCATCTGCACCCTGCACGAGCCCGGTGTGGCCGAGCTGGCGCAGAAGATGAACAACACCCGCAGCGCCGCGGCGCTGGAGCTGTGGCGCCCACACCTGGCCGGCGCCGTCGTGGCGATTGGCAATGCGCCGACCGCCCTCTTCCACCTGCTCAACATGCTGCAGGACCCGGGCTGCCCCCGCCCAGCGGCCATCATCGGCTGCCCGGTGGGCTTTATCGGCGCGGCCGAATCCAAGCAGGCGCTGATGCAGGACCTGCCCGTGCCCGCGATGATCGTGCGCGGCCGCCTGGGCGGCTCGGCGATGACCGTGGCCGCCGTCAATGCGATGGCCAGCCATGTTGAATAAGAGCAGCCTGGCCGCGCCGGGCCTCATCTGCGTGGGCCTGGGCCCGGGCGACCCCGAGCTGATGAGCATCAAGGCCGACCGCCTGGTGCGCGGCGCCCGCCATGTGGCCTTTTTCCGCAAAAAAGGCCGGCCCGGCAAGGCCCGCCAGCTGGTCGAGGGCATGCTCAACAGCCAGGCTGCCGAGTACCCGATGGAGTACCCGGTGACCACCGAGATCCCGGTGGACAGCCCCGCCTATGTGCAGCAGCTGGCGCAGTTCTACGATGACTGGTGCCTGCGCCTGGCCGCGCTGGCCAAGCAGGAGCAGGTGGTGGTGCTCTGCGAGGGCGACCCCTTTCTCTACGGCTCCTTCATGCACCTCTACACCCGGCTGCGCGCGCGCGGCGATGTGGACCTGCAGGTGGTGCCTGGCATCCCCGGCATGGTGGGCTGCTGGCATGCCACCGGCGAGCCCATCACCTGGGGTGACGATGTGCTGAGCGTAATGACGGGCACCCTGTCCGAAGACGAGCTGGTGCGCCGCATGGACACGGCCGATGCGCTGGTGGTGATGAAAGTGGGCCGCAACCTGCCCCGCATCCGCCGCGCACTGGCCCGCGCAGGCCGGGCCGATGCCGCCTGGCTGGTGCAAAACGGCACCACCGAGCAGCAGCAGGTGGCGCGCCTCTCAGACGTGGGCGACGAGGTCTGCCCCTACTTTGCGATCGTGCTGGTGCATGGCCAGGGCCGCCGCCCGGAGGCCGCATGGTAGGCCGCGGCCAGCTGACGATTGCCGGCCTGGGCCCCGGCGGCCTGGAGCAGATCACGCCCGCCGTGCTGCAGGCCTTGCTGGCGGCCGACGCGGTCGTGGGCTACTTCCCCTATGTGGCGCGTGCGCAGGCCCTGGTGGCGCAGAGCGCGCCGGCGGGCAGCCGCCAGCCGCAATGGCTCGCGTCGGACAACCGGGTGGAGCTGGAACGCGCCCAGCAGGCGCTGGAACTGGCAGCCCAGGGCCGCCAGGTCGTCGTGGTCTCGTCCGGTGATCCGGGCGTGTTCGCGATGGCATCGGCAGTGTTTGAAGCCTTGGAGCGCGCGCCAGGTGCGCAGGCCGAGCGCTGGCTGGCGCTGGATGTGCAGGTACTGCCCGGCGTTACCGCGATGCTGGCCGCCGCCGCCCGCGCAGGCGCGCCGCTGGGCCATGATTTTTGCTGCATCAATCTGTCGGACAACCTCAAGCCCTGGCCGGTGATTGCCCGCCGCGTGGCACTGGCGGCCGAGGCCGATTTTGCGATGGCCTTCTACAACCCGCGCTCGCACAGCCGGCCCGAGGGCTTCAACCGCCTGCTGGCCCTGCTGCGCGCGCATTGCGAGCCCGAGCGGCTGCTGGTGTTTGCCCGCGCCGTCTCCACGCCCGAGGAATCGCTGCAGGTCTGCAGCCTGGCCGAGGCCCAGCCCGAGATGGCCGATATGCGCACCGTCGTGCTGGTGGGCAACCGCCTCACCCGCCGCGTGGGGCGCTACACCTACACACCGCGCTATTACGGTGATGTGGACGGCAAGGCGCCATGACGGAGCCAATGCATGACCGCCGCCACGCTGTCGGTGCGCGGCCGCAGCGGCAGTGCCGGGCGCTGCACCATCACGACCGGCAGGCCCAGCGCACGGGCAGCGTCGATCTTGCCCTGCGTGGCGGAGCCGCCGGCATTCTTGGCCACCAGCCAGGCGATGCCGTGCTGCTGCAGCAAGGCCAGGTCGTCCGCCATGCTGAAAGGTCCCCGGCCCAGCACCACCGTATGCCGGGGCAGCGGCAAGCTGCCGGCCTGGGGTGCATCGACCAGGCGCAACAGGTAATGGTGCTGCGGGCAGGCGGCAAAGGCATCGAGCCGTTTGCGCCCCACGGCCAGAAACACCCGGCTGGGTGCCTGGGGCAGCGCGCTGGCGGCATCGGCCATGCTGGCCACATCGGTCCAGCGGTCGCCGGGCTGCGCCTGCCAGGGCGCGCGCTCCAGCGCCAGCAAGGGCGTGCCGGTGGCTTCGCAGGCCGCGCAGGCGTTGCGGCTCATCTGCGCAGCAAAGGGATGGGTGGCATCCACCACATGGCTGATGCCCTGGGCGCGGATAAAGTCCGCCAGGCCCTGGGCCCCGCCAAAGCCGCCGCTGCGTGTGGGCAGCGGCTGGGCCAGTGGTTGCTGGGTAACCCCGGCATACGAGAAGCAGGCCCGCACACCCGCCTGGTGCAGGGCCTGGGCCAACTCGCTGGCGCCGCTGGTGCCGCCCAGCAGGAGAACATGCGTCATGACTGATCCCTGGTTGACGTTGATAGGTTTGAACGAGGATGGATTGTCAGGCCTCAGCGCAGCGGCTCAGCTGGCATTGGACCGGGCTGAGCTGGTATTTGGCGGCCCCCGCCATCTGCAGCTGGCCGCCATCGATGCGCGTGGCCGCCCCTGGCCCCAGCCTTTTGATGTGGCCCCGGTGCTGGCCGCGCGGGGCCGGCGGGTGGTGGTGCTGGCCTCGGGCGACCCCTTCTGGCATGGCGTGGGCGGCAGCCTGGCCGCGCACCTGCGCCCTGAGGAATGGCGCTGCCATGCCCAGCCCTCGACTTTTTCACTGGTTGCCGCCCGCCTGGGCTGGCGGCTGGAAGCCTGCGACTGCCTGGGCCTGCATGCCAGCCCCATCGCACAGTTGCTGCCCCGCCTGGCGCCTGGCCGACAGCTGATCACCCTGCTGCGCGATGGCGACGCCGTGCGGCAACTGGCCGATTGGCTACGCGAGGAAGGCTGGGGCCAGAGCCCCTTGTGGGTGATGGAAGCCGTGGGCGGCCCGCGCGAGCGCTGCCGCATGCTGCGCGCCGATGAGGCCGCCACTGCGTTGCAGGCCGACCCGGCGCAGGCGCCCGTGACCGTGGCCTTTATAGCCCAGGGGGGCCCTGCCTTGCCGGCCGTGCCCGGCAGGCCCGACAGCTGGTATGCCCACGATGGCCAGATCACCAAGGCACCGGCGCGTGCGCTGACCCTGGCCACCTTGGCCCCCCGGCCGGACGAGCGGCTCTGGGACATTGGCGGCGGCTCGGGCTCGGTGGCCGTGGAATGGTGCCTGGCCGGAGGCCTGGCCATCAGCATTGAGCAGCATGCCGCGCGCGTGGACAACATCCGCCGCAATGCCGAGCGCTTTGGCCTGCAGGCCCGCATGCAGGTGGTGCACGGCCTGGCGCCAGAGGCTTTGCAAGACCTGCCCGCGCCCCAGGCCATCTTTGTTGGCGGCGGTTTTGACACCGCGCTGTTTGCCGCGCTGCGGGCCCACATGCCCACAGGCTGCCGCCTGGTGGTGAATGCCGTGACCTTGGAGACCCAGGCGCTCTTGGTGCAGCTGCATGGCGAGCTGGGCGGCCAGCTGCTGCAGCTGGAGCTGTCCAGCGCGGCAGCGCTGGGCCGCATGCGCAGCTGGAAGGCCGCGCGCCCGCTGGTGCAGTGGAGCTGGCAGGCATGACGGCAGCAGCGCCGCACCGCTGCGTGGTGCTGGGCATGGGCTTGCGTGCCCAGGCCCAGGCCGCCGACCTGCAGGCGCTGTGGCTGCAGGCCCGGCAGGACCAGCCCGCGCTGGCCCATTTTTGCGCGGTGGCGGTGCTGCAAGGCAAGGAGCAGCGGCCGGCGCTGCAGCAGTGGGCCGCGCAGCTGCCGTTTGCGGTGGCGATAGTCGCGGTGGCCGAGCAGGCCCTGCCCGCGCAAGCGGTGGTGACGCAGTCGACCCGTTTGCTGGCGCGTTACGGCACCGGCAGCGTGGCCGAGGCCGTGGCCCTGTCTGCGGCCGCACCCGCTCCCCGCTTGCTGCTGGCCCGCCTGGTGGCCGGCGACGGCAGCGCCACCCTGGCCGCCGCACTGCGCGAGCGCGGCACCACCCCCTATTGTTGTCTGGCAGCGGGCCTGCGCCCGGCTGATCCACAAACCCAAGGAGTTACGGCATGACCGTGCATTTCATCGGCGCCGGCCCCGGCGCTGCCGACCTGATCACCGTGCGCGGCCGCGACCTGATGGCCAGCTGCCCCGTCTGCCTCTATGCGGGCTCGCTGATCCCGCGCGAGCTGCTGGCCCATTGCCCGCCCGGCGCGCGCATCGTCAACACCGCGTCGATGAGTCTGGACGAGATCATTGAAGAAATCCGCGCCGCCGATGCGCAAGGCCAGGATGTGGCGCGCCTGCACTCGGGCGATCTGTCGGTCTGGTCGGCCATGGGCGAGCAGCTGCGCCGCCTGCGCGCGCTGGGCATTGTCTACAGCGTGACGCCGGGCGTGCCCTCGTTTGCCGCGGCTGCCGCCACCCTGGGCGCCGAGCTGACCCTGCCTGGTTTGTGCCAGTCGGTGGTGCTGACGCGCACCTCGGGCCGCGCCACGGCGATGCCCGAGGGCGAGCAATTGGCCGCCTTTGCCGCGACCGGCGCGGTGCTGGCGATCCACCTGTCCATCCATGTGGCCGAGAAGGTGCAAAGCGAGCTGCTGCCGCACTATGGCGCCGACTGCCCGGCTGCCATCGTCTGGCGCGCCAGCTGGCCCGATGAAACCGTTGTGCGCACCACTGTCGGCCAACTGGCCCAGGCTGTTGCGGCCAGCATGGAGCGCACCGCCATCATCCTGGTGGGCCGCAGCATCAGCGCCGAGGACTTTGGCGAGAGCCGCCTCTACGCCACCGACTACGACCGCCGCTACCGGCCCCAGGGCACCGAGCCGCGCTTTCCGGCGCCGCAGGCGGCGGTGGATACTGCCACCGACCGGCCGCTCGCAGCGGCGCCAGCGGACAGCGAAGGCCAGGCATGAGCAGCAGCTTGCCGCCGGTCACGCTGAGCCTGATCGGCATCGGCACCGGCAACCCCAACCACCTGACCCGCCAGGCCATCGCGGCGATGAATGCAGCCGACCTGCTGCTGCTGCCCCACAAGGGCGAGGACAAGGCCGAGCTGGCTGCGCTGCGCCAATCGCTGTGCGACGCCGTGCTGCAGCAGCCCGCGCCGCAGACGGCCGGCTTTGACATGCCCGAGCGCCGCAGCCAGGGCGATGACTACCTGAACCAGGTCGATGAATGGCATGCCGCGATCACCCTGCGCTGGCAAGCTGCGATTGCGCAGGCGCTGGAGAGCGGCTTGGTGCCGCGTGCGGATAACGGCGTGCTGCAGGTGGCGCTGCTGGTCTGGGGCGATCCATCGCTGTACGACAGCACCTTGCGCATTGCCGCGCGCATGCAGCCCGCGCCGCTGCAAGTCACGGTCATCGCCGGCATCACCTCGATGCAGGCGCTCACGGCCGCACATGCGATCGCCGTCAATGACATTGGCCAGCCCTTCACCGTCACCACGGGCCGCCAGCTGCGCGAGCAAGGCTGGCCAGCCGGGGTGGACACGCTGGTGGTGATGCTCGACGGCCAGTGCAGCTTCAACAGCCTGCCGGCGGCGCAGGCCCGCGATGTCTACATCTGGTGGGGTGCCTACCTGGGCATGGCCCAGCAGTGCCTGGCGCATGGCCCGCTGGCCGAAGCGGCCGAGCGCATTGTGGCCATGCGCGCCGCAGCGCGCGCCCGGCATGGCTGGATCATGGATATCTATCTGCTGCGCCGCCTGCCCGGTGCAGCACCCTCCGGTCAATCGAGCGCAGGCTGAGGCAGCACCGGCAGCGCCAGGCTGAACACGGCCCCCGGCCCGGGCTCGGCCGCAGCGGCATGCAAGCTGCCCCCATGGGCCTGCACAATGCGCTGGGCCAGCGCCAGCCCCAGGCCGATGCCGGAGATGCTGGACTCGGCATGGCCCCGGCTGAAAGGCGCAAACAGCTGATCGGGCGCCAGGTGCGCGGGCAGGCCCGGCCCACGGTCCTGCACCCGCAGGAGCAATTGGTCGCGCTCGGCCTGCGCCGTCACGAGCACAGCGGTGCCTGCCGGTGTGTACTTGCTGGCGTTGTCCAGCAGGTTGACCAGCACCCGCTCCATCATCCCGGCATCTATCCACAGCAGCGGCAAACCGGCCGGCAGCTGCAGCTGCACCGGGTGCTCGGCCAGGCGCCCACCCAGCTGGCGCAACGCGCTGCCGACCAGCTCATCGACGGGGATCCAGGCGCGCTGCAGGTGCACGCCATCCTGCTGCAGCCGGGCCATCGCCAGCAGGTTGTCCACCAGCTGCTGCAAGGCCTGGGCCTGGTTGCGGATCTGCACCAGCATGTCCTGCGCGGGGCCAGGCGGCGCATGCGGCAGCCCGGCCTGGGCGGCACCCAGGATGCTGGTGAGGGGCGTGCGCAGGTCATGCGATACCGACGACAGCAAGGTATTGCGCATGCGCTCGCCCTCCATCGCCACCTGGGTCTGCTGGGCCACCTCGACAAAGTGCACACGCTCCAGCGCCAGCGCGATCTGGCTGGCACAGGCGTCCAGCAGGCGGCGTTCCTCGGGCACCTTGAGGCGCTCGGGCGTGCGCAGCTGCAGCACCAGCACGCCGCGCGCCCGCACCGGCGCCATCAGCGGCACGTAGAGCGCCTCCGACGCCGCCAAGGTGTCCGTGCCCCGGCCGGCCATCTGGCTGTGCTCCATGCTCCAGCGGCCCACGCTGCTGTCTATCGCCGCCTCGCTGCCAGGCGCTACCTGCAACTGCTCTTGCGCATCGGGCAGCAGCAGGCCCGTGCGCGCATCGAACACCCCCGATACCGTCGTCAGCGCCGTCTGCACGACCTGCGCCTGCGTCAGTGCGCCCGACAGATCACGGGCCAGGCGCGCCAGCGCGCCGGCGCGGCGCTCGCGCTCTGCCGCCACCCGGGCCTCATGCCGCAGCCGCGCCATCAGCTGGCCGCAAACCAGCGCGACGCCCAGCATCAGGCAGAAGGTGAAGATGTACTGCGTGTCATTGACGCCGAAGGAGTTGCGCGGCGGCACAAAGCAAAAATCAAACAGCAGCACCGACAACAGCGCCGCCCAGGCGCCCGGCCCCCGGCCCCAACGCAAGGCCGACAGCACCACCACCAGCAAAAACAGCATCACCACATTGGCGGGGTCAAACACCTGCAGCAGTGCCTGCGCCAGCAGCGCGGCTGCGCCGCAGGCCAGGCTCGCCCCCAGGTAGCCGCGCCAGGGCCACGGCGCCTCCCGCACCGGCGCGGGCTCGGGCCGGTTGCGCGGCCGGGGCACGGACAGCAGCAGCACATCCAGGCCCGGGTCCAGCCGGGCAATCTGCTCGGGCAGGCGCGATGAGGCCCAGGGCCACCAGCGCCGCGCCGCCGGCGGCACGCGGGCCAGCACCAGGTGGCTGGCATTGCGCTCACGCGCAAAATCGACCAGGGCCGCAGCGACCTGCGCACCCGGAATCGTCGCGGTATCCGCCCCCAGGCGGCCGGCCAGCGCCAGCGTTTTGAGCACGGCCTGCTGTGACTGCGCTGAGCGGTGCTGGCGCGCCGGCGCATCGACGTACACCACCATCCAGTCGGCCTCCAGCCGCCGGGCCAGCCGTGCCACCTGGCGCACCAGCGCGTCGTCTCCAGCCTGGCCGCTGACGGCAACCAGCAGGCGCTCACGCGTCGGCCAGACATCGCCGATGGCGCGCTCGCGCCGGTAGTCGCGCATGTCCTCATCGACCCGGTCAGCGGTGCGGCGCAGTGCGAGTTCGCGCAGGGCCAGCAGGTTGCCCAGGCGGAAGAAATGGTGCGAGGCCCGCTCAGCCTGCTCCAGCGGGTAGATCTTGCCGGCCTTGAGGCGCTTGAGCAGCTCCTCGGGGGGCAGGTCGACGACGATGACCTCGCTGGCGTCGTCAAAGATATGGTCGGGCACGGTCTCATGGACCTGGATGCCGACAATGCCGCTGACCACATCGTTGAGGCTCTCCAGGTGCTGCACATTGAGCGTGGTCCAGACGTCGATGCCGGCATCGAGCAGCTCCTGCACATCCTGCCAGCGCTTGGGATGGCGCGACCCAGGCGCATTGCTGTGGGCCAGCTCGTCGAGCAGCAGCACCTGCGGGTGGCGTGCCAATGCGGCATCCAGGTCAAAGGCCTCGCGCTGGCGGCCCTGGTGGGCCAGCATGCGGCGGGGCAGCAGCTCCAGGCCGTGCAGCTGCTGCACGGTCTCGGCCCGGCCATGGGTCTCCACCAGCCCCACCAGCACCTGGCGGCCCGCCTGGCGCTCGCGCTGCGCGGCCGCCAGCATCGCATAGGTCTTGCCTACCCCGGCATTGGAGCCAAAGTAGATGCGCAGCTTGCCCCGCGCCGCTTGCTGCTGGTCGGCCTTGAGCTGGGCGACCAGCGCGTCCGGGTCGGGCCGTGCGGCGGCGGCGCTGGGGGTATTGCTGGGGTGGGGCATGGTGGCGCTATTGTGGGGCAAGCCCTTAGACCAGGCCAGTGGCGGTCAGCAGCATGTCGATCAGCTTGATGCCGGCAAACGGCACCAGCAAGCCTCCCAGACCGTAGATCAGCAGATTGCGGCGCAGCAAGGCAGCCGCTCCCACGGCCCGGTAGCGCACGCCGCGCAAGGCCAGCGGCACCAGCGCGATGATGATCAGCGCATTGAAGATGACCGCGCTCAGAATGGCCGAATCGGCACTGTGCAAACCCATGATGTTGAGCGACGCCAGCTGCGGGTAGGTGGCAACAAAGGCGGCCGGGATGATCGCAAAGTACTTGGCCACATCGTTGGCAATGCTGAAGGTGGTGAGCGCGCCGCGCGTCATCAGCATCTGCTTGCCGGTCTCCACCACCTCGATGAGCTTGGTGGGGTTGCTGTCCAGATCGACCATGTTGGCCGCTTCCTTGGCAGCCTGGGTGCCACTGTTCATCGCGACCGCGACATCGGCCTGGGCCAGTGCCGGCGCATCGTTGGTGCCGTCGCCGGTCATGGCCACCAGGCGGCCAGCGGCCTGGTGGCTGCGGATCAGCTGCAGCTTGTCCTCAGGCCGGGCCTCGGCCAGGTAGTCGTCCACGCCGGCCTCGGCGGCGATGGCGGCGGCCGTCAGGGGGTTGTCGCCGGTCACCATCACGGTCTGGATGCCCATGCGGCGCAGCTGCGCAAAGCGCTCGCGCATGCCGGGTTTGACAACGTCCTTGAGCTCGATGACGCCCAGCACCTGGGCGCCCTCGGCCACCACCAGCGGCGTGCTGCCCTTGCGCGAGACGCTCTCCACCGCCAGCTGCACGGCCTGCGGAAACTGCCCGCCCAGCGACTCGACATGGCGGCGCAGCGCATCGGCCGCGCCTTTGCGCAGGCTGCGCAGGCCAGTGGGGCCGGCCAGGTCCAGTCCGCTCATGCGGGTCTGGGCGGTAAAGGGCACCGGCTGGGCCTGGGCGGAGTCGAGTGCAGTAGCGCTCAGTCCATGGCGCTCATGGGCCAGGGCCACCACGCTGCGGCCTTCCGGGGTGTCATCGGCCATCGACGACAGCAGCGCGGCCTCGGCCAGCAGCGCAGCGCTCACGCCAGGCGCTGGCAAGAATTCGCTGGCCTGGCGGTTGCCCAGGGTGATGGTGCCGGTCTTGTCCAGCAGCAGAACGTCCACATCGCCCGCGGCCTCGACCGCGCGGCCCGAGGTGGCAATCACATTGGCCTGCATCATGCGGCCCATGCCGGCCACGCCAATGGCCGACAGCAGACCACCGATGGTGGTCGGGATCAGGCAGACCAGCAGCGCCACCAGCACGGCGATGCCGACTGCACTACCGCTGCCCGATTGCGCCACCGCAAAGACCGAGAACGGCCAGAGCGTGACGATGACCATCAGAAACACCAAGGTGAGCCCCACCAGCAGAATGCCCAGCGCCAGCTCGTTGGGGGTCTTCTGGCGCTTGGCCGATTCGACCATGGAGATCATGCGGTCCAGAAACGACTCGCCCGGGTTCACCGTGACCTCGACCACCAGCCAGTCGGACAGCACGCGCGTGCCGCCGGTCACCGACGAGAAATCGCCGCCGGCCTCGCGCACCACGGGGGCCGATTCACCGGTGATGGCGCTCTCATCGACCGAGGCCACGCCTTCGACCACGGTGCCGTCGAGCGCAATCACATCGCCGGCTTCCACCAGCAGGAACGTGCCCTTGGTCAGGCTGCTGGCGGGCTGGGCCGTCCAGGCGGCGCCATGCTGCGCCTGCTGCAGCACCTTGGCAACCGTATCGCGCTTCATGCCGCGCAGGCTGGCGGCCTGGGCGCGGCTGCGCCCTTCGGCCAGGGCCTCGGCAAAGTTGGCAAACAGCACGGTGAACCACAGCCAACCGGCAATGGCCAACGTAAACCCGCTGCTGCCCTGTGCCGTCAGCAGATTCTGCAGCCACAGCAGGCTGGTGAGCCAGGCGCCCAGGTAGACCACAAACATGACCGGGTTGGTCCATTGCAGGCGGGGCGAGAGTTTGCGCAGCGCATCCCAGGCAGCGGCCTGCAGCAGTGCCAGATCTGCGAGGCCAGCCGATGCCGTCAGTTTTTTCGTGTTCATGGTTGGCTCCGGGTTGGCAATGCGTCCAGCGCCATGTTGAGCGCCAGCACGTTCACGCGCGGCTCACCGAGCAGGTAGCCGGTGCGCTGCTGCGTAGCCTGGTCCAGCAACTGCTGCACCTGGGCGGGGGGCAAATGCCGCTCGCGTGCCACGCGGGGCAGCTGCAACTGGGCATTGGCGACCGAGATATGCGGGTCCAGGCCCGAAGCCGATGCGGTGACCGCATCGACCGGCACGGCCGCATCGGCAGCCAGGCCGTTGGTGCTGCGGTACTGCGCCACACGTTCGGCCACGCTATCGGCCAGCCCCTGGCTGCTGACGCCCTGGTTGCTGGCGCCGGACAGTCCGGCGTTGTAGGGCGCAGCGATGCTGGCCCCTTCCTGCTTGGGATCGGGCGCCGTCGTGGCGCTGGGCCGGCCATGGAAGTAGCGGGCGCTGTCAAACTGCTGGCCGATCAGGGCCGAGCCCACAATCTGGCCGTCGCGCAGCACCAGCGAGCCATTGGCGGCGTGGGGCAGCAGCGCCTGGGCGACGCCGGTGGTGGCCAGCGGGTAGGCGACGCCGCACAGCAGCAGCACCAGCACGGCAGCGCGGGCACTGCTGCCCAGGGTGCGGCCCCAGCCTGCGGCGGCGGGGGCGGCGGCCTGCTGCGCGCCGGGCGCTGGCAGGCGTTTATCGGAATCAAGGCTTGTCATGTTTTTCTCCTGCGGGCACGGCCTGGCCATGCCCCGGTTCGCTTCACATCAGTTGCAAGTTCGGGTCAAAGGCGGGGGCTCAGGGGTAGAGCTGCCCAGCCAGCATCTGCAGGTGCTCGACGACCGGCCCCAGCGCCAGCGCTGGCAAAAAGGTGAGGCCACCGACGACCAGCACCACAAACACCAGCAATCCGGTGAACAGCGGCGTAGCGGTGGGGAAGGTGCCGGCACCGGCGGGCACGCTGGCCTTGCTGGCCATGCTGCCGGCCACCGCCAGCAGCGGCAGCAGGGTCAGGTAGCGTCCCATCAGCATCGCCAGGCCCACCGTGGTGTTGAAGAAGGGCGTGTTGGCATTAAGCCCCGCAAAGGCCGAGCCGTTGTTGGCGGTGGCCGAGGCATAGG
The DNA here is from genome assembly GCF_964277875.1 of uncultured Comamonas sp. Classification (NCBI taxonomy): domain Bacteria; kingdom Pseudomonadati; phylum Pseudomonadota; class Betaproteobacteria; order Burkholderiales; family Comamonadaceae; genus Comamonas; species uncultured Comamonas sp. Next base: position 132,343 of record NZ_CAXYJV010000034.1, read on the forward strand.
CGTAGAGAATTTCCGAGAAGCCATGCGGGCCCCGGTTGTTCAGGCTGTCGGCAGCGCCCGGCCAGAGCATGGCCAGCGCCGTCCAGCCCAGAATGCAGGCGGGGTGGGCCAGCACCGACAGCATCACCAGCTTGATCTCGCGCACCTCGATCTTCTTGCCCAGGAACTCCGGCGTGCGCCCGATCATCATCCCGGCCAGGAACACCGTCAGGATGGCGTACTGCAGCAGGTTGATAAGGCCCACACCATCGCCGCCAAACACACAGTTGAGCATCATCAGCGCTAGGGGCGTGATGCTGCCCAGCGGCGTGAGCGAGTCATGCATGGCATTGACCGAGCCGGTGGTGGCCGCCGTGGTGGCCGTCACGAACAGGGCGGTATCGGTGATACCAAAGCGCAGCTCCTTGCCTTCCATATTGCCGCCCGATTGGGTGGCGCTCCACTGCTGGTCGGCACCGGCGCGGGCCAGCAGGCTGCTGCCGTTTTGCTCGCCCGTCCAGACCAGGGCCAGAAAGCCCAGGAAGATGATCAGGCTCGCCCCAAAGAACACCCAGCCCTGGCGGCGCTTGAGCAGCATCGCGCCCAGCGCATAGGTCATGCCGGCAGGGATCAGCAGCATCGCCAGGATGTGCAGCATATTGGTCAGCGGTGTGGGGTTTTCGAAAGGATGGGCCGCATTCATGCCGAAGAACCCGCCGCCATTCGTGCCCAGGTGCTTGATGCTCTCGAGGCTCGCGACCGGGCCCATCAGCAGCTGCTGGGTGCGGCCACCATCGATGGTGTGGGCCAGCACCTCGGTGCCCAGGGTTTGCGGCACGCCCTGCCAGACATAGACCAGCGCCAGCAGCAGCGACAGCGGCAGCAGCACGCGCCAGAGCATGCGCACAAAATCCACCCAGTAGTTGCCGATGTCCCGGCTGCCTGCACGGGCCAGCCCGCGCACAAAACCGGCCGCCGCGGCCAGCCCGGCAGCGGAGCCCGCAAACATCAGCCCGGTGATCACGACCATCTGCGTGGCATTGCTCAGGCTGTTCTCGCCCGCATACGCCTGCCAGTTGGTGTTGGTGATGAAGGATGCGGCGGTGTTGAACGCCAGGTCCGGTGTCTGCGCGGCGTTCTGCAGCGGGTTGAGCGGCAGGCTGCCCTGCAGCCGCAGCAGCAGGTAGCCCAGCAGCATCAGCAGGCCGTTGCTGAGCACCAGCACCGCGCCGTAGCGCTGCCAGCCCATGCGCTCTTGCGGATCCACACCCATGGCGGCGTAGGTCCAGCGCTCCAGCCGGCTGTCGTGCGCACTGGTAAAGCAGCGTGCCAACCACCACCCCGCAGGGATGGTGAGCAGCACCAGCACCGCCACGAAGGCGGCATATTCGATCCAGACTAAACCCATGTCAGCCCCCGCTCAGATGCGCACCAAGGCGCGAACAAAGCCCAGCAGGCCCACAAAGCAGGCCAGCGTGAGGCCGACGAATACGAGGTCTTGCAGCATGTACATGGCCCTCTCCCTTTTTCAGAATTTTTCGGGCCGCAACAGCGCGTAACCCAGATAGACAAACAGCGCAGCACTGACCAGCGCGGCCAGCACCTCCACTCCATGGATCCACATGGTTTTCTCCTAATACGCCGATTCCAGGCCACCCAATGCGGCCCGGCGCGGCGTGGTGTTGCACAGGCAAAACGCCTGCAGTGGAGCCAATGTAGGTTTGGCCGCATCAAGCAGGCGCTGAGAATGCGCAGGGGGATATCAAGATGGCATCAAGATGGCGACGCCCAGAGGTGATCGGCAGCCGCCCAGGCCATGTATAGTGGTGCCGCGCTTGACCCCACCCCCTTATGCCTACGCCCCCGTCCATGCCCCATCGCAGCAACTCTTTTGACATTCTTCGCATCTGCGCGGCGCTGGGCGTGATCTTTTGCCACCACTACTACATCAGCGGCCGCGAGGGCCCTGCCTGGATGAATGTGGGCATGATTGGCGGCGTGTCGGTGATGACGTTTTTCACGATCAGCGGCTACCTGGTGACCACCAGCTGGCTGCGTGAGCCGCAGGTGTTCAAGTTCTGCGCCAAGCGCCTGCTGCGCCTGTGGCCCGGCATGATTGCGGCGGTGCTGCTGAACATCTACGTGTTTGGCGTGGTGTTTACCGATCTGCCTGCTCGCACATTTTTGACCCATGCCCAGACCTTGGAGTACTTCAAGAACCTGCTGCTCTACCGCGCCTACGTGAACCTGCCCGAGGTGTTTTCCAGCAACCCGCTGAACAACTTGATGAACGGGCCGCTGTGGACCATTCCGATCGAGACCATGTGCTATGCCGCGTTGGCCGTAGCCGGCGTGGTGGGCGTTTTTCGCTACCGCTGGCTGGCCAGCCTGGTGCTGGTGGCCTACATCCTGCTGTTCATGGCGCGCTACAACACCGACTTCACTGGCACGATGATGCATTGGTGGGAGTACCCGGCCTACTTTGCCTGCGGCGCGCTGATCGCGCTGCACCGGGAGCGTTTCCTGGCCCATGGCGCCGCCATCACCTTCGGGCTGATTCCCGTGGCCTTGTTTTTCTGGCTGACGGGCTTGCAACATACGTCGGGCCTGGTGGTACTGCCGGCCTTGCTGATCTTTCTGGGCAGCTGCAGTTCGTCTTTCTCTGGCGCGGTCAGCCGCCTGGGTGATCCTTCCTATGGTGTCTACCTGTCGGGCTGCCCCATCGCCCAGGCGGTGTTTGCCTTGTGGCCGGGCATGAACTTCTATGCCAGCATGGGGCTGTCGATGCTGCTGTCGATGCTGATGGGCTATGTGCTGTGGCATTCGATTGAATCGCCTGCCTTGCGCCTGAAGCGCTATCTGCGCTAGGGACCGGCTGCAAAACTCCCTGCCGTGGTCTGAACGTGGTCCCGGGCGATCCGCGCCCATATCGGTTAGCGAGGGTTCTGCAGAGGATCCCAAGCCTCACCCCCACATGCCCGGATAAACGCTTTCCGTTAAAATGCCCGCAGTCCCAGCCAGCACCTGCTGGCTTTGTTTTTTGGCAGCCCGGTCCCGGGTCTGCGCTCTTTGCTCTTCCGTACTGTGTCCTACGCTCCCGAAACCCAACGCCGCCGCACCTTTGCGATCATCTCCCACCCGGATGCGGGTAAGACCACCCTGACCGAAAAGCTGCTGCTGTTCTCCGGTGCGATCCAGATCGCGGGCGCCGTGAAGGGCCGCAAGGCCTCGCGCCACGCGACCTCGGACTGGATGGAGATTGAAAAGCAGCGTGGTATTTCGGTGGCCTCGTCGGTGATGCAGATGAGCTACCGCGACCATGTCATCAACCTGCTCGACACCCCCGGCCACAAGGACTTCTCGGAAGACACCTACCGGGTGCTGACGGCCGTGGACTCGGCGCTGATGGTGATCGATGCGGCCAACGGTGTGGAATCGCAGACCCGCCGCCTGATCGAGGTCTGCCGCCAGCGCGATACGCCCATCATCACCTTCGTCAACAAGATGGACCGCGAAGTGCGCGATCCGCTGGACATCATGGACGAGGTCGAGCGCGAGCTGGGCATGCCCTGCTGCCCCATCACCTGGCCCGTCGGCCAGGGCAAGAGCTTTGGCGGCATCATCAACCTGCTGACCCAAAGCATGACCGTGTTCGCGCCAGGCAGCGACCGCGGCCCCAAGGATTTCGAAGTCATCCCGCTGAGCGAGAGCGACAAGCTGCGCAGCCGCTTTGGCCAGGCCTTTGACGATGCGCTCGATTCGATGGAGCTGGCCCAGGGCGCCTCTGCCGAATGGAACCATGCCGACTTTCTGGCCGGCAAGCTGACCCCCGTGTTCTTCGGCTCCGGTGTGAACAACTTCGGGGTGATGGAAGTGCTCGACGCGGTCGTGGACATGTCGCCACCGCCCGGCCCCCGCATCGCCTACACCGAGGTCAACCGCAACCGCGAAGAAAAGACCATCCATCCAGAAGACAGCAGCTTCTCGGGCGTGGTGTTCAAGGTGCAGGCCAATATGGACAGCAACCACCGAGACCGCATCGCCTTTGTGCGCGTGGCTTCGGGCAAGTACACCCCCGGCATGAAGATGAAGGTGCAGCGCACCGCCAAGGAACTGCGCCCCACCAGCGTGGTGACCTTCATGAGCCAGCGCCGCGAAGCGGTGGACGAGGCCTATGCCGGCGACATCATCGGCTTTACCACGCACGGCGGCGTGCAGCTGGGCGACACCATCACCGATGGGCCCAACCTGCAGTTCACCGGCCTGCCGTTCTTCGCGCCAGAAATGTTCATGACCGTGGTGCTGAAGAACCCGCTGCGCACCAAGCAGCTGCAGCAAGGCCTGATGCAGCTGGGCGAAGAAGGCGCCATCCAGGTCTTCAAGCCCGATGCCGGCGGCAACATGCTGCTGGGCGCCGTGGGCCAGCTGCAGTTTGAAGTGGTGCAGCACCGCCTGAAGACCGAGTACGACTGCGAAGTGCGCCTGGAAGGCTGCCAGTACACCGGCGCCCGCTGGATCACCGCCGACACCCCCGCCGAACTGCGCGAGTTCGAACACGCCTACCCGCTGCGCCTGGCGCATGATGCGGCCAACACCCTGGCGTATCTGTGCACCAGCCCGTATGACGTGCGCCTGGCGCAAGAGCGTTTTCCGAAAATCCACTTCCATCCGCTGCGCGAGCATGCGGGGTTGGAATTGCAGACGAGCTGAAAACCCTCTCTGCACAAAGCAGCCTTTGTAGAGGCTGACTCGCTGGCTGCAGCACCTCTTGCCCGGCTCACCGCCCTGCCGGGCAAACTTAACCCAGCGGATAACGCCCGATGTATCGCATCGGGCGATCGTGTTTGTGCGATAGCTAGCGTGCTGCTCTTATCAGCTCGGCCAATGTCTACCGTCTTGCACATGGACTGCTCACAATGACCGGCGCAGGGCTCAACAGCGCTGTCGTCAGCATATCTTGACGCGTTCTACCAGTCTCTGCTGAATGCTAACACTGCGCATTTATCTCCAAGCAGTTTCCCGCGCAGAGGACAAGATGCAGTCATAACGACGGCGCTCAGTCCGCCCAAGCATCCGTTTCACTACAGCGCTCTCTCAAAGAACGAATTGCATCACCGGTAGTTGCTGAACTTGGCAATGGCTGCTGGCATGTCATTGCTGCTTCACACGAATGCTGCAGCTGCATTTCTCTATGCCGTGCCCACCCTCCTTACTTGAGACAGATGCGATCTATCGTTGTGCTGGGCCGCGCCAAGCCCATAACCCAGACCTGATTCAAGCCCAGCCACGGTCATCTGCGATGTGGCGATGGTTTTTTACAACGCTCAGTGGCACTTTCTCCAGGCCCCTCTGTCGCGGCTTGAATTAACTCGACTCAACGGAGTTTCGTTGAGTTGCAAATCAGCGTAGGTTAATACGCCGCTGTCGGGTTAGCAGCTGTTCGCACCTTTCCCCCATCCAAATGCAGCAAGGCATGACCTAGGGACCCTCTGCAAAACTCTCTGCCGTGGTCTGAACGCGGTCTCGGGCGATCCGCTGCGTTGTCTTTCTTGTCAATAGCTACGGCTATTGACTGCAAAAGACGCCTTGCGGCTCATCCCGATCCGCGTCCATCCCGCTTGGCGAGGGTTTTGCA
>NZ_CAXYJV010000035.1:0-93921 GCF_964277875.1 uncultured Comamonas sp.
AGGTCGACGGTTCGAACCCGTTTTCCCGCTCCAGTTTCAAAGCTGGTGTGGATCCGTTCATGCTGGTTTTTGCGGGAATAGCTCAGTTGGTAGAGCGATACCTTGCCAAGGTATAGGTCGACGGTTCGAACCCGTTTTCCCGCTCCAACACATTGCGAAAAGAGCCTTTGGGCTCTTTTTTGCTTTTCGGCGTCTGCGTTCTGCACGCTAGCGCATGTTGCTGCCGCTGCACAGACCGGCACGAAGCCTGTCTTCGTTTACCCCTGGCGCATTCGCTGTCATGGGCACTGCGCGCATCTGCAGATGCTGGGGCTACCGTGTCCACACGGAGTTCCCGGGCTGTCTTCGTCCAACAGCGCAGCGGGAGCGGCTAGAATGGCAGGCTGCGTGCCTCGATGGTGAAATTGGTAGACACCCGGGACTTAAAATCCCGTGCCGCGAAAGTGGCGTGCCGGTTCGATCCCGGCTCGAGGCACCACCCGGATGATGCGTGGCTGGCGTTGGCGCGATGCTGCGGCAGACACGCCGGTGCGCTGGCGATGCGTGCACCCCACGATCGTCCGCACGGTCTTGCGGACCACCGCCTAAGCTGCGGCAGGCTGACGGTCATCGGCCAGCTTCCAAGAGCACTCTTTCTCTCTCCATCTCCACCTTCATTTCCGCAGCGTGCCTGCCGGCGCACGTCCTGCAGATCTTCCATCGCTGATAGTGACAGGTGCTACCCCATTGCGCGGGCCTCTTGATGACGGTGCGAGCGTTCGAAGGCCTGATCCGCACCGGCTTGCCATTCCACCACGGCGGTCGCACCGCAAACGGACCAGCGGCGCAGGGGGGCGTGCGTTATGCCAGGCGCGCGCATCCGCGCAGACCGCCGCGCTGGAATGTCCAGCCCCTTGCGCTGGGCCGCCATCTGCGGCACTTCAGTCGCGCAAATAGCTCTTTTTGCCACTGTCGGACAGGCAATAGCGTCCGCCGCGTGGACCCGTGCAATAGCGGTTGGCGCGGCAGGCGCAGTCCGTGCGGGAGGGTGTGGCATCGGTGACCAGCGGACGCAGGATTGGCGTGGCTGCGTCGGCGGCAGTGCAGACGCGCTTGGAGCCGCTGATGGAGCCGTCGCGGCAGACAAAGCGCGTTCCCGCACAGTGCGCGATGCCGCCTTTGCCGCCGCTGCAGGGGTAGTTGGCCGCTTCGGTCCCACTGGCCAGCACGCAGAGGAGCAGAACCAGGAGCGCACGGACGGTCGTCAGCATCGTTGCCATCTGCGTTGGACTCTTTGGAGTGCGTCATTCATCTGCATCTGCCCCTTGGTAGTGTGGGAATGCTACATCATTTTGTTACATTCCCCGGTCGCGTAGCTTAGACGCCCCCGGCATGCCCTTGGGGTTCAATGGTCGCCCGTGTCCGGTTTTTCCGCGCATGGCCGCGACTGCGGGCTTGCGGCGGTACCGTTCTCTTCCGGCGGCTGCAGTGCTCCCATCCAGCGAAAGGGGCGGTGATGGGCGCCTTGTTGGCGTGCCAATGCATCGACAGACTGCAGCCACTGCGCACATTCCCGGCTGGGCGTGTTCGCGCTGCGCTGGGTGCCCAGCCGGCTCAGAAAGCGGCCCAGCTCCCGGTGCCAGGCGGCGTAGTCGCCACAGCCATGTGTGCACCAGTGCGGGCGCGTGCCCAGCCAGGCCTTGATGCTGGGATGCTGGCTCAGCGCGCTGGTGTCGAGGATGCAATGCACATCCAGATGAGGCGGCAGCATGGCTTCGACTTCACGCAGGAAGACCAGAAACTCCTGGTGCCGGAGACGGGGCTTGCACTGCGCTGGCGGGCTTGTGCAGGGGCTGCTGAGTGCCTTGCACAGCGCCGTTGAGAGCGAATGCGGCCAACTGCCATGGTCGGTGAGGGCGTGGGATGGGCTGGCCTTGCGGGGAGCGGCGGGCAGGCTCAGCGGGCTCTTGGTGTCCAGGCAGATCACCAGCGCTCTGTCGCTGCCGCTCAGGTAGAGCGCAGCGGGGGCCTGCAGCTGCTCCAGCAGCAGCGGATCGCTGAAGAGCGCAAAGTGGGGACGGGACCTGGTTTTGCCCAGCAGCTGCAGATAGCGCGCCACGCTGCTCTTGGACATGCCCGTGCGCGCTGCCAGCGCGCGCACGCTGTCAGGTGCGGCGTCGCCAGAAGCGGTTGCCGCTGTGGTGATGGCAGCGATGGTTTGCAGCTGCCGGTCATCGATCGTGCGGGGCTTGCCCGGGCGCATGTTGTCATACAGGCCCACGACGCGGTGGCTGGCAAAGCGGCGCCGCCACTTGCCCACCGTCGCCTGCGTCAGTCCCATGCCCTGGGCGATCGCGGTGTTGCTGTCGCCTTCCACGCTGCGCAGGATGATCCGGGCGCGGGCCGCCAGATGGGCGGGCTGGCCTGCCTGGGTGGCCATGGTTTCGAGCTGTTCACGTTCCCGTTCAGTCAGTGTGATGCCTGACTTCGGTCTGCCTTTTTCCATGCTTGTTTCTCCGTGTCCGGGGATCTTCTGCGCTGTACGTTCCGAAGGCGTGGCGTGCGGATCGGCTCATGGTGTAAGGCGTTTTCGCGCGTCAGCGGCCTGCAGTCGACAAGACATTCCACCTGAGCACTCGCGCCGGCCCATGTTCAGACCGCGACAGCGGAGGAGGCAGCAGATCCCTTGCTATGTGTTGGGGCAGCGATTAATGCTGCTTATTTATTGGACAGATGAAATGATTACTCGCTAATTATGGCAAGTTATTCTGGGACGGTATCGAATATCGATTGCATATATATGTTGTGTAATTATGGGACGTTCCCTCGGACTAGGGGCTTGGGTCATGATTTCTATGGAATTATTGTGTTGACTGGCGTTGGTTGCAAAGGATTGTTCAATAACCTGTGGATGTCATCAATATGACAGTTGAAAAATTTCATCTGGCAACAAATTAATTTTGACAAATAAGCTCATTCAGTCTATTTAGGCAAGGAAACACTTTGTTAACATTTTAATAAAAATGGCATGTACATCGCGAAAACAGATAGATACCATTGCGCCGTTCAGTAATTGCGCTGCGCTGTCGCATGGCATGGTTTCTGAAATGACTGCATTTTCGTCCGAATGATCCATGAATGAGGAGCTCGCCTTGAATATCACAAATCACACCCCATCCGCTGTCGCAAGACTTTCCATGCCGGTGACCAAGCGCAAATCGCGCGGCCAGGGCATGACGGAATACATCATTATCTTGGGCTTGATTGCGATTGCCGCGATTGCCGCCTTCAGCTTTTTCGGCCAGACGGTGCGCAGCCAGGTTGCGGGTATGGCCAAGGAAGTGGGTGGTGAATCGGGCAAGGAAGGCATTACTGCGGCACAGGCAGCATCGGGCAAGGCGCTGACCAATGCCCAGAAGAACATGAATATGTCGACCTATACCGAGGGTGGTAACGACGGCGCCAAATAACAGCCGCTGTCGCAAACCGGTTGCGCTGCTGCGAAGCTGCAGGCGCCTGGCCCCAGCGTAAGCAGGTACTGCCTGCGGTGGGCGTCTGGTATTCAGTGCAAACCCTTGGGTGGGCCGGGTTGGGATAATGGCTTTACGCTATCAACGGGAGGGAGGGCCTCCGGAATCCAACGAATTACATAATAGTGGCCATCATGCATAAACCATGTTCGTATCGATTCGGGGATCGCGTACAAAAAGGGCAGGTGATTGTCTATTTGTTGGCCATGGTTCCGGTGGTCTGTCTCGGCATATTCCTGGTCTATAACACGGCCATTGTGACGCGAGACAAAATGAAGCTGCAAAACAATGCCGATGCGATGACGTATAGCGCTTCGACGGTATTTGCGCGGCAATTGAATTTTCTGGCCTATACCAATCGGGCCATGGCCGCAAATGAAGCGGGCGTCGCGATGCTGGCGAGCTTTCAAACGTCGGTGGGCATGGTGGTCAGCACGGCGGCCAATATCCAGGTGGCGCGGGTGGAGATCGAGGGGCAGAAGGGCGTGTGGAACCTGGCCCAGGCAGCAGCCGCTGCTGCACGCTATGACTTCATCAGCGCCATCAATTACCTGGTCAAGTGGGGCGGCAATGTGCAGGCGGCCGCCAAGTACCAGCGCCAGGCCAACAACATCGCCAAGGCCATCGAGCCGTCGGCCCGGCCGTTCCAGATCATGGTGGACGCGCTGCGGGTGCTCAACACCGCCATCTCTCTGGCCCAGGCGGCGACAACCGGCGCCAGCATTCCCGAGGCCATCGTCGTCGCCAAGGATGTGCTCAGCGACAACGACGACAAGGCCTATTTGCCGGTAGCGGCCAATGCACCGCTGATTGCCAGCTCGTCGCTGGAGTTTCTCAACTTCATCAAGCTCTACAGCACCACGTCGGACCGCCGCAACGACGAGGACGATTTTTTTGATGCGATGCGTTTTGCCCATGCGGCCCAGGCGACACGCGATGACTTCAGCAAGGACCGGCGCATTTTCCCGGGCCTGATCGGTCAGGGCATCAGCGGCATGCAAAACGAGGGCTCCAGTTTTGACCTCTCCAGCGGCCCGATAGCCACGGCCATGCAGGAGCTGCTCAAAGGCACGGTGTCGTGGAAGGGCGGCACCGAGCTGGTGGCCACCCGGGGCTCGGACCTGGCCGACGAGCGGGGCCGCATCCGCTGGCAATCAGCCGATTCGGTGAACATCTTCGGCGCCGGGGTGCTGCTGGGCGAGCGCTTTGTCGGCGATTTCGGGCTGGGCGCAGCCGCTGCCACGGGTGGCTCCGGCTATGCCGACAAGGGCTGGTCCGGCCACCGTCTGGCCTTGCGCTCCTACGACAAGAACTTCAAGCCGCGCAATGCCGATCCCGAGTACCAAAGCGATGAGAAGCGCAACTACGGCAAGCTGACCGCGGACGGCCTGTCCGACAGCGCCATCTATGCGGCGGGGCGCGACCGGGATGGCAACAATTTGCTGGTGCCTTATGCGGTGCTGCAGTTCAACTCGGCCTACAAGTACAAGCCGCGCACCGACATTGGGCTGGCCACCAGGAATTTCTCGCTGCCCCGCTACTGGGATGTGCGCCAGCTGCGCACGCTCAAGGGCCGGGACCAGGACAAATGGTATGGCGACCTGTCGATGACCAGCATCAACCCCCGCAAGTGGGGCAGCCTGACCGACAAGGGGCCGACCATCTCGGTGATGGTGGCGCGCCGGGGCAGCGATGTGCGCACTGGCGAACAAGCCGGCTTTGGCTATGCCAAGGACGACTACAGCATCGGCCTGCGCGACCGCATGCTGGGTGGCGACATGAGCGCGCTGTCTTCGGCCCAGCTGTATTTCAAGCGGCCGCAGGACCGCTGGCAGCGCCGCGACATGACCAAGGACCAGTACAAGTCGCTGCAGATCGCCGGCCGCACGATCAAGGTCGGCTTCACCGGTGGCTATATCGAGCACAAGAACCTGTTCTCCCCGTACTGGCAGGTCCACCATGTCGAGCCCTCCATCTGGGCGCGTGGCGTGGCCGTGGCCGGCTCCGCCCTGGGCGGGTCGGATGGCCTGTTTGGCGGCGGCGAGCCCGACAACCAGGATGCCGCGCAATGATGCTCCAGACTCCTCCGATGAAGGCGCTGCAGCGCCGTGCCCGGCACCGCGCGCAGCAGGGCAGCGCGCTGGTCGAGGTCACGTTGATCAGCGGTTTTGCGGCACTGCTGATGGCGGCCGTCCCGTTGATTGCCGACTACGGCCAGGCGCGCATGCAGGTCACGGCGGCGGCCAAGCTCAATGCCTGGCAGCGCGCGGTCTGGTTTCCCGCGGCGACGGAAACCGAGGTCATGTCGGCCGACCAGTACAAGGGCGCCAGCGGCGCCATCCGCAAGTCCGATGCCGAGCTGAGCAACGACCTGCGCCGCCATGTATTCCGCGATCCCATGCAGGACACCAACACGGGTGTGCATGGCGAGGCGGTGTCCGAGTTCACGTCGGGCCAGGCCCGCATGCCCGACTTCAACGAGTCGCTCAGCGCCAAGACCACCGCTGCACCACTGCCCTCGGTCGCGGCCTTCATGGATACCATCTTCTCCAAGGTCGGTGAGGTGCAGAACCTGGCCAAGGGCGAGTCGATCGCCAAGTTCCGCTTTGTCACCCAGGGCTATATGCGCACCGAGGTGGCACTGGAGCGGGGTGCCGGTTTTGCCGCTGCGCGCTTCCCAACCGAATTTGGCAAGGTGGAGTCGGCCTTGCACAAGAACGACACGCCGCTGCCGCTCAAGTTACAGATCAAGGACCATGTGACCATGCTGTCCGAGCCCTGGAGCGCCGGCGGCACGAACCGCGAGGAATCCAAGATCCAGGGGCTGGTGCCGATGAAGCTGCTGGACCGCCCGGAGTACCAGGATTTCCGCGCGCCACTGGGGCAGCTGGGCAGCACGCTCAAGTGGCTCTGGCCCACCTTTGACCACAACAAGCTCACGATGGGCCTGACGCCTGGCGATGCGCAGGAGAAGTCGGTGCCGCTCGACCGCTATGAGTGGCTGCAGAAGGTGCCTGCCAATGAGCACTACAACGACAACCCGGGCGAGCACGAGTGCGGACCGCTGGAGAAGCCCGACGGCAAGGACTGCTTCCGCTTCTACCGCGCGTTCCCGCCGCCGCCGGTCGTCAACACCTTGCCATGACGATGATGCTGTTGCACAGGCCCAGGCGTGGCGTGCGTGCTGTCCGCCGGCCAGCAGGGCTGTGGTTGCCGCTGGCCTGGCTGCTGCTGGCCGCGCTGGCCGCCGCCGTGCCGCTGGCAACCCGCGCCGCACCCGGCAGCGCCATTGCCTGGCCGGTCATCCTGTTTCCAGACAAGCATCTGTCGCCGTACTGGGTGGCCGAGTTGATCGTGCAGAACAAGATACCCATGCAGATCCAGGCCTTTGATATCGACGGCGACACCCGCCAGGCCCAGCGCTTCTACCAGGAATGGCTGGGGGGCAAGTCCGATTTCTCGGAAACCATGCTCGAAGGCATTCCGATCCTCGGCGCGCGCGATGGCCATTTCCGCATCACGGTCGAGTTCCGGCCGCTGCCCAGCGGCAAGCAGCAGGTGCGCATCTCGTCGGCCTGGCTGCATGGCGCGGTGCCGCAACTGGTCAGCGAGCAGCTGCAGCGCCGCAGCTACCTGGCCGTGCCGATGGGCACCGATGAGTTCTCCGACACCTTTTCGTTCGATGCTGACCGGGTCAACCGCACCACCGTCTGGGGCAATACCTTGAGCGTCGAGGCCAATGAGCTCTACATCCGCGAACAGGCGCTGGTGGCCGGCTGGACGGTGCTCAGCCGCAAGACCATCCAAGGCGGCACGCGCGCCCAGGTGGTGCTGCGGCGCGGCGGCCAGGAGGCGGTGATCGCTCTGGCCCACAACGGCGTGGGTTGCTCCATCGTCATCAGCAACACCTTGCCCCAGGCCTAGCCGTTTCCCGCATGCCGACACCGAACCTCCCACGCCCAGTTATCCGCAGCCGCCGGCAGTCGGGGCAGATCATGACCGAGTACGTGATCGTCGCGGGGGTGCTGGCGGCGGTGTTCTTCGCGCCCATGCCGGGGACCGACAAGTCGTTGTTTCAGCTGCTGATCGATGCCTTCCGCGCAGCCTGGGCTTCCTATTCCTACACGATCTCTTTGCCATGGTGACCCCAAACTCTCCCAAACCGAACCGTTTCTCCCGGCTGGCCAATGGTTCGCGCCGCGCCGCTCCGCTGATCGCCGCCATCACGCTCGGGGTCATCGCAGCCGGCCTGGGCTGGTACTACCTGAAGACCTCCGAGCGCGAGATCCAGGCCAACCTGGAATCCGAAGCCGAACGCCTGCGCACCGATGTGGTGGTGCCGATCCAGAACATTCCCGCCGGCACCGCACTGCAGCCCGAGATGGTGGCCAAGCGCAGCGTGCCCTCGGCCTATGTGCATGCCGATGTGCTGACGCCGGACATGATCGACGGCTTTCTGGGCCGCCAGCTGTCGGTGGACATCAGCGCCGGCAAGCCACTGCTGGCCAACTTTTTTGTGACGCCGCGCAAGCTGTTCTCCGAAGAGCTCGAAGCCGGCGTGCGTGCGGTGACCATTCCGGTCGATGAGGTCAGCACCATCTCGGGCATGCTGCGTGCGGGCGACCATATCGACTTCCTGTTCATCGCCGACAAGGATGGCGGCACCCAGGCCGAGGACGCCATCGTCGTGCCGCTGTTGCAGGACGTAGTCGTGCGCGCCACCGGCCAGATCACCTCCGAGCAGTTCTCCGAGCTGCGCAAGCGCCCCGACATCGCCAACACCGTCGATCCCTACCGCCAGCGCAGCTACACCACGGTGACCGTGGGCCTGCCGCCGGTCGATGCGCAGCGCCTGATCCTCGCGCAAAAGCTGGGCAAGATCGTCGCGGCACTGCGCAATGCCGATGACCGCCAGAAGCTCGACACCGGCACCAACGCCCAGCAGCTGGCCAGTTACATCGACAGCTTCCGCCCCCAGCGCCCCCCGGTTCGGACCCTGCCCAGCCGCACACCGGCGATGGTCGAGTACATCGTCGGCGGCAGCGGGGTCAAGACCCAGATGCAGACGCCGCTGGCGGCCTTGCTGGGTGCTGCGGCCGTTCCTGGCGCCAGCGTGCCGGCGCCCCAGGCGCCCGCCGTGGCCGGCTCCTACTGATCCCCGCTGCGTGCTGATCTATTCCCTGGCCTTGCTGTGCCGTTCGCTCCCTAGAGTTGGTAGACCATGAATTCCTTGATGATCCGTATGTCCCGTCCCCGTCCGGCCCTTCAGAACTGGGGTGCGACGGCTTGCACCGCGCTCGCGCTGGCCCTGCCTACGGCGCCGTTGTTGGCCGCACAGCCATCGGGCGGCACCACGCAGCCGGCAGCCACCGGTGCACTCGGTGATTTGCTGCGCGCTGCGCAAAGTGCCTCGCTGCAGGCGGAAGCCGAGCAGCGCGGCCAAGGGGGCGAGGGGGGCGATTTCGCCCGCGATACCGAGGGCCAGATGGCGCCTCTCACATCGCCTGGCTTTCGCACCTTGCCCACGGTCAGCGTCAACACCCAGGCTGGCGCAGATGCAACCAGCATCGGTGGCGTGCAGCCCCTGGTGATCAGGCACCTGCCGGCATCGCTGTCGCTCTATGTGGGGCAGATGACCCTGATCGAGCTGCGCGACGTCGTGCGCGTGGCCGTCGGCAATGGCAAGATCATGGAAGCGCGTGTCGTGGACCAGAAGAGCCTGCTGCTGACGGCGCTGGACGCCGGCGAAAGCACGGTCCATATCTGGCGCAAGGACGGCCAGGTCAGCAGCCTCAAGGCGCGCGTCAATGTGGTCGACCTGGACCGCATCGAAGGCGAAATCTCGATGCTGACCGCCGGCATCAGCGGGGTGAGCGTCTCGCGTGTCGGCGAAAAGATCATCCTCGACGGCGCCAACCTTGACCCCGCTGCGGTATCGCGGCTGCGGGAGATTGCGCGCATGTACGGACCGGCCGTCGTATCCTTCGCCACCTCGGAGCGCCTGCGTGTGGACCGCATGATCGAGATGGATGTGCGCATTGTGGAGTTCTCGCGCTCGGCGCTGGACGACCTGGGCATGAAGTGGGATACGACCGGTGGTGGTTTCAACTTTGGCCTGTTCTCCGATATCGCCTCCAACGGCGGCTACCGCATCCTGCCGGAGAACTCGCCCTTTCTGAACTTGGACAGCGGCTACGGCCAGGGCTTTCTGGACCAGCGCCGGCGCAAGGCGCGCTACTACTTTGGCCTGAGCACGGCGCTGACCTCGGCGATCAACCTGCAGGTGCAGCGCGGCAATGCGATGCTGCTGGCCTCGCCCAAGCTCACCACCCGCAGCGGCGGCGAGGCGCGCTTTCTCTCGGGCGGTGAAATCCCCTTGCCCGCGATGAGCGCGCTGGGTACCGGCTCGGTCAACTACAAGCCCTATGGCCTGCGCCTGCATGTCAAGCCGATGGCCGATGGCGCTGGCAACATCTCCGGCTCGATCCTGGCCGAGGTCAGCAACATCGACCAGTCGGTCTCGGTCGATGGCATCCCGGGGCTGCTGACGCGCCGCACCGAGAGCGAGTTCAATGTCGATGACGGCGACACCATCATCCTCTCGGGCCTGCTGAGCCGCCAGTCCTCGCGCGCCACCGATGGCCTGCCGGGCCTGCGCCATGTGCCGGTGCTGGGCTGGGCCTTCAAGAACAACAACGACAGCGACACCCAGATCGAGACCGTGGTGTTCATCACCCCGCGTGTGGTCACCGCGCGCGATTCGCGCCCCCGCCTGGAGCGCAGCCAGCAGATGGAGGAGCAGATCTCCAATGGCTTTACCGACCTGACCGAAGACCTCTACCGCAACTCCAGGAAGGCCGAGCCGCCGATGCCCGAGCGGGGTCTGGACCCCGACAGCTATTCGCACAACTGACGGCTGCGGCCGCTGATTCCGGAGAAGACCGTGCATAAGTTACTAGTCCATTCGCCCCGCCAGAAGGCGCAGGAGTTCGAACTCGGCGCCGAGACCTTCACCATCGGCAAATCCGCAGACCGCTCCCTGCACCTGACGGGCTGGAACGTGGCCCGCGACCATGCGGTGGTGATGCTGCATGACGGCGAGGTCTTCATCGAAGACCGGGGCAGCCTGTTTGGCACCTGGGTCAACAACGAGCGCGTGACCCGCTATGGCCCCTGCCGAGGGGGGGAGGAGGTGGTCGTCGGCGGGCACTCCATCATCGTGCTGCTCGATGAGAAGCTCGCGGGACCCCGCGAAGAATCCCAGGCACCGGACCCGGGCGCACCGCCTGCGCTGGAGCACCCGCGTCCCGCGCGCAGCCAGCCGCGCCAGGAAGACCCGCTGCTGCAGTGGCGCCGCCTGCTGCACCGCCAGCTGCTCGAGCAGCTGGAAGCGCGCCGCATCGACACCATCAAGATGAAGGACGACGAGCTGCGCTCCAACGTGCGCGCGCTGATTGCCGAGATCATCCGCGACACGCCCAACCTGCCCGAGACCATTGACCGCACCGAGCTGAGCCAGCAGCTGCTGGACGAGGCGATTGGCCTGGGCCCGCTGGAGGTGCTGCTGCAGGACGACTCGGTGACCGAGGTGATGGTCAACCGCTTTGACGAAATCTGGATCGAGCGGCGCGGCCGCCTCGAGCGCACCGATGTGTCCTTCACCAGCGACCTGGCGGTCAACGGTGCGATCGAGCGCATCGTGACGCCGCTGGGCCGGCGGATCGACGAGAGCTCGCCGATGGTCGATGCGCGCCTCAAAGACGGCTCGCGCGTGAACGCCATCATCCCGCCGCTGGCGATTCGCGGCCCCAGCATCACCATCCGCAAGTTTCCGAAGAAGCGCATGGGTGCAGAGGGCATGGTGCAATACCAGTCGATCTCGCAGGCCATGGTCGACTTTCTGCAGCTGGCGGTGGAGAACAAGCTCAACATCGTGGTCTCGGGCGGCACCGGCACCGGCAAGACCACGTTGCTGAACATGATGTCCAATTTCATCCCCAACGACGAACGCATCCTGACGGTGGAGGATGCGGCCGAGCTCTCGCTGAACCAGCCCAACCTGGTGTCGCTGGAGGCACGCCCGGCCAACGTCGAAGGCAAGGGCGCCGTGTCGATCCGGGACCTGGTCAAGAACTCGCTGCGGATGCGCCCGGACCGCATCGTCGTCGGCGAGTGCCGCAGCGGCGAGGCGCTGGACATGCTGCAGGCCATGAACACCGGCCACGACGGCTCGCTCACCACCTTGCATGCGAACTCGCCGCGCGATGCCGCAGCCCGCATGGAAGTGCTGGTGACGATGGCGGGCATGAACATTCCCGTCACCGCCATCCGCGAGCAGATCGCATCGGCGATCCACCTGATGGTGCAGCTCACCCGCTTTCCCTGCGGCAGCCGCAAGGTGACCCAGATCACCGAGGTGCTCCACTGCACCGATGGCGTGATCCAGATGCAGGACATCTTTGTGTTCCGCAAGACCGGGCTGGATGCCGAGTTCCGCACCCAGGGCCGGTTCGAGGCCACCGGGGTGATCCCGGACTTTGTCTCCAGGCTGGTGGAACACGGAGTACCGGTGAACATGGAGGAGTTGTTCTTCCAGGGAGAGCCGGTATGAAGAATTGGCAGTTCTTCGGCTTTCTGCTGGCAGCTGCCGGCTTTGTGGTGCTCTCGGGCTGGCTGGTCTACAGCCGCCTGGGCGAGTGGCGCAACCGGTCCAACGTCTACCTGCGCGGCCGCGGCCTCCGGATCCTGGGCATCTCGGAGTTCCATGCGCAAAAGGCGCTGACCCTGGCCACCGGCCATATGGCCATGGTGGTGGTGGCCGGCATCCTTGCCTACCTGGTGGCCCGCAACTGGTTGCTGGTGGTGGTGGTCTGCGGCGCCGTGTACTTTCTGCCGGCGCGCTACTTTGCCTGGCAGCGCAAGAAGCGGCGCGAACGCATCGAGGCCGAGCTGCCCGATGCCTTGCTCTTCATTGCCAGCGCATTGCGCGCCGGCAGTGCACTGTCGGTGGCGCTGCAGATTCTGGTGCGTGACCAGAAAGGCCCGCTGGGCGATGAGTTCGCGATTGTGCTCAAGGAGCAGCGCATTGGCCTGTCTTTTGACGACGCGGTGCAGAACATGGCGCGGCGCATCCAGATTCCGGACTTCATGCTCGTGGTGGTGGCCTTGCGGGTGGCCAAGGAAGTGGGGGGCAACCTGTCCGAGCCGCTGCAGCTGCTGGCCGAGACCCTGCGCAAGAAAGCCATGCTGGAAGGGCGCATCAAGGCGCTGACGGCGCAAGGCCGCATCCAGGGCCTGGTGATGACCATGTTCCCCGTGGTGCTGGGCGGCATTCTGTACCTGATGCAGCCGACCATGCACCTGCTGTTTGTCACCCCCATCGGCTGGGGGGTACTGGCCGTGATGATCGTGATGCTCACCCTGGGCTATATGTCCATCAAGAAAATTGTCGCCATCGACATCTGAGCCATGAAAAACGCCATTCTGCTCGCCGCCATCTTTCTGTCCGCTGTGATGGCGGCCATCATCCTGCTGTACTTCGTGGCCATTGTGCGCAAGGCCCGGCCGTCGGTGCGCGAGCACATGGACCCGCTTCCATGGGGCATCCGGCTCATCTGGCCGGCGGTCAACGTGCTGCAGTTCCATGTCTCGGAGATCGCGCCCACCTCCAGCCTGCTGCGCTGGAAGCGCAAGCTGCAGCTGGCCGGCCTGGAGTATGTGCTCAAGGCCGAGGAGATCATCGCCGTGCGCGTGATCGCGATGACGGCGGTGGCGCTGGCCTTCACCGGCGCGGCGATGGCACTGAAGATCGATGGGCAGTGGGTGCGCCTGGCCTGCCTGGCAGGCCTGCTGTTGGGCTGGATGCTGCCGGCTATCTGGGTCAACGACCGCAAGAAGCGCCGCGACAAGGAAGTGCTGCGCACCTTGCCCGGCTACCTCGATCTGATCACCTTGTGCTGCCAGGCCGGTCTGGGCTTGACGGCGGCGATCTCGCAGGCGGTGCAGAAGGGACCCAGCGGCGCCATGCACGAAGAGCTCGAGCGCCTGCTGCGCGAAATGCGCACGGGCATGAGCCGTACCGAGGCCTTCAACGCGATGGCCGAGCGCATGGACAACAAGCATGTGCGCGGCCTGGTCTCCAACCTGACGCAGGCCGAATCGCTGGGTGCCAGCGTGACCGACACCCTGGTCGCCATCTCCGAGCAGCGCCGTACCGAGCGCTTCCAGCACGCCGAGAAACTGGCGATGGAAGCGCCCGTGAAGATGCTCGGTCCGCTGGTGATCTTTATCTTTCCGGTCACCTTCATGGTGATCTTTTTTCCACTCGCGGTGCAGATGTACCAGACCTTGAAATGAAGGTGCCCGGCATGCCAGCACTCAAAGCACAGGTGGCCGAGCGCTTTTCCGAACGCGCCTTTGGCCTGATCTTTCGTCCGCCGCCCGGCAGTGGCGAGGCGCTGGTGTTCGAGCGCTGCGCGGCCGTGCATACCTGCTTCATGCGCTACGCGATCGATGTGGTGTTTGTCGATGCGCAGCAGCAGGTGCTGCGCATCAGCGCCGGCCTGGCGCCTTGGCGCATGGCCTGGTGCCGGGGCGCTCAAGGTGTGCTGGAGCTGCGCAGCGGCGAGGCTGCGCGCCTGGGGCTGGCACCGGGCCAGCGGCTGCAACTGTGTTGAAAGGGGTTGACATGCGCATGACGCTCAAGCCTGCAAGCCGCGCCCGGCAGCGCGGCGTGTCGATGACGGAGACCTTGATCGCGCTGCCGGTGGTGCTGGTGTTCACGCTGTCGCTGGTCCAGTTTGCGCTGATCTACCGCGCCAGGCTGACCTTGCAGTACGCCGCCAACGAGGCTGCGCGTGTGGGCTCGCTCAACAATGCGCTGCCGCTGCCCTATGACCTGCGCATTCCGCTGGCCAAGAAGGGCATGCTGGCCGACGTGAGCCTGGGCAACGTCAAGTCCGCACTGACCAAGGGCAGCGTCTGGCAAGGTTTTGTGCGCGGCATGATGCCGCTGTATGTGTCGGACGCCAGTGTCTCGAGCCTGCTCAGGGGCTGGGTCAACACCAACACCGATTTGATCCAGGGCAGCTGCATCGAGTATGTCAACCCGACGCAGAACACTTTTCTGGACTGGGCGATGGTGGAGAACTATGGCGAATCGCGGGGCATCGTTCGCATCCCCAACGACAGCCTGCGCTACCGCAAGCCGTTGCCCTATGAGCGCGATGCGCGTACCGGCGCGACCGACACCTACAACGGCGACACCCCGAATCTGGAAGATGCGCGGCTGCGCGGTGCGGTCTCCAACAAGACCTTGGGCGAGACCAATATCCTGCACCTGCGGGTGCACTACGGCTACAAGCTCAGCGTGCCGATTGCCGGGCCCATCATCATCAAGGCGATGCAGGGCTACCGCTATGTCTCCAGGCACATCGGCTCGGTGCTGACGACCGGCGACGACGTGCCCGGTGCCGATGCCACCGGTGTCTCGGCCATCGATGCGTTCTTTCTGTCGAACGACCGCTTTCCGCTGACGCAGGAGGCCTCGGTCGGCATGCAGTCGTCCCTGTACTGGCATCCCTTCTATTCCTTTGGGCCGGCGCGCGATACCTCGGACCTCAATGCCAGCTTCAAATGGGATGTGGCCGACGGCAACAGCGGCCTGGGCGACTATGCGACCCTGGTGCCCGACCTGGTCGGCAATATCCGCAACGGGGCGCAGTGGGTGACCGCGCATGTGGGCAATGCAGCGCTTGATGGCCTCCAGGACGTGGTGGGCCTGCGCAATGCCTTCTGCCCTGCAATCTGGACAAATCCGATGGGGGTGGAGAATGTTCCCAATCCATTCGATGCGGCACGCTGACGGGGCATTGACGGCAGCGGCCGTGCTGCTGCTGTCTGCCGCGCTGGGCGCTTTGCCAGCCGGTGCGCAGACGGTGTGCAAGGATGAGGGCGTGGAATACATCCTTGGCGGTGCCGCCGCCGCCGGACCCGGTTGCAAGGCCGCAGTTGCAACGCCCGCGCGCCGCACGCTGCGCACGGTCGCATCCGCACCTGCCCCAATCCACACCCGGTCGCCAAGCCCACGCCCGCCTGAGCGCGCAGCTTTTGGCCAGGACGAGCGCCGCCTTATCCTGGAGACCGAGCTGAAAAAGGCCCAGCAGGTGCTGCAGGGCTTCTCCCAGGCCCTGGGAGGATCGGCCGCCAGCGCGGCACCGGCCGACCAGACCCGCGCGCTGGCCGATGTGCGCGCGTTGACTGCCGAGCTGGCGCGCCTGCCACCGGCCCGCTGATCGCTTCGCGTCTATTCGGGGTTCTCCAGCGACTGCACCAGCTCGGCCGCATGCGCATAGCCCGAGGCCCTGGCCCGTTTTGCCCAGTACAGCGCGCTGGCGCTGTCCTGTTCATACATGCCGATCTGGGCCAGGTTGTACTGCGCCGGCGCATGGCCCAGGTCGGCCGCCAGGATCAGCCAGTCGCGCGCCTGGGCATCATCGTTCTCTACCGAGCGCAGATGCTGGTAGACGTTGAAGGCCGCACGTTTGTCGCCCCCCTGGGCCAGGCGCTTTTGGCGCAGCAGCTCAGTCTCTGACATGCGCGCAATGCCCGCGCTGTTGGCGCCAGGCTCGTAGCGGATGCCGGTCGGCGGTGCCGGCAACGGCGAATAGGGGATTTGCTTGCAGCCGGCGCTGGCCAGCAGTACAAGCAATGCCAGGGGAAGGACGATAGAGGACAGGCGCATCGCCGCATTGTGGCATTGCCCGGCCCGGTGCCGTCAACGCCTTCAGCGCACAAAGGTGGACGGCTGCAGATCCGGTGTGGTGGCCTTGCGCCGCTCCAGCCAGAACGCTTCGTTCCTGGTCAGCATCTGGAAGTCCTGCGCATCCTGCAGCTTTTGCGCCGCATCCATCGGCCAGTTGGGGTTGTAGATCAGCTCGCGCGCCAGTGCCACCAGGTCCGCGTCGCCGCTGCGCAAAATGGCTTCGGCCTGTTGCGCATGCACGATCAGGCCCACAGCCATCGTGCGGGCGCCGGTGGCGGCCTTGATGGCCGAGGCCAGTTCCACCTGGTAGCCATAGGTGGCCAGCGCGCCGCCGCGCAATGGCGAGCCGGCAATGCCGCCCGACGAGCAGTCGATCACATCCACCCCCAGCGGCAGCAGGCGCTGGACCAGCGCGATGCTGTCTTCCAAGGTCCAGCCGCCGGGCGCGCCATCGGTGCAGGACAGCCGCACCAACAGCGGCAGGCCCGCTGGCCATACGGCACGCACCGCTTCGACGACGCTCAGCAGCAGCCGGCAGCGGTTGTCAAAGCTGCCACCCCAGGCATCGCCGCGCTGGTTGGCCAGCGGTGACAAAAAGCTGTGCAGCAGATAGCCATGGCCGGCATGCAGCTCCAGCACCTGGTAGCCCGCGCGCGCGGCGCGGCCGGCGGCCGCGGCAAAGGCCTCCACCACCTGCTGGATGTGCTGCAGCGACATGGGCAGCGGCGTCTCCAGTCCCTTGCCCGCCGGGATCGCACTGGGGCCCATCGGCGTCCAGGCATCCCAGTCGGCGATATCGGGCTGGCAGGGCAGGGGGCCCCGGCCCTGGGCCGGTGTCAGCTGCCGGGCCTTGCGGCCGGCATGCATCAGCTGGATGCCGGGCGTGGTGCCGCAGTCGCGCATCAGCTGCACGATGCGCTGCAAGGGCGCGACCATGTCGTCCTGCCACAGCCCTATATCGCCCAAGGTGCCGGCGCCACGCCGCTCCACGCCGGTGCCTTCCTGGAGCACCAGGCCGCTGCCGCCTGCGGCCAGGCGGCCCAGGTGCATCAGATGCCAATCCTGCACCCGGCCATGGCGGCCCTGGTACTGCCACATCGGGGCGGCCGCGATGCGGTTCTTGAGCACGACATCGCGCAGCTGCAGCGGGCTGAAAAGCTGGTTCTGGGTTTCGCGGTGGGCCATGGTGCGGCGGCCTACTTCTTGACCAGCGGGCAGGCCGACTCGGACAGCGGCAGGAAGGCCTTGTCGGCCGGCACCGTGCTGATGACCTTGTAGTAGTCCCAAGGGGCCTTGGACTCCTGCGGTGACTTGACCTGGAACAGGTACATGTCGTGCACCATCATGCCGTCCTCGCGCAGGCGCCCATTCTTGGTGAACACATCGTTGATCGGCATCTCGCGCATCTTGGCCATCACCGCCTTGGCATCGGTGCTGCCTGCGGCCTCCACCGCCTTCAGGTAGTGCTTGAGGGAGGAGTAGGCGCCCATCTGGCTCATATTGGGCATGGCATTGACCTTGGCGAAGTACTTCTTCGAGAAGGCACGCGTCTCGTCATTCATGTCCCAGTAAAAGGCCTCGGACAGCAGCATGCCCTGCGCGGTGCGCAGGCCTACCGAATGCACATCGTTGATGTACATCAGCAGTGACGCGAGCTTTTGCCTGCTCTCGGGGGTGATGCCGAATTCGCGCGCGGCCTTGATCGAGTTGACCAGGTCATTGCCAAAGTTGGCCAGGCCGATCACATCGGCCTTGCTGGCCTGGGCCTGCACCACGGCGGACGAGAAATCCGAGCCATTGAGCGGGTGCCGGGTCTCGCCGATCACCTTGCCGCCGACCGTGCTGATCGCCTGGGTGGTGGCCTTGACGATGTCATAGCCGCCGGAGTAGTCGGCGGTCAGAAAATACCACTGCTTGCCGAACTTCTCGGCTGCAGCCTTGCCCACGGCATTGGCCAGCGAATAGGAGTTGTAGGCCCAGTGGGCCACGGTCGGGCCGCACATGTCGCCAGTGATGCGGTCGCTGGCCGGGCCGCTCATCACCAGCACCTTGCCCTTTTCCTTGGCGATGTTCAGCACCGCCAGCGCGGCTGCCGAGCCGCCCACGTCCTGGATCGCGTCCACGCCGTTGTCGTACCATTCGCGCGCCTTGGCCGCTGCCGAGTCGGCCTTGCTCTGGTGGTCAAAGGTCAGCAGCTCGACCTTGCGGCCCAGCACCTGTCCTCCGGCCTCGTCCAGCGCCATCTGGGCAGCCGTGATGCTGCCCTTGCCGGTGATGGCCGAGTAGACGCCCGACTGGTCGACGATCAGGCCGATGCGCACCGGCGGGCCCGATTGCGCCATGGCGCCCAGCGGCAGGCACAGCAGCGCTGCGGCCAGGCCCAGCGGTGGGAGGGGGGCGCGCAGCGCGCGGATGTGAGAGATAACCATGTCTTGTCTCCTGTTCAGCTTTTTGTCAGTACCTGGGATTCGCGGATCATCTGTTGCCAGCGCAGGCGCTCGGCCTGCAGGAATTTCTCGTAGGCGTCCGGGCCCTGGGCGGTGACGGATACCCCTTGTTTTTCGAGCAGGTTCTTCAGCTCGGGCGCCTGCAGCTGGGCCACGGTGACCTTGCCCAGGCGGTCCACCACCTCGGCGCCGGTCTTGCGTGGCACAAAAAAGCCGTTCCAGATCGGCGCGGCAAAACCGGGGTAGCCCAGCTCGGCCACCGTGGCGATCTCGGGCCAGGAGGCCATGCGCTGCGCGCTCAACGTGGCCAGCACGCGCAGCTTGCCCGACTGCACCTGCGGCCGGGTGAAGAGCGCCGTCATCATGCCCATGTCCACCCGCTGCTGCAGCAGGTCCGGCAGCGCGGGAGCCTCGCCCTTGTAGGGCGCATGGATCATCTGCGCGCCGCTGAGCTTGCCCAGGTACTCCATGGCCACATGCAGCGGGCCCAGCGGCCCGGTGGACATGTAGCGCAGCTTGTCCGGTGTCTTCTTCGCATCGGCCAGCAGCTCGCCCAAGGTCTGGTAGGGGCTGTCCTGCGCCACCACCAGCACATAGTCCACATTGCAGATCGAGGCGACGGCGGCAAAGTCGCGCTGGGGCCGGTAGCCCAGGTCGGGCATCGTGTGCTCTAGCACGATATTGGTGCCCACGCCGCCCATTAGCACGTTGTAGCCATCGGGCTCGGCATGGGCCACCTGGGTGGCACCGATGGCGCCGGCCGCGCCGACCTTGTTGTCGACGACCACCGGCTGGCCCAGGCCCGGCTCCAGCGCCTTGGCCAGCAAGCGGCCCAGCACATCGGTGGCGCCCCCTGCCGCAAACGGCACGACCAGCCGCACCGGGCGGGACGGGTAGGGGCTTTGCGCCCAGGCCGGGTGGCTGGCCAGCAGGCTGGCTGCACCCCAGGCGGCGTTGCGCAGCAACCACCGTCGTCGGTCCCGGTTGGCAGGTGCTTGGGCTGGGGGAAGTTGGTCGTTCATGGCATTGTCTCCGTTCCTTTTTGTGGTGTTGCCGTGTCGAGAAGCCCCTCTGAGATCGCTATAGCCGGGTGGCGCTGATCGTCAGTCCTCCATCGATATGCAAGGTCTGGCCGGTGATGTAGCCGGCCAGCGGATGCAGCAGAAAGTCGATCGCATGGGCGATCTCCACCGGCTCGGACACCCGCTGCAGCGGCACGGCGGCGAGCAGCGCCTCGGTCTGCGGCGCGCCGGGCGGGCTGGCGGTCTTGAACAGTTCGGTGGCCACGGGGCCCGGGGCAATCACATTGACCGTTATCTGGTCCGTGGCCAGCTCCAGCGCCCAGGTGCGGCTCATGCCGATGACGGCGGCCTTGGTGGCGCTGTAGGCGGTGCGGTTGGGCTTGCCCAGCGCGGCGCGCGACGAGATATTGACGACCCGGCCAGCGCGCGCCTGGCGCATGCCCGGCAGCAGCGCCTGCATGCAGACCAGGCAGGCGTTCACGTTCAGCGCCATCGCCTCGTTCATGTCGGCCACGCTGGTGTGTGCCAGGTCGGTGGTGTGTGCCAGCGCGGCGTTGTTGACCAGGCCGTAGAACGGCGCTTGCGCGGCCAGCTGCTCGACCTGCTGGCGCGTGCCATCCAGGTCCATCAGATCGCAGGCGATGAACTGCTCATCGGAGCGGGCGTCGGCAGGGATGCTGCGGGCCAGGCCAATGGTCTGGTAGCCCTTGTCGGCCAGGTAGCGCATCGTGGCGCGGCCAATGCCCCGGCTCGCGCCAGTGACCAGAACGCGGGGTTTGCGGGAGCTGTCTGTCATGCCAGGCCTTTCAATATCTGCCGACCGATGATGGTCTTTTGCACTTCGGTGGCGCCTTCGTAGATGCGCATCGGGCGGACTTCGCGGTAGAGGCGCTCGACCACGCTGCCGCAGGTGATGCCCATACCGCCCCACAGCTGCACGGCCGCATCGACCACCTGGAAGGCGGCCTCGGTGCCCTGCATCTTGGCCATCGCTGCCTCGGTGCTGATGCGGCGCTGGCGCACATCGCGGCACCAGGCGGCCTTGTGCACCAGCAGGCGCGCGGCCTCCAACTGCGTGGCCATGTCGGCCAGCTTGTGCTGCACGGTCTGCATCTCGGCCATCGCCTGGCCATAGAGCTGGCGCTGGCTGACCCGCGCCAGGGTTTCATCGAGCGCACGCTGGCCCATGCCCAGCGCGGCGGCCCCGACGGAGCTGCGGAAGATATCGAGCACACCCATCGCCACCTTGAAGCCTTCGCCGGGCTGGCCCAGCAGGCGGTTGGCGGGCACCCGGCACTGCGCGAAATGGATCTCCGCGAGCGGATGGGGCGCGATGATGTCGATGGTGCGGTGGATGCGCAGGCCCGGGGTGCAGGCATCGACGAGCAAGGCCGACAGTCCGCTGGCACCCTTGGCCTCTTCGGTGCGCGCAATGACGACGTAGAAGTCGGCGATGCCGCCGTTGGAGATATAGGACTTGGCGCCATCGAGCAGGTAGTGGTCACCTTGCAGCACCGCACGGGTCTTGGTGGCCGCCACGTCCGATCCGCCATCGGGCTCGGTCAGCGCAAAGGCTGCGACTTTTTCGCCCTGGCTGCAGGCCTGCACATAGGGCGCCACCAAACGGGGATCGCCTTTTTGCCACAGCGCGGCGCTGCCGATGCCCTGCATGCTGAAGACAAAATCGGCCAGCGGCGCGTAGTAGCCCAGGCATTCGCGCACCAGGCAGATGGCGCGCAGGTCCACCGCCGCTGGCATGCCATCGGCCATCGCCGGCGCGGCGTATTCCAGCAGGCCATGCTGGGCGAGGCTCTGCAGCCAGTGGCGGCATTCGGCCTGCAGGTCCTGCGGCGTTTCATCGGCCAGGCGCGCGCGGTTGTCGCTGATCCAGCGGTTGAGCCGGGCGATGACTTCTTCATGCTGCGCGTCAAAAAAGGGCGTGTCGGCCAGGGTCCATGGCTGCTTCATGCGGTGGCCTCCTGGGCGAGCAGGCGCTGGGCCAGGTCGCGCAGCTCATTGCGTTTGACCTTCTTGCCGTTGGGTCCCATCGTGTAGGGAAAGGTGTCGACCCGGAAGATGCGGATGGGTACCTTGTAGCGGGCAATCTGCTGCTGCAGCTGGGCCTTGAGCGCCTCTTCGTCCCAACGGCTGCTGGCGCTGCCGCTGGGCTCCAGCACAAAGGCCACCGGGCGCGAGCTGCCCGAGGCGTTCACGGCCACCACCTGGCAGGCGCTGGCGCCGCTGAGCGCTATCACCGACTCCTCGATCTCGGCGGGGTTGACCAGAAAGCCGCCGATGCGCAGCACATCGCCCAGGCGCGAGATATGGGTAAAGCCGCCGTCGCCATTGAGGTAGCCCAGATCGCCGGAGCGCAAATAGCCGTCATCGGTGAAGGCCTGCTGCGTGGCCTGTGCATCGTGCAGGTACTGTTGCATCAACGTGGGGCTGTAGAACTCCAGCTCGCCGGGCTCCTGTGCGCCGGCGAGGGCGCCGGTCTCCAGGTTGCGCACGCGCACCCGCGCCTGCGGGCAGACCGGAAAGCCGCCCGATTGCGCGCGCCGGGGCAGGGGCGCGGCCGGGTCCTGGTGGGCAAACAGCGCAAAGGTCTCGCTCATGCCAAAGCAGCCGACCATCGGGATGCCGAACTGCTGCGCAAGGGCTGGCAGCGCATCGAGCCCGGGCACAAAGTTGGCATGGCCAAAAAAGCGCAGCGCCTGCGGCTGCCAGCCTGCGGGCAGATCGGCAATGAGCTTGTCGACCATGTCATTGGTGCCAAACATGTGGGTGATGGGCTCGCTGTGCAGGCAGGCCGCAGCGCGTGCGGTATCAAACACCTCATGCAGCACCAGGCAGGCGCCTGCGGCCAGGGTGGCCATTGCGGCGGTGTAGCCAAATGCCCCGCACAGCGGCAAGGCCAGCAGGCTGCGGCAGCTGGTGTCGATGCCAAAGCCGGGCGCCACATCCTGCGCATGCTGGGCCACGCTGGACTGGCGGTGCACGATGAGCTTGGGCTGGCTGGTGGTACCTGACGAGGACAGGATGATGCAGGTCTGGTCGCCCTGGCAGGCGCTGTTGTTCTGGGGCGTTGCGGGTGCTGCCATCAGCGTTTGCCAGGGCTGGATGGGTAGCGCCGTGCCAGCGACTTGCATTTGGCCTGGGTTGCTGTGGGCCGGGCCCAGGCTGGCATCGATCAGGCACTGCAGGCTGCCGCCTTGCTGCGCCAGGATTTGCGCCAGGCTGTTGCCCGGCAGCAGGCTGCCCGCACTGGCGGCAGCGCCATTCATAACGGCCAGCGCATTGGCGGTGGCGCGGTCAAAGGCCAGTGCCTTGCAACCCGAGCGGTCGATAAAGCTGCTGATTTCCTTGACGCCGAGCTTGAGGTTGAGGCTCAAGGTGGTGATGCCCAGCTCGGCGCAGGCCAGGTGCAGCAGCAGCCAGTGGGGGGTATTGGGCAGCCACAGGCCCAGCACATCGCCGGCCACCAGGCCTTGCTGGCGCAGGCCGTTGGCGCATTGCTGCACCTGGCTGCGCAGCTGCGCATAGCTGTGGGTGCTGCCGCCAAACTGCAGCGCAGGCGCGTCGTCGGCGCCCAGTGCCAGCAGGTGGCGCACATCGTTGGCCCGCGCGCTGCTGGGCGCGCTGGCCATGGGTTGGGATGTCATAGGCGGCCTTCAGACGGTGGCGACCGGAGTCACGGGCGAGCCCACGGCACCGGGCAGGCGAAGCGCCGGTGCGGTCAGCATGAAGCGGTAGCGGCCATGGGCCTGCAGCCACTGCGCCAGCGGGTGCAGGTACCAGAGTTCGCCAAACGGCATGCCGAGCTTGAACAGGCACAGCTCGTGCAGCGGCAGAAAGGCGCAGCTGCCATCCACCGGCCGGCCGGGCACCGATTCGATGCCGTAGTTGTCGGCCACCAAGGTGGTGATGTGGCTGTCGATGATCCACTGCTGCAGCTCGGGGCAGCGCCCATCGAGCACCGCGCCAACGGTCTCGGGCATGTCCGGCTTGGGGGGGCCATCGCAGGCAAGCAGCAGTTCGCTGAAGCCGGTGTAGAGCGCCACGATGTCGCCCTGGGTCACCTCAATGCCGTCGGCCTGCAGCACCTCCTTGAGCATCTTGCCCGACACCAGGGTGTGGCCGTCGCCAAAGTGGCGGCGCAGGTTGACCAGTACGCCCCGGCCCTGGATGGCCTGCTCGGCCAGGCGCTCCACGCCCAGCGCCTTGGCGCGGGACTGGCCGCCCATGTCCGGCAGGTCATCGGGCGCCAGGATGTCGATGCCGGCCTGGAAGCCGTTGTAGTAGACCAGTTCGTCCACGCCATCGCCATTGATGTCGAAATGGCTGCCCACATGCGACAGCGCATCCCATTGCGTTGAGTACTGCAGGTAGAGCTCGGCATAGTCGTCACTGACAACGTCGGTGTAGAGCGGGTTCTCGCGCGACAGCGCAAAGTTCAGGCCCGGGCCCAGCGGCCGGCGCGAGGGCTTGATGATCGGCGGGTGGCGGCGCGGGTTGAGCGCATTGCCGCCGGGCTTGTCCAACGGCAGGCTCAGGCAGAAGCGCTCGCCGGTCTGTATCTCCCGCGCCGCTTCCTTCACCTTGTCCGCCGTCAGGTAGTTCAGGCGGCCGAGCTGGTCGTCGGGGCCAAAATCGCCCCAGTTCGATTGCGCGGGGCGCTGGGTCCAGCGGGGCGAGCCAGCGCTGCCGACAACAGGGGCGGGGTGCGGGGCATGTACAGGGCGGTAGGCGTTCATAGGGTTTTCCAGATAACGGGGGAGACAGGCGCCGGCAGCCATCTGCATTAGCTTGTGCGGGCCTTGCGGGGTGACGACCAACTATGAAACGGGAAGCGCTGGGATGGCAAAAGCTGGCAGCACGGATGTTCACGATATGAACTCAGGTTTTCCCGGGGCGCAGAGCCCTGCGCGCCTGGTCAAGGTGCTGCGGCTGTTGACGCGCCACCATGTGCAAGGCCTGTCGATTGCCGATCTGACGGCGCAGTCGGGGCTGGACCGGTCGACCGCGCGGCGGCTGCTGATGGTGCTCGTGCAGTCCGGCTACGCGGCCAAGGATGCGGACACGGGCCGCTACCGCCTGGGGGTGGAAGCGATGCTGACGGGGCTGGCCGCGATGGCCAAGCCGCCGATCTTCGGGGTCTGCCACCCGGTGATGGTGAGCGTGGCCAGACGCACCGGCGATACGGTGTTTCTGATCATCCGCGTCGGCGACTTTGCCCATTGCCTGCATGTGCAGCCGGGCAGCACGGTGCTGCCTGCCCACAGCCTGATGACCGGGCAGATCCGCCTGCTGGGCCAGGGAACGGCCAGCCTGGCGCTGGCCGCCAGCCTGCGCGATGCCGAGCTGGAGCAGATCTTCCAGCGCCGCCGGCTGGACTACGAGGCCGCCGGCATCAGCCAGGAGCGGCTGATGGACATGGTGCGCCAGACACGCAAACGCGGCCATTCGCTCAGCGTCAACCTGCTGACCTCGGGTGCCACCGGCGTGGGCCTGGCGATCGAGTTCCAGACCGACCACAGCGCGCATATCGCCGCCATCAGCGTGGCCAACCATGATGCGCAGATGGATGCCGCACACCAGGCGCAGGCGCTGCAGGTGCTGCGCGACGAACTGGCCCAGGCCGGCATTGCACAGGTGAGCGGCGGCTGAAGGTCAGTGCCGCGCTTTGGCGCTGCGCTTGGCTGCTGGCTTGGCTGGGGAGGCCGCAAACCGCTGCAGCTCTTCATGGCTGAGGATGAATTCGGGGTTGTCCACCAGTCGCTGCACGGCCAGATCGATAAAGGCGCGCGCCCGTGCGGGCTGGGAGCTTCTGCTGCCAAAGTACACAAAGTAGTGGATGTACTCGGGCGTGTGCTCGACCAGCACTGGCACCAGCCGCCCGTCGCGTATGTATGGCGCGGCGGTGACGCCCGCCAGCTGGCCCAGCACCTTGCCGGCCAGCACGGCATCGAGCTCAAAGGCTTCGTCGTTGCTGCACAGCGCGGGCACCACGGGCAGGTCCACGATCTGTTCGCCCACCTGCAGATGCCAGGGCATGACCTTGCCACTGGCGGGGTGGCGAAAGGCACTGCAACGGTGCGCGGCCAAGGCGTTGAGTGAGGAAGGCACGCCGTGGCGCTGCAAGTAGGCCGGGGATGCGCAGACCACCATCTGCAATGCAAACAGCTTGCGCGCAATCACCCCCTCGTGCGGCGATGCACCCAGCCGGAAGCCGACATCCACGCGGTCCTCCACCCAGTTGCCGACCCGGTCCTCCAGCAGCACATCGGGCTGGATGCCGGGATGCAGGTCACAAAACTCTTCGACCAGGCGCCACAGGATGCCGCCAAACGTACTGCGGGGCCCCGCTATACGCAAGGGGCCTTGGAAATCGTCCTTGCCTTGGCGAGCATTGTCCAGCGCGCGCTGCATGCCTTGGACCGATGGTTGCACTTCTTCAAGCAAACGTTGGCCGGCATCGGTCAGCGACATGACGCGCGTGGTGCGGTGGAACAGGCGTGCGTCCAGATGCGTTTCGAGCTGCGCCAGCGCCTTGCTGGCCGCCTGGGGGCTGATGCCTAGGTCCATGGCAGCTTTGCGCAAGCTGCCCAGCTCGGCCGCCTTGATGAAAGTGGTGATGGATCGCAGTTCGTTGAGGGCCATGCTGTGCTTCCTTTGGGGGCTATTGTCATCAATTTGATGCCAATAAATCAACCTATTCACCACTGTTCAGTATGAACGCCCTTGCTTAAAGTGGGCTTTATCGCGCGCTGGGACCCGCAGCGCTGCCCACATCACCGGAGTTACGCACGATGAAATCCTTGCTTTGCCTCGCCTTGGCCGGCGCCGCATCCAGCGCCGGCGCACAGCCACCAAGCGGCGACCCGCGCACGGCCGTGGTGGAGGTTCGCACCGCTGCCAGCCAGCCGGCTGCCACCGGGACGGCAGACCGCTTTAGCGGTGCCGTGCGCATCAGCACGCCGTTCAGCGCGTCAGCGCCTGGCCACGCTGGTGGTGGTACGGTGGCGTTTGAGGCCGCTGCGCGCACAGCCTGGCACACCCATCCTCTGGGCCAGACGTTGATCGTGACGCAGGGCGTTGGTCTGGTGCAGCAGCAGGGGCAGCCAGCCCTTGCGATGCGCGTGGGCGATGTCGTCAGCATTCCGGCCCACGTGCGCCACTGGCACGGTGCAGGGCCGGGCGGGGCCATGGTGCATGTGGCCATCGCTGAGAAGCAGGATGGCCACTCGGTGACCTGGCAAGAGCTGGTCAGCGATGAGGACTACCAGGCAGCCTGGCAAGGCGCGGGCCTGCAGCAGGCCGCAGCGGCGCAGCCGCCAACACGCCAGCACCCCGGCGCAGATACGCTCAATGCGAAGCAGAAGGCGATTCCCTTGATAGCGGCATTTTCTGCCAGCAGTGATATGGCGCAACTCGATGCCGCCCTGCGCCAGGGCCTTGATGCGGGGCTGAGCATCAGTGAGACCAAGGAAGTGCTGGTGCAGCTGTATGCCTATGTGGGCTTCCCCAAAAGCCTGAATGCGCTCACGCAGTTGATGAAAGTGCTGGAGGCCCGTCAGCAACAAGGCATACAGGATGCAGTAGGCGCGGCGCCCAGCAGTAACGTTCCAACCGGTGAGGATTTGGTGGCGGTGGGGCGCAGAAACCAGACAGAAATATCCGGTGGCCCAGTGCAAGGGCCGGTGATGGTGTTTGCTCCGGTTATCAACCAGTTTTTGCAGGCGCATTTGTTTGGCGACATTTTTGAGCGCGACAACCTTGATTGGCAAAGCCGCGAACTAGCCACCGTGGGTGCATTGGCTGCCACCGCTGGCGCCGAGGCTCAGCTGCGATCGCACATGCTCGCCAGCATGAGGGTGGGGCTGCGTGCCTCGCAGTTGCAGGAGCTCATCCAGCTGTTGGCGGCCAGCGGCCAGACCGCGAGCGCCGAGCGGGCCCAGGTCGCTCTGGATCAGGCGCTGGCAACAAAAGGAAAACCATGAACATCTCCCATCTCTTGTGCACGACGGCGCTGGTCACCGGCTGCGCCACGCCATCCGGCCCAGCCACTGCGCCCCTGCAGATCCAATCCCAAGGCAGCTTTGCCGTGGGCGGTGTGGTGCAGCAGACCCCCGGGCGCTATGACAACAACCAACCCACGGCCGCAGGGCAGAGTTTTCATGGGGACCATCTGTATGCCTTCTACCAGGTGCCGGTGCAGCCCAAGCCGCTGCCGATCGTCATGCTGCACGGAGCGTTCCAGTCGTCGCGCAGTTGGGAGAGCACGCCCGATGGGCGGGAGGGCTTCCAGACCTTGTTTTTGCGGCGCGGATTCTCGGTGTACCTGGTCGACCAGCCGCGCCGTGGCCGGGCCGGCAACAGCACGGTGGCCACGACGGTGGAGCCCACACCGAATGACCAGCTGTTCTTTGACCAGTTTCGCATTGGCCAATGGCCCAAGCGATTTGACAACGTGCAGTTTGACCCGGCGCCAGAAACCTTGAACCAGTTCCTGCGCTCCATCACGCCCAACACCGGTCCCTATGACGCTGGCGTGATTGCCGATGCCATGTCGGCGCTGTTCTCCAAGGTAGGGCCCGGCATTTTGTTCACGCATTCACAAGGTGGCGGCCCCGGTTGGCTGACCGCCATCCGCAACCCGAACGTGAAGGCCATCGTGGCTTTCGAGCCGGGCAGCGGTTTTATCTTTGCGCAGCAGGATGCCCCCGAGCCCATGCCCAGCGCAGCAGGCACTCTGGCGCCGGAGATCGTGCCGCTGGACGATTTTCTGAAGCTGACCCGTATTCCTATCATCATCTATTACGGGGACAACTTTGCTACGACACCCACGGCTGAGCGGGGGCAGGACAACTGGCGGGTTCGGCTGGCCATGGCCCAGCGCTGGGTGGCTGCGATCAACCAGCATGGTGGCAAGGCGCAACTGGTGCACCTGCCCGAGATCGGTGTGCATGGCAACACGCACTTTCTGATGTCGGACCTCAACAACCGCGAGATCGCGGACCTGGTGGGGCATTTCCTCACGGCGCAGCAACTCGACTGATATGCGCACAACCTCCATCAACCACAACCGACATGCATTCTGAAATGACCCCCTTGACCCGACGTGCGCTGATGAAACATTCCGCGCTTACCTTGTCCCTCACTACCTTAGGAATTTCCACCATGGCTACCACCACCGCTGCCGCTGCAGACGCCGCTAAAAACCCTTTCACTTTGGTCTACGCTGGCGCGATCAGCAAGAACGAACCGGGCAAGGTCAACATCCAC
This sequence comes from uncultured Comamonas sp., assembly GCF_964277875.1. NCBI lineage: Bacteria > Pseudomonadati > Pseudomonadota > Betaproteobacteria > Burkholderiales > Comamonadaceae > Comamonas > uncultured Comamonas sp. The sequence goes on from NZ_CAXYJV010000035.1 coordinate 29,027, forward strand.
CCCGTGAGCTACAAGCTCAACGGCCTGGATATCGTTGCCAATGTCTACACCCCCGCCAACTACAACCCCCAGCAGCAGTACCCAGCGGTGGTGGTTGCGCATCCCAACGGGGGAGTCAAGGAACAGGTGGCTGGCCTCTATGCCCAACTTTTGGCGGAGCAAGGCTTTATCACCATCACCGCCGATGCGGCCTACCAAGGCGGCAGCGCTGGCCTGCCACGCAGCACGGACAAGCCACAGTTTCGCGTGGAAGATATCCACGGCATGGCGGATTTCATCAGCCGCTATGCCGGGGTGGATGCCAGCCGCCTCGGGCTGTTGGGAATCTGCGCGGGCGGTGGTTATTCGTTGACGGCGGCCAAGACGGACAAACGCTTCAAGTCGGTGGCCACCATCAGCATGTTCAACTCCGGGCGTGTGCGCCGCGATGGGCTGGCAGGCTCTCAAATGGCCACGATCCAGCAGCGCCTCAAGCAAGCCACCAATGCGCGCATTCAAGAGGTGGCGGGCGGCGAAGTCTTGTATGCAGGTGATGCCGACCTGACCGATGCGCAGATTGCAGCGCTGCCGTTTGCGCTGTACCGCCAGGGCTATGAATACTATTGGCGCACCCACGCTCACCCTGGCTCTACCTTCAAGTACACGATGAGCAGCCTGCTGGATTTGATGCGCTGGGATGCCACGGACCAGATCGACCTGATCGAGCAGCCTTTGCTGATGGTTGCGGGCAGTGCCGCCGACACCTTGTACATGACCGAGGACGCCTTTGCCAAGGCAACCGGTGCCAAGAACAAGGAGCTGTTCAAGATCGATGGTGCCACCCATATCGAGACCTATTGGGTGCCCAAGTATGTCGATGCGGCCATGGGCAAGCTGGCGCCGTTCTACACCAAGACGCTGTAATGGTTGCCGGCAAGCGATTCACGCGGCGGGCGCTGTTGGGCACGCTGGCAAGCTTGCCGGTGGTGGCCGCTGCGGCCGAGCAGACCCCCGCCGGGGGCACTAGTGGACGGGTGCTGGTCGTGTACTTCTCACGCACCGGAAACACCCGTGTCATCGCTGGCCTGATCCAGCGCAGCCTGACAGCGCAGATGGCCGAAATAGTGCCGGCCACGCCGTACCCCGAGGACTATCTGGAGACCGTGGAGCTGGCCCGGCAGGAGCGCGATGCGGGCCGGACCAGGCCGTTGGCACTACGTATCGACGTGGCAGCGTTTGACACGGTGTACCTGGGTTTTCCGATTTGGGGTGAGACGGTGCCTCCCGTGGTGCGCGCCTTTCTGGCATCGCAAAACTGGCAAGGCAAAACCTTGGTGCCCTTCCAAACCCATGGCGGTTATGGCTTGGGCAATAGCCTGGAGGTGCTGCGCGGCTACATGACACAGGGCCAACTGCAGCCGGGCTTTGTGATGGAGGCCGACCAAGAACGGCGCACGATGACCCAAGTGGGGGAGTGGCTGAAGTACAGGCGCAGCCACAGTTAACGCACCCAGATGTAGGGCGACAGTGCAGAAGGCCCGATGTGTCGCATTTTTGCGGAACCCCATCTGCGCTGGTGGCTCCAAGTGCCTTCTTTTGTGCACTTTTAACGCGGAGCCCTGATCCATGACGACTGAAGAAATTCGTGCCACTTTGACCTTGTGCCTGCTGGCCTCGTTCGCCGATGGCGAAAAGCACGAGCGTGAGCGCGAGCAGATCCGCCAGGTGGCCGAGGGCCTGGCGGCCGACCAGCAGATCAACCTGCCCCACCTCTACCAGGATGTGCTGCTGCGCCGCGTGCAGCTGGGCGATGTGCTGGCGCAGCTGCAGACGGTGGAGTCGCGCCAGCTTGCCTATGAGATGGCGCTGTGCGTCTGCGAAGCCGATGGCAGCACCAGCCCGAAGGAAGCGGAATTTTTGGCGCAGCTGCGCGAGGCTTTTGGTACGGTAGGGCAGGCGCCCGGTCCTAGCGCCGCGCCTGCAGTGGCTGCCGCGACGGGGATGGCTGCAGTGGCCACCTTGGCCACGCCACCTGCGCAGGCGCTGGCTGGCAACCTGGTCGATGCGCCGTTGAACGCCGCCTTGCCCGAAGCCCCGCTGGCGCTGACCGAGCCCGCACCCCATCCGGCAGCGGCAGACCCGCTGGTGCCGGCGCAGACCGAGCGCCGGCCCTCGACCTTGTCCGTGGAGGCCATGGACCAGAAGATCCTCAAGGCCTCGATTCTCAATGGCGCGATCGAGCTGCTGCCCGAGAACCTCTCGACCTTGGCCATCATTCCGCTGCAGATGCGCCTGGTCTACCAGATCGGGCAGAACTATGGCTACGAGCTGGACAAGGGGCATATCAAGGACCTGCTCGGTGCCCTGGGCGTCGGCCTGACATCGCAGTACCTGGAGCAGGCCGGGCGCAAGCTGCTCGGCGGTTTGCTGGGCAAGGCCGGCAAGGGCCTGATCGGTGGCCTGGGCAAGCAGGCGGTCAGCAGCGGCATGAGCTTTGCGTCTACGTATGCGCTCGGCCATGTCGCCAACCAGTACTACGCCGGCGGGCGCCAGCTGTCGACCGAGATGCTGAAGAACGCCTACGCGCATGTGATGCAGGATGGGCGCCAGCTCCAGCCGCGTTACCAGGCGCAGATGCAGCAGACCGCCAGCGGCTTGACCACCGCCAAGATCCTGTCGATGGTGCGCGGCGGTCAGTAGGAATATATCTGAATGTAACTGCTCCTGTAGGTCAAAACCTGGAATTCATGCAGGACGATACCGTCGGTATTGTCGGACTATATTGATTTCTGTATTTGGTTTTTTGGCTGATTTATGCCGAACCCGCCTGCATAGGCGGGTTTTTTTGTTTCAAAAATGCGCTGTGGCATGTCTTACAAAATCCAGCGTTTATCCCACATTTCTCCTCTGAAGGAGTATGAAAACAACCCAAAAGCGCATTGCATGGCAGGAGGTTTGCCCAGGGATTTTGGCAATTTTCTCAGCGGGTGGGACAGTCAAGCAGAGTTGAATTTGCTTATAGACCGGAACTAGTCGCGGTTATATGTTCTTTCAATAAATTAATTTACTGTTTACCAAAGATTCAAAGTACGGTTGTCCTTGTGAATAGTTGTGTTTGTATCAGTAATCAGCGGCACCTGTCCTCGACCCTCGGTGGATAAGGCCTGAGTGGAACTCAGCCTGTTCCGGCGTCTTGGCGCGGTGTACTAGGAGACGCTATGAACCCGATTGGTGCGCAGAGGACACTTCGCCGTCTGTTGTATGGGGGGCTCGCGAGCCTGGCCCTCGTCTGCAGTTTTAACGCTTTGGCGGCCTCTACAGGAGCTGGCCGGGCCTATGGCCTGCAGGTGACCGCCGATGCGGCCGGCGTGGGGCTCGGCGTTCCGATTGCCGACACGGGGCCGCGAACCGCACCACCGGATTTCAATGCGCCCACCTCGGTCCTCAGTGCATCGGTTGCTGCAGGCCTGGGCAATTTGCTGACCGTGCGCACGGGTGTTCTCAACGCTGCCACGCAGAGCAAGCTGGCGCAAAACAGTGTCGTGTCCTCGGCGTCCGTCAATGGCCTGGCCCTCAAGCTCGCCGGGCTGGCACTCGGGGCCGATACCGTCAGCTCGCAAGCGAAGATGTCCTGCGAAAACGGCGTCCTCAAACCAGAGGGGAGTGCGCAGATACTTGGCGCCTCGGGCTCACTGGTGGGTGTCGGTGTGGGGGTCAACACCTCGGTCAATCTGACCATCGGCGTGCCAACCCTCGGGACCATGGTGGGCGTGGTTCTCCACACCAATGAGCAAACACTCAGCAACCAGGGGCGGACGCTGAGCGTCAATGCGCTGCGCGTCGAGCTGGTCGCCACCGCGCTGGGCGCGCATTTGCTTGGCGCATCCGTCGTGGTCGGCAACTCCACGGCCACGATGGCCGACTGCGCGCCGACCGTCACCTTGGCTCCATTGCCGCTGATCACCACCAGCAACCAGTCCTCGGTCGCCGTCAGCGGAAGCTGCAGCGCCGGCAGTGGCAATGTGGCCATCACGTCCACGCCCACAGGTGCCAATCAGTCGCTGCCTTGCTCGGCCACGGGCAGCTATTCCGGTTCGGTGAACACCACCGGGCTGGCCGATGGCCCCGTAACGCTGACGGCATCCCAGTCCCCCGCAGGGCCGGGCAGCGCGGCCAGCCAGTCCACCACCAAGAACACGGCCCCGGTGGTGCAGCCGCCCGTCGTGACGGTCGTCTCTGCGCCACCTATCACCTTGGCCAACCAGGCGTCGTATGGCGTCTCGGGCACCTGCTCGGCCAACGGTGCGGCGGTATCCATCCTGGTGGGCGCAGTGCCCGCATCGGCAACGTGCAACGGCGGCCTTTGGTCGGCCACCGGCCTCAATGTCACAGCCGTGCCGAATGGGCCGGTCACCGTCACGGCCTCGCAAACGGTCAGTGGTTTGCTCGGCTCGGGCAGTTTCTCCACCAGCAAGGACGTCACCGGTGTGCTGCCCGTGGTGGTCGTTACGTCGGCACCGGCCATCACCGCGGCGAACCAGGCCTCCTACACCGTATCGGGCAGCTGCTCGGTGAACGACAGCAACGTCACGGTCCTGATCGACACCGTCACTGCCACCGCGCCCTGTACCGGCAATATCTGGGCTGCCGCAGGCTTGGATGTCAGTGGGTTGCCCAATGGGCCAGTCACGGTCACGGCCTCCCAAACGGCCAACCAGCTGACGGGTTCCGGCAGTCTGGGAACGACCAAGGATTCGGCCGGCGCCATCCCGGTGGTGACCATCGGCCTGGCACCGGCCATCACGCAGGCCAACCAGACTGGCTATACGGTCTCGGGGACCTGCTCGGTCAATGGCAACAGCGTGGCGGTGCTGGTGGGCGCTGTCTCCGCCTCTGCGCTGTGCACCAACGGCAGCTGGGCCACTGCAGGCCTGGATGTCAGCGCCTTGCCCAATGGTGCGGTCACGGTCATGGCTTCGCAGACCGTGGGCGCGCAAACCGGATCCGCGACCCTGGTGACGAGCAAGGACGTGACGGGCACCGTCCCTGTGGTGGCGGTGACCTCGGCCCCCTCGATCACCCCGGCGAATCAGGCGTCCTACACGGTCTCAGGCACCTGTTCGGCCAACAGCACCGGCGTCGCCGTTCTGATCGGCTCCCTCGCTGCCACGGCGACCTGCAATGGAGGCCTCTGGTCGTCGGCAGGCGTCGATGTCAGCAGCTTGCTGGATGGATCGGTCACGGTGACAGCCTCACAGACGGTAGGCAACCAGACAGGGTCGGGCAGCCTCTTGACCACCAAGAACACTGTGGTGGAGGCTCCCGTGGTGACCATTGTTTCGGCACCCGCCATCACCGCACTGAATGAGGCGTCCTATACCGTCTCGGGCACCTGCTCGGCCAATGGCACGCCTGTCGCAGTCCTGGTCGGTTCCGTGGCGGCCTCGGCAGCCTGCACCGGCAGCATCTGGTCCAGTTCGGGCATCGATGTCAGCGGCTTGGCGGATGGACCGGTGTTGGTCACGGCCTCGCAGACCGCCGGTGGTCAAACCGGATCAGGCAGCCTCGTGACCGCCAAGGACACGGCGGGTATTGCCCCCGTGGTGTCCATCAGCTCGGCGCCTGCCATCACGGCAACCAACCAATCCGCCTATACCGTCTCGGGCACCTGCTCGGTCACGGGTTCGCCCCCCGGCTCGAATGTGGCGGTACTGATTGGCTCCATCCCTGCATCGGCGGTGTGCAATGCTGGGCTTTGGACCACCTCGGCGGTGGATGTGGGGACCCTGCCGGATGGCGCGGTCACGGTGACGGCGTCGCAGACCGACAATGGCCTGACCGGATCGGGCACGCTGGTGATCAGCAAGGACACGGCCGGCGTCGCACCTAACGTTGCGGTTACCTCGGCTCCCCCCATCACGATCGCCAACCAGGCGTCCTATATCGTTTCGGGCACCTGCTCGGTCAACGGCAGCACGGTGAACGTTCTGGTGGGTTCCATCGCCGCATTGCCCCTGTGCAGCGGCGGTGCCTGGGCCACTGCAGGCCTGGATGTCAGCAGCTTGCCGGATGGACCTGTCACGATCATGGCCTCCCAGACCGCCGGTACCCAGACGGGATCGGGCAGTGCAGTGACCAGCAAGAGCGCGGCGGGGATCGCCCCCGTGGTGACCATCACCTCGGCCCCTGCAATCACGGCTGCGAATGAGTTGTCCTATACCGTCTCTGGCACCTGCACGGCCAATGGCACGGGCGTTGACGTCGGCATCGGGTCCATAACCGCCTCGGCGCAGTGCAACAGCGGCCTCTGGGTCACCGCAGGCCTCAATGTCAGTGGCTTGCCCAATGGATCCGTCTCGGTGGTTGCTTCGCAGACCTTGGGTGGGCTGACCGGCTCGGGCAGCCTGGTGATTGGCAAGGACTCGGTGGGCATCGCCCCCGTGGTCACCATTACCTCGGCCCCCGCGATCACCGCCGCGAACCAGACTGCCTACACCGTCTCCGGCACCTGCTCGGCATACGGCGCGCTGGTGACGGTGCATGTCGGTGAGGTGGCAGCCGTGCCGTTGCCGGTGTGCAATAGTGGGATCTGGTCCACCGCAGCGATGGATGTCAGCGGCTTGCCGGATGAAGCGGTCCTGGTGACGGCTTCGCAGACCGTGAACGGCCAAACGGGATCGGGCAGCCTGGTGACGGCCAAGGATACGGCCGGTATCGCTCCCGTGGTGACCGTGACCTCGGCACCCGCCATCACGGCTGCCAACCAGTCTGCCTATGTCGCAGCAGGCACCTGCTCGGTGAATGGAACCAACGTGGCCGTACTGGTCGGCGCGGTATCGGCATCGGCGCCTTGCACCAGCAGCGCCTGGTCTACCGCTGCGCTGGATGTCAGTAGCCTGCCCGATGGGTCGGTGACCGTGACGGCCTCGCAGACAGCGGGCGGCCTGACGGGATCAGGCAGTTTGGTCACCAGCAAGGATTTGGCTGGTGCTGCACCTGCGGTGGCGATTGGCTCGGCACCCGCCATCACCGCTGCCAACCAGTCGGCCTATGTCGTATCGGGCAGCTGTTCTGCCAATGGCGCCGATGTGTCGGTTCTGGTGGGCCAGGTCGCTGCGACGGCACCATGCAGCAACGGCGCCTGGACGACCGCCGCGCTGGATGTCAGTGGCTTGCCCACTGGATCGGTGACCGTGCTGGTCTCACAAACGGTCGCCGGCCAAACGGGATCCGCCAGCCTGGTGATCAACAAGGAATCCGGAGGGACCGCACCCGTGGTGAGCATCAGCGCGGCTCCCGAGATCACCGCGGCCAACCAGTCGGCCTACACCGTCTCGGGCACCTGCTCGGTCAACGGTGCGGCCGTGGTGGTCCAGGTGGGCGCCCTGTCAGCCACGGCAACGTGCGGCAGCAACGGTTGGACCACCGCCAGTCTGGATGTCAGTGGCTTGCCTGATGGCTTGGTCACCGTGACCGCGTCGCAGACGGTGGGCGGTGGTACGGGGGCGGCGAGCGTGGTGATTGGCAAGAGCACGGGCGGCGCGGCTCCCGTGGTGACCATTACCTCGGCCCCCATCATCACGCTTGCCAACCAGGCGTCCTATACCGTGGCGGGCAGCTGTTCGGCCAATGGCACGAATGTGGCTGTCCAGGTCGGCAATGTGCCTGCCACTGCGATGTGTGACGGTGGAAGCTGGTCTGCTGCCGGCCTGGATGTCAGCGGATTGGCGGATGGAGCCGTCATCGTGACGGCTACCCAAACGCTGGGTGGCCTGACCGGTTCGGACAGCGTCGAGACCAGCAAGGCCACTGCAGTGGTGGTTCCGGTAGTAGTCATTACATCGGCACCGGCGATCACCGCCGTCAACGCGGCGGCCTATACCGTCTCCGGTACCTGCTCGGTCAACGGCCAGGCAGTGGCTGTGCTGGTCGGCTCGGTAGCTGCCTCGGCGCAGTGCAATGAGGGCCTGTGGGCCGCCGGTCCCGTCGATGCCGGTGGCCTGGCCGATGGTCAGATCACGGTAGAGGCGTCGCAAACTGCCGGTGGCCAGACGGGAACGGTCAGTTTGGTGATCAGCAAGGACACGGCCGGTGTTGCGCCCGCCGTGAGCGTGACCTCGGCACCGGCGATCACCGCAGCGAACCAGTCGGCCTACACCGTCTCGGGTACCTGCTCGGCCACCGGCGAGGCGGTGGCTGTCGAGATCGGCACGGTTCCCGCCTCAGCGCAGTGCAACGCCGGCCTGTGGACGAGCCTGGCTGTGGATGTCAGTGCCTTGCCCGATGGCCCGGTCACGGTGAAGGCCTCGCAAACGCTGGGCGCCCAAACCGGCACGGGCAGCCTGGTGACCACCAAGGACGCGGCCGGCAACGTACCCGTGGTGCGCGTGACGTCGGCACCTGCGATCACATTGGCGAACCAGGCCGCCTATAGCGTCTCGGGCACCTGCTCGGTGGATGGCAGCAGCGTGGCAGTCCTGGTCGGCTCGGTATCGGCATCGGCACAGTGCAATGCTGGCATCTGGTCCTCAGCGGCTGTGGATGTCACTGCGTTGCCCGATGGAGCCGTCACCGTCATGGCCTCGCAGACTGCCAATGGCCAAACGGGATCGGGCAGCTTGGTGACGACCAAGGAAACGGCAGGCGCCGCCCCGGTGGTGACCGTCAATGAGGCACCTGCGATCACCGCAGCCAACCAGGCGTCGTACACCGTCTCGGGCACCTGCTCGGCCGACGGCACGCCGGTCGCGGTGCAGGTCGGTTCGGTGGCTGCAAGCGCCCCATGCGCGGGTAGCACCTGGTCCGCCGCAGGCCTCAATGTCACGGTCCTGCCCGATGGAGCGGTCACCGTGACTGCGGCACAGACCGTCGGCAGTGTGCTGGGCTCGGGGAGCCTGGTCACCTTCAAGGACACGGCTGGCGCCGTGCCGGTGGTAACCGTTACCTCGGCTCCCGCCATCACGGCAGCCAACCAGGCCTCGTATGTGGTCTCGGGCAGCTGCTCGGTCAACAGTGCGGCGGTGGCTGTACAGATCGGCTCGGTGTCGTCATCGGCGCCATGCGCCGGGAACCTCTGGACCATCCCAGCCGTGGATGTCAGTGGTCTGCCGGATGGACCGGTCACGGTGACCGCCGCGCAGACGGTTGGCGCGCTGCAGGGATCGGGCAGCCTGGTGACCAACAAGAGCACAGGCGGCGTCCCACCCGTGGTGACCATTACCGTGGCTGCGGACATCACGGCGGCCAACCAGTCGGCCTATAGCGTCTCGGGCAGTTGTTCGGTCAACGGCACCAATGTGGAGGTGCTGGTCGGTTCGGTGTCCGCATCGGTGCCCTGCACCAGCGGCAGTTGGATGACCGCAGCGTTGAATGTCAGTGGCTTGCAGGACGGCACGGTCACCGTGACCGCTCAGCAAACGGTGGGCGCGCTGGTGGGGTCGGCCAATGTGCAGGTCAACAAGAGCACTGGCGTAGCCACACCCGTGGTGACCATTACGTCGGCACCTGTCATCACCGCAGCCAATGCACCGGCGTACTCCGTCTCGGGCACTTGCTCGGTCAACGGCAGCAATGTGCAGGTGCAGGTCGGCTCGGTGTCTGCAACGGCACCGTGCAATGGTGGCCTCTGGGCGACCGCGGGCATGGACGTCAGCGGTCTGGCGGATGGGCCGGTTGCGGTGACGGCGACCCAAGTGGCTGGTGCCCAGACGGGCACGGGCAGCTTCGCCACCAGCAAGGACACTGCAGGCGTGGCACCGGTGGTGGCGATCACCTCGGCGCCTGTGATCACGGCAGCCAACCAGTCGGCCTATACGGTCTCGGGTACCTGCTCGGCGGATGGCGCCAATGTGGATGTGCTGATAGGCGGCCTCACCGCGTCGGCGGTGTGCAACAGCGGCATCTGGGCGACTGCGGCCATCGATGTCAGCGGCTTGGCCGATGGACCGGTCTCCGTGTCCGCGTCGCAGACGGTGGGTGGCCAGATCGGCTCCAGCGGTTGGACGACCAGCAAGGATTCGGCAGGCGTGGTGCCTGTGGTCGCCATTGGCTTGGCATCTGCGATCACGGCGGCCAACCAGTCCGCCTATAGCGTCTCGGGCACCTGCTCGGCAAATGGCGCCGCTGTCACGGTGCTGATTGGATCTGTCCCGGCATCGGCGCAGTGCACCGCCGGCATCTGGACGAGCGCGGGTGTGGATGTCAGCGGGCTGCCCGATGGCGCAGTCACCGTCATGGCCTCGCAAACCGCTGGTGGCCAAACGGGATCGGGTAGCCTGGTGATCACCAAGAACGCGGCCGGTGCCGCACCGGTGGTGGCCATTACCTCGGCGCCTGCGATCACGGCAAGCAACCAGTCGGCCTATGGCGTATCGGGCACTTGCTCGGCCGATGGTGCCAATGTGACGGTGCTGGTCGGCAGCATTTCGGCGACGGCCGTGTGCAGCGCTGGCGCCTGGTCCATCGCGGGCCTGGACGTCAGCGGCCTGCCCAACGGACCGGTGACGGTGACAGTGGCGCAGACGGCGGGAGGCCAGACGGGCACCGGCAGTATCGTGACGAGCAAGGATGCGGCTGGCGTAGTGCCTGCCGTGGCCGTGACCTCGGCGCCTGCGATCACGGCGGCCAACCAGACTGCCTATACCGTATCGGGCACCTGCTCGGTCGATGGCGCCAATGTCACCGTGCTGGTCGGCACCATCTCTGCGACGGCCCTGTGCAGCGGCGGAGCTTGGTCCACCGCAGGCATCGATGTCAGCGGCTTGCCCGATGGTGCGGTCGCGGTACAGGTGGCGCAGACAGCGGGCGGCCAGACGGGGTCGGGTGGTTTTGTGACCAGCAAGAACTCCAGTGGGGGCACGCCCGTGCTGGCCATCACTTCGGCGCCAGCGATTGCCTTGTCCAACCAGGCGTCCTACACCGTCTCGGGCACTTGCGCGGCCAGCGGCAGCAATGTGACCGTTGTGGTCGGCTCCCTGTCTGTGTCGGTGCCGTGCAGCGGCGGCACCTGGTCCACGCCAGCGCTGGATGTGCGTGGCTTGCCTGATGGTGCGGTCACGGTGACGGCTTCGCAGACGGTGGCTGGTGCGGTGGTCTCTGTTTCCCAGAACCCGGTCAAAGACACCGTGGCGCCCGCAGTCGCGATCGGCACGGCGCCAAGCATCGATACCTCCAACCAGAGCGCCTACCGCCCTGCGGGCAGCTGCACCTCGGGTGACGGCCCCATGACGGTGAAGGTCGGTACCGTCCAGGCTGCAGCGGCCTGCGTCAACGGCAGCTGGACGGCACCGGGCATGGATGTCCGTGGCCTGCCGGATGGCGCGGTTGCCGTGACCGCATCGCAGACGGACCAGGCCGGCAACACGGGCAGCATCACCCGCGAAGTCTCCAAGTCGACGGGCTCTGGCGGCGAGCCGCCCGAGCCTCCGGTGGCCCGGATTGCGCCCCAGAACGGTACCTGGATCATCAGCGATGAGCTCAATGGCGAGCCAGGCCGTGGCATGGGTATCGACATCCAGGACGGCGTGCTGTTCATGCAGGTCTACAACTACCGCCAATCGGGCGAGCCGACCTTCCACACGGCGCTGGGCACCTTGCGCGACAACAAGGTGACCGCTCCGCTGTACTTCTACGAAGGCGGGCGCTTCTTTGGCAGCGAGCAACGCGATGGCCATGCGGCCGGCAGCCCCGGCAATGTGGTGATCACCTTCACCAGCCGCAGCACCGGTACGATCCAGTTCCCCGGCGAGCCGGTGAAGGCCATGCACCGCTTTGACTACGAGAGCACGCCTGCTGGTGTCTTCTCCGATCCGGCCTTTGTCGACCGCTGGGCCATGGTCGAGCTCAACAGCAGCAACCAGCCGGTGCGCAGCTGGTGGGCCGATATCGGCAGCAGCGAACAGGTCTCGATGAGCGAGGACTGGGTGGCTGCAGCGATGGGCTGGCCATACCCACCTACTGTGGCGACGGCGGTCCATGGCTTTGGCGGCACCTTGTCGGGCCGTGTGGTGGCGCAATGCAGCTATGGCGGCCGGGGTCTGGTGTTCAACTGCGCGGGCAACCGTGCGGGGGCTAACGGTGCGCCGGCGATCGCGATGACGATGAAGCGTGGTGTGGACCAGCTCAGCGGCACCGTGAAGGAGGGCGGTGGCGAGACCCGGCGCCTGGTGGGCTTCCGCGTGGCGCGTGCTGCCTACGCCTGGCAGGACAACCAGCGCGTGCGCACCAGCTACTATGCGCCGGGCTACCTGCCCGAGTCGGGGACCTGGGTCGTCAGCAGCGAGTTGCGGGGCCTGCCTGGCCGCGGTATCTCCATCGAGCTGCAAAAGCCGCTGCACCAGGAAGACCACCTGTTGTTCATGTCGGTGTACGACTACCAGAGCGACGGCAAGGCCACCTTCCACAGTGTGCTTGGCGCGCATGACCCATCGACCACGCCCGAGCCCCACACCCCCGATCTGCCCACCGTGCAGTACCAGGGTGGGCGCTACTTTGGTGGCCCGGCTGCGATCGCAGGCTTCAAGGCGGATGCGGGACTGACCCAGTCGATCCACTTCAGCGCGCCGTCGGTGGGAACGCTGGCCTTCCCGGGTGAAGAGCCGGTGCAGATCGAGCGCTTCTACTACGGCCTGAACAAGGGATCGGCCCAGTCGCTGCGCGGGTCCTGGTCGGTGATGTCTGCGACCGACGCGATGCCAAGCCGTATCTTCCGCTTCCAAAAGCGCGATGAGCACTCGGTGATCGATACCGACTCGGGCTACGTCTGTGTCGCAGAAGTGCTGCGCCAGTACAACTTCCACTGCACGGGTCCGTCGGGGTCACCCGCCTTCCGCTTTGTCGCCGGCTTCTACGGCGCCAGTACCGGGATCGTAGGTGACGACGAAGATGCCCCCGCCATCACGGTGGTGCGGGTGACCGACACCAATGGTGAGATGGTGCAGGCGGGCGACTGAGCGCAGAGGCCACCGCTGGCCTGGCAAGGCGCAGCGGTGGCTTCCGAGCCGGGTGGCGGTCGCGGTAATGGCGAGGGTGTGCGGGGGCGCCTGGCTGACGCGATGTTGCAAAATCGGCATTGAATCTATGCCAGTATGTAACCGCTGCTGTAAGCCGGCGCCTTGATTTGACGGTGGAAGGCGCTGTCAGACATGTCAGGCGCCGCAGGCTGGAGACGGCTCCAGCGCCTGTTTTCCCTCTCCCCGTACTGTCACCGTGACTGCGATGCAAACCGATGCTGCAGGCAATACCGGCAGTGCCAGCCGCGCGACCAGCAAGCAGAGCACGGCCGCTGTAGTGACCGTGGTGGTCGCGCCCCGCATCAACAGTGGCAACCAGGCCAGTTATGGCGGTGTCTCCGGTGCCTGCAGCGCCTCTGGCGGTGCGGTGACCGTGGCGATCGGCAGTGTCAACAGCACGGCTGCCTGCAACGCCGGCACCTGGGTGACGAGCGGTGTGGACGTGCGCAGCCTGCCAGAGGGCACGGTGGTCGTGAAAGCCTCGCAGACCGTCGCTGGCACCGTCATCTCCGGCTCGCTCAACACGGTCAAGGACACGACGGCACCGGCGGTCTCGATCAGCACCGCGCCGACCATCGACACCTCGAACCAGAACGCTTACAGCCCTTCGGGTACCTGCACCACCGGTGATGGCCTGGTTACCGTGAGTGTCGGGGTGATCAAGGTGACGGTGGCCTGTGTCAACGGGACATGGACGGCACCGGGCATGCAGGTGGGTGCGTTGCCCAAGGGGTCTGTCACGGTCACCGCTTCGCAGACCGATGATGCTGGCAATACCGGTAGCAGCACGCGCGAAGTGAACAAGACCTCGGACCCCAGCGGCGAGTTGCCCACCACGCTGATTGCCGCGCAGAGCGGGACCTGGATCATCAGCGATGAACTCAATGGCGAGCCAGGGCGTGGCATGGGCATCGACATCCAGGATGGCGTGCTGTTCATGCAGGTCTACAACTACCGCCAATCAGGTGCGCCGACCTTCCACACCGCACTGGGCACCTTGCACGACAACACGGTGACCGCGCCGCTGTACTTCTATGAAGGCGGGCGCTTCTTTGGCAGCGAGCAACGCGATGGCCATGAAGCGGGCAGCCCGGGTAATGTGGTGATCACGTTCACCAGCCGCAGCAGGGGCACGATCCAGTTCCCCGGCGAGCCAGTCAAGGCCATGCAGCGCTACGACTATGAGGGCACGCCAGCCGGCGTCTTCTCCGACCCGGCCTTTGTCGATCGCTGGGCCATGGTCGAGTTCAACAGCAACAACCAGCCGGTGCGCAGCTGGTGGGCTGACATTGGCAGCAGCGAGCAGGTCGCGATGAGCGAAGCGCTGACCACTGCCGCGATCACCTGGCCCTATCCGCCAACCGCCGCAACCACCGTGCACGGCTTTGGCGGGACCTTGAGCGGCCATGTGCTGGCACAGTGCAGCTATGGTGGCTCGGGGCTGGTCTTCAACTGCGCAGGCAATCGCGCAGGGGGCGCGGGTAGTGGTGGCCCCGTGGCGCTGACCTTGCAGCGCGGTGTCGACCAGCTGAGCGGCACCGTGCGCGAAGGTGGCGACGAGGCGCGGCGCCTGGTGGGCTTCCGCGTGGCGCGCGCCGCCTACACCCGGCAGAACAACCAGAATGTGCGCACCAGCTACTACGCGCCGGGCTATGCCCCAGAATCGGGCACCTGGGTCGTCAGCAGCGAGTTGCGCGGTCTGCCTGGGCGCGGTATTTCGATCGAGCTGCAAAAGCCCGCGAACGCTGAGGACCATATGCTGTTCATGTCGGTGTACAACTACGAGAGCGATGGCCAGGCGACCTTCCACAGCCTGCTGGGCGCGCACGATGCCTCCACCACACCGGAGCCCAACACGCCTGATCTGCCGACCGTACAGTACCAGGGCGGGCGCTACTTTGGCGGCCCGGCAGCGGTGGCGCGCTTCAAGGCGGATGCGGGACTGACCAAGTCGATCCATTTCAGCGCGCCATCGGTGGGCACCGTGGCCTTCCCCGGTGAGCAACCTGTGCAGATCGAGCGCTTCTACTACGGCGTCAACAAGGGCTCGGCCCAGTCGCTGCGCGGCTCGTGGGTGCTGCTGTCGGCCAGTACGGCGATACCCAGCCGCATCTTCCGCTTCCAGACCCGTGACGCCAACTCGGTGATCGACACGGACTCGGGCTATGTCTGTGTCGCCGAAGTGCTGCGCCAGTACAACTTCCGCTGCACAGGCCCTGCGGGCGCACCGGCCTTCCGCTTTGTTGCGGGCTTCTACGGCGCCAGCACCGGCATTGTGGGAGACGCGGAGGATGCACCGGTTATCACCGTGGTGCGGGTGACCGACACCAACGGCGAGATGGTGCAGGCGGGCGACTGAGGCCGAGGGCGCCACCGCAGGCCTGGCAAGGCACAGCGGTGGCTTCCGACCCTCCAGCACCGGGCCCCAGGCCGGAACTGGTAAAATGCCTGAGCGCAAGGCACCACAGAGCAACGGTTTCGCAGAAATATCCTGCAAACCGTTGTTTTTTATTGCCTATGCCCCAGACGCTGGCCGGGCAATGCGAAGCATGTCGGCAGCGAAGGAGACCGTTTCGCATCCCCCGCTTTTGGTGGCGCGGGGATCGGGCGCCAGCCAGCAGGCATCCTGCTGGCTTTTTCTTCGTCTGAGATCGACAAACCGGGCACAATGTCCGATATTGTGGATATTGCGCCGCTCGGGTGGGTGGCGCATGGAGAGTTGCCAGCCCGGCCCGCTGCAGGTGGGGGGCTGGCGGCTTGTGCAGAGCGATGCGGCGTGCCGTGTCATCAGGCGTGGGGTTGGCCAGCGCAAGCGGACAGCCCCCATTTAGGAAGGTACAGAACATGCCCAGTTACAACCCACCCTTTGAGATCCATGTCCACGGACAAGTGCTGCTGCGTGCCGATGTCGGCTTTGACCAGCTGCAAGAGGCCTTGAAACCGCTGTGGGGCTACGCGGGCGCCAAGTCGCTGGTCGATGGCGCGGAGAGCGCTTATGAGGAAGAGCCCGGCATTCTGTTCGAGCCCAAGGACCATGTGCTGCAGATGTGCTGGACCGTGCGTGGCGACGATGATTTCCGCCAGTCGCTGGACGACATGTGCATGAACCTCAACGAACTGGCCGACCAGGGCGCAGCGATCGAGGTCACCTTCTACGACGCCGAGTTCGATGACGAGGAGCAGGACCGCAGCGCCGAGTCGCGCGATGACTTCATGATGCTGTTTGTCGGTCCGACACCGGCGGCCATCATGCAGGTGCAGCGCGACATGCTGGTGCAGGATGTGGTCAGCACGATGGAGCGCCACTTCGATGCCGGCGAGCTCGTCGGTGTGGTGGGCGAGATCGACAAGCTGTTCAGCCAGCGCTTTGATGCGCTGGTCGATTCGCTGGAGATCGGCAAGCCACCCCGTGGCACCGGTGGCCCCGGCGGCGGCCATGGCGGCGGCGGACGCCGCCCGCGCCACCTGCATTGACCATCGGCTGCGCTGCCCACAGCGCAGCGCTTCCCGTGTTTCACCCCAAGGCAGCCGCTGTGCTGCCTTTGTTATTGGCCTTGCCCCTCATGTCCAGCCCCGTCCTGCTTCCCTATCTGCAGTCCTACCCCGCCAGCTTGCAGCAGCAGGCGGGCAGCCTGGTGCAATCGGGCAAGCTGGGCCAGTGGCTGCTGCAGCGCCATCCGCAGCCGCACCAGATGCGCTCGGACAAGGCCTTGCATGCCTATGTAATGGGCCTCAAGGGCGAGCACATGCGCAACAGCGCGGCGCTGGCCAAGGTGGTGTATGACAGCAAGCTGCAACTGGTCTACCAGGCGCTGGGCATCCATGTGCGTACCGGCAAAAACCATGGCGGCAAGACCCAGTCGCGCCATGAGATCCGCATTGGCAGCCTGTTCAAGCATGCGCCCGAGGCCTTTTTGCGGATGATCGCCGTGCATGAGCTTGCGCACCTGCGCGAGTCCGACCACAACAAGGCCTTCTACCAGCTATGCGAGTACATGGAGCCGTCCTACCACCAGCTGGAACTGGAGGTGCGGCTGTACCTGACCTGGCTGGACCAGGGCGGCCACCGGCTGTGGCAGGTAGCGGCTGATGTGGCGGACGGTGCCCGCTGATCAGTCAGCGGCCCGGCACACCTGTGGCGGCAGACCCAGCCACTGGCCGGCGGCATACTGCAAGGCGGCCAGCTCTCCGGTGGTCAACAGGCTGAAGGCCTCATCGGCACCAGGTGCCTGCGCCGGCTTGCGCAGCATGCCGGTGGCATGCAGCAGGCTATAGGTGCGGCGGGCCACCGGCGTGGCCGTGTCCATCAGCTGCACCTGGTCGCCCACCAGCGCGCGCAGGGTATCGGCAGCAAATAGGTAGTGGGTGCAGCCCAGCACCAGGGTGTCGATCTGGCCAGGCTGGGTGCCAAAGGCGCCCATGGCGGCCAGGTAGGTCTGGCACAGGCTCTGGATATGCGCGGCATCGGCCGCCGCACCGCGCCCGGGCCGGGTGCTGTCTTCAATCGCGCGCGCCAGTCCGTTGCAGGCCTGCACCACAAAGCGGGTTTGCGTGGCATGCGCAGCCTGCAGGGTGGCAAAGCGGCTGCTGGTGACGGTGCCCTGGGTGGCGATCACGCCCACCACATGCGTCTGGCTGTACTGAGCGGCGGGTTTGAGGGCGGGCTCCACACCGATGATCGGTAGGCCAGGGTGCTGCTCGCGCAGGCCCTCGATGGCCGCTGCGGTCGCCGTGTTGCAGGCAATCACCAGCGCCTTGATGCCATGGCGCTCGCGCATCTGCTGCGTGATGTGGGCGCAGCGCTGCTGCACAAAGGCGTCACCTCGCTCGCCGTAAGGGGCATTGCCACTGTCGGCCACATAGACGAACTGCTCATCGGGCAGCACATCGCGCAGCGCGCGCAGCACGCTCAGGCCGCCGATACCGCTGTCAAAAACACCAATGGGGGAGAGGGGGCTGGGCATGGAGGCGTGCACGGTGAGGGCTCTGGAAAAAGAAGCGGGCGCCGTGATTGTAGGCAGGCTGCAGCTTTTATGCACCGGCCGCCGCCAGCAGCATCATGCAGGTGCAGACAATACTGGTGAGCCAGACCCCCATGGCCACGCCCAGCACATGGGGCCAGCGCGGCAGGCCCGGCCGCCAGCGCTGCAGCAGGCAATGCGCGGGCGTGATCAGCAAGGCCTGCAAAAAGCTCGCCGAGATGAGGATGGGCCAGAGGCTGTCGCCCTGGATGGCATCGAGCAGCGCGCCATCGCCGGCCCAGACAAAGAGCTGCTCGGCAGGCGCATAGCTGGCAAAGCCCGGCAGCCCCAGCGTGGCAAAGGACAGCGCAAGGCCGCCCAGGCTCCACAGCAGGGGCGTGCGCTGGGCCTGGGTCCATCGCCAAAGTCGCTGTAAATAAGACATCTCGGTATTGTGCCCATGAACGGTTGCCGCAGCTTGACAGCCCGCGCCCTGGCGGCGTTTGACCGCATCGATGCCCCAGGTTTTTTGGCAGGAATTTCCCCTTATGGCCAGCACAGCCTTGGGCGGCGGTGTATAAATTTGCCCTGTCAATCTGGGCTTTGCCCGGCATTGTTGCCAGCAGCGACCGCTGCTGCCCAACCAACAACTAGGAAAACGCAGCCATGGGCGCGCAATGGAAAGCAAAGGGCAAGGCGCTGGTCGCTGATGCCAAGGGAAAACTCTTTGGCAAACTGGTCAAGGAAATCACGGTCGCGGCACGTTTGGGCGGGGGTGACCCGGCCAGCAATTCGCGTCTGCGCATGGCTGTGGAAGCAGCCCGCAAGGCGTCGATGCCCAAGGACACGTTGGAGCGTGCGATCAAGAAGGGTTCGGGCGCTGGCGCCGATGCGGTCAACTACTCGACCGTGTTGTTCGAGGGCTATGCGCCGCACCGCGTGCCGGTGATGGTCGAGTGCCTGACCGACAACCCCAACCGCACGGCACCCAATATGCGCGTGTGCTTCCGCAAGGGCCAACTGACCGCCGTGGCCTGGGACTTCGACCATGTGGGCATGGTGGAAGGCGAAGCTGAGAACGGCGCCGATGTGGAACTGGCTGCCATTGAAGCAGGTGCGCAGGATTTCGAGCCGGCCGAAGAAGAGGGCGTGACCCTGTTCATCACCGAGCCCTCGGACCTGGACACCGTCAGCAAGGCCTTGCCCGAGCAGGGCATCAAGGTGCTGTCGGCCAAGCTGGGCTACAAGGCCAAGAACCCCGTCAGCATGGGCAGCCTGCCCGCCGAGGCGCAGGAAGAGGTGCAAGCCTTCCTGGCCGGCCTGGAAAATGACGACGATGTGCAGAACATCTACGTGGGCCTGGTGGACTGATCACAGTCTGTGCCAACACTCCTGGAACGGCCGCGCAGGCCGTTTTTTTATGGGCGCTTGTGAGACGGTCGTAGGCAGTTTGCGCTTCTTCATCATCTGCCCATTGACACGCCGGGCCAGATATGCCGAAATTCGCTTGCGCTGGTCGTCGGCGCAGTTTAGATAAGAGCCCATACCATGAAAAAACTCATCGTCCTCGCCAGCATCGCGCTGGCATCCCAGTTTGCGCTGGCAGCCGACAAGACCCCCACGGCCCAGCAGCAGCTGATGGGCACCTGCAACACCGAGGCCAAGACCAAGGAGCTCAAGGGCGATCAACGCAAGGCGTTCATGTCCAGCTGCCTGTCTGACGGCCGCAAGCGCCAGCAGGAACGCATGAAGACCTGCAATGTGGAGGCTACCGGCAAGAAGGGCGATGAGCGCAAGGCCTTCATGAGCGAGTGCCTGAAGAAGTAAGCCATTGTCCGCTCCGGCGCTGATGCGCGGGGTCTGCCCAAGCGGCAAGAAAAAACGCCAAGCATGCACAGATGCTTGGCGTTTTGCGTTGTGGGCCCCAAGGCACCACGGCTCGCTACACGAGCCGCTTAGAAGCGGTGGCGAATGCCGACGCCAAAGCTGGTGCCGTTGCCAAAGTCCTTGACCTTGTCGTACATCACGATGGCGTAGCCGTCGGTGCGCTTGGAGAAGTCGTAGTTGTAGCCGACGGAGACGGTGTCACGCTTGGCATTGCTGTCTTGCAGCTTGCTGTGCGCCCAACCGGCGAGGATGCGGCTGGTGGCGCCCAGCGGTACGGTGGCACCCAGGCTGGCGGTCTTGATCTTGAAGTCGGTGTCCTTGCCGGTCGTCTGGCCATAGGTCGCATAGGCCTTCACAAAACCGGCGTCATAGCTGCTGCCCAGCATCCAGTTGCGGTGGTTCTCGGCCAGCACGGCGGGCACGGGGTTGCTCAGGTCCACGTCTTCATAGAAGCCGGTGATGGCAAAAGGACCGTTGGCATAGGTGGCGTTCACACCGATGTTGTTCTTGCCGCCCTGGCCGGCCTGTTCACCAAACTGGTAGTGCAGGTTGCCGCTGAAGCCGCCGACCTTGGGCGTGCTGTAGATCACCTGGTTGCTCCAGCCGGTGTCCGAGGGGTTGCTGCTCTGCCAGCCGCTCTTGTTGAACAGCGACACGTTTTGGTGCAGCACCAGCGGCGAGAAGGTGAAGGAATCACCAAAGGGGTTCATCGAGATCGATGGCACGAAGTTGGGCGCCACGGTGCGGCCCAGGGTCACGGCACCAAAATCGCCGGACAGCGACACCAGCGCATCGCGCGACCAGAAGACGTCGCCATTGAAGCGGCCGGGCGTGCCGGTGTCGGCGCGCATGAAGCTGGTCAGCAGGAAGCTGGCCTTGAGGCCGCCGCCCAGGTCTTCGGTGCCCTTGAAGCCGAACCAGGAGGTGGTCATGCCACCGCTGCCCAAGGTAGAGGTGCGGCCGTCATCGCCGGGAGCTTTCATCGAGCCGATATACATATCGACCAGGCCGGTGGCGGTCACCGACGATTGGGCCTGCGCCGCGGAGGCGCAGACGGCCATCACGGCCAGGGCGAGCAGTTTGTTGTTCATGGCAGTCCTTTGTTACAAGCGTGTGAATTTGTGATAGCGGTGAATTGTGAAGTCAGTGCCGACCTCCCTGAGCAATATGTGTGCCAAAGGCGGAAAAAAGCGCTGGTAAAGACCCGAGGTGTGGCGTGCACGCCGCATATCGGGCCTATATGGTTTTCGAATAGGTAGTGCCGCCGGTCGTTGGCTAGTGCGATGGCGAGCGGCGGAGGGCGGGTTTTTCTGGACTGCGTGGGAAGAGCATTGATGTAGCTCAATGTGCGGCTGCGCCATTCGCGGCAAAGTGCGGGCCATGCCTGACTTACTCTGCCTGGATGAATTTGCCCCGATCAGCGCCGGCGCGGGTGCCTTGCTGCGTCAGCGCCACCAGCAATTGGTGGATGTGCTGTACCTGGAGCAAGGCTCGGTCGCCTTTGGTGTGCAGGAAGAGGGGCGCATGCGCCACCTGCTGGGCGTGATGGAGGGCCCCTGCTGGCTGGACGCCGCCCCTGCATTGGCGGGCCAGCCCTGCGCGGTGGACATGGTGGCGCAGACCGCCGTGCAATGGCGGGCGGTGCCGGTGACACAACTGCGCGGCTCCCTGCTGCAATGGCCGGCAGAGGCCCAGGGCCTGGTGGCCAGCATGGCCCAGGGCTACTGCCAGCAGGCGGCGCTGGCGGTCAGCCGGGTGGCGCAGGATGCGGTGGCGCGCTGCGCCGAGTGGCTGCTGCTGCATGCCGAGCCCGCCGACAAGGGCTTGCGGGTGCAACTGGGGCAGTCCAAGCGCCAGATCGCTGCACATCTGGGCATTGCGCCCGAGACGCTCTCGCGCGTGTTGCGCCAGCTGCGCGACCAGGGCCTGCTCGACGGCCTGGGCAAGAATCTGTGGCTGCCGCAGCCCGAGTCGCTGCGCCAGCTGGCCAAGGCCTAGTTCAAGCCATCTCCCCAACGCTGGCACCGCATTGGCTGGCCGGCCGCGCCCAGCCTTGTCGCAGGCGTGTGCTGCCTGCGGTGCTCCGTCTTCACCGCTAGCCTCGCCGGGTCCGGCTGCGGCAGCGGGGCTTCACCCGCTCCCTGTGTAACCCGGGTTTCCTCCGTCCGGTCTTTTCCCGATACCGGCGCAGGAGCTAAACAGCGAACATGTGCGCAGCTGAAAGGAGGCGCCACATGCCAGAGTCTGTTATTTGCCATTGCCGGGTTCTGGTTTCCGCCATCGTGGTGGCCAGGTAGCGCGGCATGGATGGCCGGCAGGTGCATTGGCAGCCCGATCCTCCCCCTGCGGCAGAAGGCCTGCGCGAGACGGCCGGACCCTGGCTGTGGCGGCTCTGGGTGGTGGTGCCGTTGATGGTGCTGCTGGGCACGGCGCTGGTGCAGTGGCTGGCGATCCACGCGAGCCAGCAGACCGTCATTACCCAGCTCTCGGCCCAGCAGGCCGATGAGACCGAGATGCTCGCCAGGCTGATGGGCAGCAAGCTCGAGCAAAGCCAGAAGGTGCTCGGCACCCTCGCCGAAGCTGCCGCACCCTGGGTGCAGGGTCCGGCGTCCCAGCCGCCGCCGCTGCTGGACCAGGGCGGCACGGCCACCCGCTACTTCGACAGCCTGGTGTTTGCGCGCGGCGCCGAAGTGGTCAGGCGCCAGGTGCGCGACGCGGGCCAGGGCGACGAGGCGGTGGAGCCTGCAGAGCGCGACGTGCTGCGCCGGGTCATCGTCGATGGCAAACCCCTCGTGTCCGAGCCCTTCAGAAGTGCCTCCGGCGGGCCCAGCATTGCGCTGGGCATTCCGCTGCGCGACAAGCAGGGCGCCGTGCAGGGGGCGATGGCCGGCGTGCTGCGCCTGCAGTCTCAAAGCCTGCTGCCGGTGTCGCTGGCGATCACACCGCCCGACAGCGGACAGCTGGTGCTGATGACGGCCAGCGGTGTGCTCATCTCCCACCCGGACCCGACCCGCGTACTGGGCCCGGCCGACAGCGACAGTCTGCTGGCGCAAGCGCTGCAGCTGTGGCGCGAGCGCACGGCCAACGGCGGCGCACTGACCGCCCATTCCTGGTGGCTGGCGCCGCATGTCGTCAGCGTGGCGCAGATGCCTGCGGCCCGCTGGCTGGTGGTGCGCGTGATGCCGCATGACCAGAGTCTGCAAAGCTGGGGGCGGCAGTGGCGCAGCTGGTGGTGGTTGCTGCTGCTGCCGGTGGCGCTGGCGGCACTGACCTGGCTGTGGCTGTGGGGACATAGCCGGCGCTTCAAGCAGCTGGTCGCCCAGACGCCGCTGCCCGTGGCGCCTGCGCCGGTACTGGCGCTCGCCTCCGGGCCCGTGGATGCCTCGGACTCGGCAAGCGGTCCGCTGCCGGACGAGATTGACCGCATGGGCATGCACCTGCATGAGCTGGGTCAGCAGCGCGACTCGCTGTCCGAGCAGTTGCGCCAGCAGCAGCAGCTGGCCGAGAGCGTGCTCGCATATGCGCGATTTTCCTTTTTGCTGCTGCAGGGAGACCAGATCCAGCAGGTGTCGCAGGCGCTGGCCCATCTGCTGGGCTACAGCCGCCAGGATCTGCAAGGCCAGCCGGTGCGCATGCTGGCGATGGCCGACCAGGACTTTGACCTGGCCTGGGAGCAGCTGGCACCGGATCTGGAGCGTCTGGGCAGTGCCGAGACCAGCGTGGTGCTGCGCCACCAGTCAGGGGCGCCGGTCATGGTCAGCCTGCATCTGGTGAACATTGCCGAGGCAGGACCGGAATTGCGCTGGTGCTTTGTGCGCGCCGGCCAGGCCCGGGTGGCCGCGCAGTCGCCCAGCCGCATGGACAAGCTGACCCTGCTGCCCAACTACGATGCCTTGCTGCTGCACCTGACGGCCCTGCTGCAGGCGCGGCGCCAGGGACTCGATGAGTCGTCCCCGAGCGCGCCGGTGCTGTTCTATGTGAATGTCGACAACATGTCGGCCATCAATACCCTGGCCGGCCATGCCCAGGGCGACCTGGTGCTCCAGCATGTGGCACGCCAGCTGCAGCTGCTGCAACCCTTCCAGGGCTATGCGGCACGCGTGGCAGGCGACAAGTTCGCACTGGTGCTGCGCCAGTGCAGCCGTGAAAAGGCGCATGAGCTGGCTGCCCAGCTGTGCGACACCTTGCAGAACTGGGAGCCCCAGCTGCGCAGCAAGCACTTTGTCGTCACCGTCAGCATCGGGCTGCTGCAGATCGATGCCTCGTTTGCCGATGCGCTGCAGGCGGTGCGCGCGGCCGACATGGCCAGCTACAGCGCCAAACGCCAGGGCGGCAACCGCGCCTGCTGGCGCGAGGCCAAGGCAGCCTGAAGGGAAGGGCTGCGTGGGCGGGACACTGAGGGGCTGTCGCCACAGCTTGGGGTAACAACCGGGATGGCTGGCCGGCCTCGGCTGATAAGCTTGAATGTCCACATTTCGAGAATGTATCGATGATCTCGCCACACGGCAGTGTAGAGATCCTGCACACGTTCCCCACACCCGCATGCGCGACCAAGCCCTGTTTGACAAGATTGACCTGCACCTGATCCGGGTGCTGCACACGGTGCTGACCGAGCGCAGCGTTTCGCGGGCGGCCTTGCGGCTGGGCATGTACCAGCCGGCGGTGTCTGCCGCGCTCAAGCGGTTGCGCGATCTGGCCGGCGATCCGTTGCTGGTGCGCTCGGGTGCGGCGATGATGCCCACCGACAAGGGCCAGCGCATGGTCGAGCCCGCTGCTGCGATCCTGCGCGCGGCCGAAGGCCTGTTCAGTGATGCACGTGATTTTGACCCGCAGACGGCGACCCGCACTTTTCGCATTGCAGCGAGTGATTACTTCGATCCGCTGTTTCTGCCGGCGCTGGTGGCGCGCATCAAGGCAGAAGCGCCGCTGTGCGTGGTCGAGATCTACCCGCTGTCGCCTGAGACGCACTACCACGCCCAGCTCGCCAATGGCGACATCGACGTGGTGGTGGGCAACTGGTTGCAGCCTACCGGAGACCTGCACATGACCAGCCTGATGAGCGACGAGGTGGTGAGCCTCGTGAGCCGCCGCCATCCAGCAGTGCGGCGCGGCTGGGATGTGCAGGCCTGGCTGCAGGCCGAGCACATTGCACCGACGGCGACCCACCCCGGCGCGCGCGGCATCATCGACGCCCGGCTGGATGCGCTGGGCGTGGAGCGGCGCATCATGGCGCGCTGCGCCCATTTCAGTGCGATCCCGGCGATGGTGGCATCGAGCTTGCTTGTGCTGACCACGGGACGCCAGTTCTGCGAGCGCTTTGCCGACAAGCATGCGCTGGCGATCCTGGAGTGCCCACTGGCGCTGCCGCCGCTCGACTACTACCTGCTCTGGCATGCGCGCAGCCATGCCTCCGAGGCGGCCATCTGGCTGCGCAGCTGCCTGAAAAAAACCGCTCTGGCGCTGCGAAGCCCGGTGGCCTATTCGCCGTGAGTGAGTGCATCTTCGCGTTTTATCCCGCGCTCGGGTAACAATTTGAGGGACAATTGCCGCCCATGACAGAACAGACCCCGACACCGACAACCGATGGTGCGGCCGCACCCCGGTTACAGCTGATCGGCATCACCAAGCGCTACCCAGCGGTTGTAGCCAATAACAAAGTATCGTTGAAAGTACGGGCCGGGGAAATCCACGCCGTGCTGGGCGAGAACGGCGCTGGCAAGTCCACGTTGATGAAGATCATCTACGGCTCGGTCAAGCCCGACGAGGGCCAGATCCTGGTCGATGGCCAGCCGGTACTGGTCCGCAACCCGCAGGAGGCGCGCCAGCTGGGCATCAGCATGGTGTTCCAGCATTTCAGCCTGTTCGATACCTTGACCGTCGCCGAGAATGTCTGGCTGGGCCAGGACAAGCGCATGTCGCTGGCGGAAGTGACTGCTCGCATCACCGAGGTGGCCAGTGAATATGGCCTGGACATCGACCCTGTGCGCCCGGTGCACAGCCTGTCGGTGGGCGAGATGCAGCGGGTGGAGATCATCCGGGGCCTGCTGACCCGGCCCCGGCTGCTGATCCTTGACGAGCCGACCTCGGTGCTCACGCCGCAGGCGGTCGAGAAGCTGTTTATCGTGCTGCGCAAGCTGGCCGCCGAGGGCTGCAGCATTCTCTATATCAGCCACAAGCTCCATGAAATCCGCGCGCTGTGCACCGCCTGTACGGTGATGCGCGGCGGCGAGGTGACCGGCGAATGTGACCCACGCGCGCAAAGCAATGCCTCACTGTCGCGGCTGATGATTGGCGCCGAGCCGCCGATGCTGGAGCTGCGCCCCAGCCAGGCGGGCGCAACCGTGTTGGCGGTGCAGCAGCTGCGCCTGGCCCGGCAGGACCCCTTTGGCGTGGATCTTGACGGCATTTCGCTGCAGGTGCGCGCCGGCGAGGTGGTCGGGATTGCCGGCGTCTCCGGCAATGGCCAGAAGGAGCTGATGTATGCGCTCTCGGGCGAAGACATGCGCGCCGAACCCCAGGCCGTGTTGATGGATACCACGCCAATGGGGCGCATGGGCCCGGGCCAGCGCCGTGCACTGGGCCTGCATTTTGTGCCCGAAGAACGCCTGGGGCGGGGCGCCGTGCCCAGCATGAGCCTGGCGCATAACCTGGTGCTGACGCGCAACGAAATGCTGGGGGCCGGCGGCTGGTTGCGCATGGGCCAGCTCGACCAGATGGCACGCGGCATCATTGCGCGCTTTGGCGTCAAGGCCGGCGGGCCGCATGCAAGTGCGCAGTCGCTCTCGGGCGGCAACCTGCAAAAGTTCATCGTGGGCCGGGAGATCGATGCCAAGCCCCGCCTGCTGATCGTCTCCCAGCCTACCTGGGGGGTCGATGTGGGCGCGGCCGCGCAGATCCGGGGCGAAATCCTGGCGCTGCGCGATGCAGGCTGCGCCGTGCTGGTGCTCAGTGAGGAGTTGGAAGAATTGTTTGAAATCAGTGACCGCCTGCATGTGATCGCCAAGGGCCGCCTGTCGCCATCGGTGGCGCGGGCCGATGCCTCGGTGCAGCTGATCGGCGAATGGATGAGTGGACTCTGGGATGGCCGCAGTGCTGCCCCGGCTGCTGCGGTTGCTGCCGAGGAGGGCCGCCACCATGCTTAAGCTGGAGCAACGCCCGCAGGCCTCGCGCTTCTGGACCTTTGGCTCACCGGTGCTGGCCTTGCTGATCACGGTGCTGATCGGTGTGGGCCTGTTCGTGCTGCTGGGCAAGGACCCCGTCAAGGGCCTGCAGGCCTTTTTCTGGGAACCGATCAAGTCCGGCTATGCGCTGGGCGAATTGACGATGAAGGCCACGCCGCTGCTGCTGATTGCGCTGGGTCTGGCCGTCTGCTTCCGCTCCAATGTTTGGAACATTGGCGCCGAAGGCCAGTTCGTCATCGGCGCCGTGGCTGCGGGCGGCATGGCCTTGCTGGCCGACAAGAACACCGGTCCCTGGATCGTGCCCGTCATCCTGCTGGCCGGCATGCTCGGCGGCATGGTCTGGGCCGGCATCGTTGCCTGGCTGCGCGACCGCTTCAATGCCAACGAGATTCTGGTCAGCCTGATGCTGGTCTATGTCGCGACCCTGGTGCTGGGCTACCTGGTCTACGGGCCCTGGAAGGACCCGATGGGCTACAACTTCCCGCAGACCAAGAGCTTCGATAAGATCACCCAGATCCCCAAACTGGTGCAAGGCATGCGCATGAACATCGGCGTGCTGATCGCGTTGGCCGGTGCGGCGCTGCTGTGGGTCTACCTGTTCCGCACCCGTGCCGGGCTGGCGCAGCAGGTGGGGGGGCTGGCGCCGTCGGCGGCCCGCTATGCCGGTTTCTCGTCGCGCAAGGCGCTGTGGACGGCGCTGATGATCTCGGGCGCCACCGCTGGTCTGGCTGGCGCGCTGGAAGTGGCCGGCCCGTTGGGCCAGCTCACCCCCTATGTGCCCGCTGGCTACGGCTTTGCCGCCATCATCGTCGCCTTTGTCGGCCGCCTGCATCCGGTGGGCATGGTTTTCTCCGCGATTCTTATGAGCATGTTCTATATCGGCGGCGAGCTGGCGCAGTCGCGCCTGGGTCTGCCCAAGGCCCTGACCGGCGTCTTCCAGGGGCTGCTGCTGTTCACGTTGCTGGCCTGTGACACCCTGGTCGTCTACCGCCTGCGTTGGGTGGCATCGCGCGCCGCAGTGAAGGGAGGCCTGTGATGGAATCCTATGCACTGCTTTTGGGCGCCACCTTGAGTGCCGGCACCGTGTTGGCGCTGGCCGCGCTGGGCCTGCTGATCAATGAAAAGGCCGGCATCGTCAACCTGGGTGCCGAGGGCATGATGCTGTGCGCGGCCATCGCCGGTTTTGCCACGGTGGTCCACACCGGCAGCACCTGGCTGGGCTTTGGCGCGGGCATGCTCGCGGGCGCTGTGCTGGCCGCCATCTTTGGCGTGCTGGTGATCTGGCTCAACACCAACCAGTACGCCACCGGTCTGGCACTGTCGTTGTTTGGCGCGGGCTTCTCGGCCTTTGTGGGCCTGTCCTACGTGCAGGCCAAGCTGCCCAGCCTGCCCAAGTACGCGATCCCTGGCCTGGCCGATATCCCGCTGCTGGGCCCGGCGCTGTTCACGCTGCATCCGCTGGTGTATGGCGCGATGGCGCTGGTGCTGGTGATGATGTGGTTCCTCTACCGCACCCGCGCCGGTCTGGTGCTGCGTGCCGTCGGTGAATCGCCCACCTCCGCCCATGCGCTGGGCTACCCGGTCCGCCGCATCCGCCTGATGGCGGTGGTGTTCGGCGGCGCGATGTGCGGCCTGGCTGGTGCCTACATCTCGACGGTCTACACCCCCCTGTGGGTCGAAGGCATGGTCTCGGGCCGGGGCTGGATTGCGCTGGCGCTGACCACCTTTGCCACCTGGCGCCCCGCACGGGTGCTGCTGGGCGCCTACCTGTTCGGTGGTGTGACCATGTTGCAGTTCCACCTGCAGGCCAGCGGCGTGCAACTGGCCAGCCAGCTGCTGTCGATGCTGCCTTACCTGGCCACGATCGTGGTGCTGGTGCTGATCTCGCGCAATCCGACCTGGATTCGCGCCAATATGCCTGCCTCTTTGGGCAAGCCTTTCTACCCGGGTTCATAAGCGCATGTCACCACGCGCCCATAACGATAACAACGGCCCGGCTTTCGTTCATTTTTCATAAAAACCAAGGATTCATCCATGCAAACCGTGCGCAAGCGCTCCGTGATCAAGCTGATCGGCCTGTCGGCCCTCTCTGTGGCAGCGCTGACTGCCTGTGGCAAGAAGGAAGAGCCCGCAGCTCCTGCGGCGCCCGCGCCGGCGGCCGCCGCTCCCGCCGGCGACAAGCTCAAGGTCAGCTTCATGTATGTGAGCCCGATTGGCGACGGCGGCTGGACCTTCCAGCACGAGTTGGCGCGCAAGGCGATTGCGCAGAAGTTCGGCGACAAGATCGAGACCTCGATGGTCGAGAGCGTGCCCGAGTCGGCCGATGCCGAGCGGGTGCTGCGCGACATGGCGGGCCAGGGCAACAAGCTTGTATTTGCGACCAGCTTTGGCTACCAGGAGTTTGTGCAAAAGGCCGCCGCCGATCTGCCCGGTGTGAAGTTTGAGCATGCCACCGGCTACAAGCAGGCGGACAACGTCGCGGTCTATGACAGCAAGACCTTCGAAGGCGCCTATCTGGCCGGTATCGTGGCCGGCTCGATGACCAAGACCAAGACCGTCGGTGTGGTCGCCTCGGTGCCGATTCCGGAAGTGGTGCGCAACATCAACAGTTTTGTGCTGGGCGCGCAGAGCGTGGACCCCCGCATCCAGGCCAAGGTGGTCTGGGTGAATGAATGGTTCGCACCGCCCAAGGAGTCGGAAGCGGCCACCAGCCTGATCAACGGCGGCGTGGACGTGATGTACCAGAACACCAACTCGCCGGCCGTCCTCAAGACCGCCGAAGAGCGCGGCGTCTACGCTTTTGGCAAGGACGGCGACATGAGCGCCTTCGCACCCAAGGCCCACCTGGGCTCGGCCGTGATCGACTGGACGCCTTACTACAGCAAGGTGGTCGAGGACACCCTGGCTGGCAAATGGCAGTCCGGCAACTTCTGGTGGGGCGTGAAGGAAGGCGCGATGGACCTGGTCAAGATCGCCGACCAGGTGCCGCAGGAAGCCAAGGACAAGGTCGAGAAGGTCAAGCAAGGCCTGAAGGACGGCAGCTTCGCTGTCTGGACCGGCCCGATCGTGGACAACAAGGGCCAGGAAGTGCTGGCCAGTGGCGTGGTGGGCGATGATGCGTTCCTGCGCGGCATCAACTTCTACGTCAAGGGCATCGAAGGGGCCGTGCCTGGCGCCAAGTAAGCGGGGCTGCGGTGCCCGGTCACGCCAGCATGGGCTGGCGTGCTGCGCCGGGCCTGCTGGCCAACCAACAACAGTGCAGCGCGGCGGGTGGCTGCTGCTGGAACCTGGCCCGATTTATGCATATATTGGCCGGGCGATGTTCTACCCGCTGCAGGCCGGCCCGGTGGCCTGTACAGCTCGACATTCCAACAACATTCGAGGACACACAGATGACTGATTTCCGTAAGCGTTCGCTGATCAAGGTCGCCGCGCTCTCCGCGCTGGCCGCTGCCGCCGTGGTGGGTTGCAGCAAGAAGGAGGAGGCGCCCGCGCCGGCGCCTGCTGCTGCTCCAGCGGCCGCTGCGCCTGCTGCCGAGCCCTTGAAGATTTCCTTTGCCTACGTCGGCCCGGTGGGCGACGGCGGCTGGACCTATGCGCATGACCAGGCGCGCAAGGCGCTGGAGAAGGAGTTTGGCGACAAGATCCAGACCAGCTTTGTCGAAAGTGTGCCCGAAGGTGCGGACGCCGAGCGCGTGCTGCGCGACATGGCCAGCCAGGGCAACAAGCTGGTGTTCGGCACCACCTTTGGCTACATGGATGTGATCCAGAAGCTGGCCCCCGAGTTTGCCGATGTGAAATGGGAGCATGCCACCGGCTACAAGGTGGCCGGCAATGTCAGCACCTATGACAGCCGCACCTACGAAGGTGCCTATCTGGCGGGCATCATCGCCGGCTCGATGACCAAGAGCAACACCCTGGGCGTGGTGGGCTCGGTGCCGATCCCCGAGGTGATCCGCAACATCAACAGCTTCACCTTGGGTGCGCAAAGCGTCAACCCCAAGATCAGCACCAAGGTGGTCTGGGTCAATGAATGGTTCAGCCCTCCGAAGGAAACCGAAGCGGCCACCAGCCTGATCAATGGCGGTGCGGACATTCTGTTCCAGAACACCGACTCGCCGGCCGTGCTCAAGACGGCCGAAGAAAAGGGCAAGCGCGCCTTCGGCTGGGATTCGGACATGACGGCCTACGGCCCCAAGGCCCACCTGGGCTCGTCCATCATCAACTGGACGCCTTACTACATCGACACCACCCGCAGCGCCCTTGAAGGCAAGTGGACCAGCCGCCAGACCTGGTGGGGTGTGAAGGAAGGCACGATCGACCTGGTGTCCATCGCCGAAGACGTGCCCGCGGAAGCCAAGGCCAAGGTCGAAGAGGTCAAGAAGGGTCTGAAGGACGGTACGTTCAGCATCTGGAAGGGCCCCATCCTGGGCCAGGATGGCAAGGAAATCCTGGCTGCCGACAAGGTTGCCGATGACGAATTCCTCAAGGGCATCAGCTTCTACATTAAGGGTGTGGAAGGCCAGGTTCCTGGCAAGTGATGCGCGGGCACTGCGCCCGACGTTCGACGCCCGATCTAAACGCGAGTGGCACAGGTGTTTTTTATGCCAGTGCTAACATCGTGACCCAAGGCTGCCCCAGGGCAGCCTTGTCATTTATACAAAGAGATTCCCCGATGATCGAAGCCCAACAATGGCACCCCGTTGCCCTGTCTGATGCGGTGGTGAGCGCACCGCTGCCTGTGCGCCTGCTGGACCAGGAGCTGGTGCTGTGGCGCGATGCGCAAGGCCAGGTGCAGGCCTTTGTTGACCGCTGCCCGCACCGTGGCGCCCGCCTGTCGCTGGGCCGCGTGCAGGATGGCCAGCTGGAGTGCCCCTACCATGGCTGGCAATTTGCCAGCGGCGGCCAGTGCGTGAAGGTGCCGGCGGTGCCTGCCTTTGTGCCGCCCGCCAAGCACTGCGTCGCCTCCTATGGCGTGCAAGAGGCCCATGGCCTGGTGTGGGTGCAGCTGGCGCCCGATGCGGACGGCCAGCCCGCGACGCCGTTGCCGGTGTTCGAGGCCGAGGCCGATGACCGCCTGCGCAAGCTCAACTGCGGGCCCTACGATGTGGAGGCCAGCGCGCCCCGCATCATCGAGAACTTTCTGGACATGTCGCACTTCGGCTTTGTGCATGAGGGCTGGCTGGGCAGCCGCGATGCGACCGAGATGTCGCACTACGAGGTGGAAGCCACGGAGCGGGGCGTCAAGGCCACCGGTTGCAAGGCGATCCAGCCCCAGTCGAACCTGCATTCGACCAAGCCCGCCGAAGTGGACTACACCTACGAGGTGACCGCACCCTATACGGCGTTGCTGACCAAGGTGCCCGAGAGCGGATCGAGCAAGCAGGGCTGGCGCGAGGCGATTGGCCTGTTTGTCTGCCCGGTCACGCCGGAGCGCAGCCGCGTCTGGTTCCGCCTGGCGGTGGCTGATTTCGACAGCACCGATGCACAGCTGCAGCAGTTTCAGCATACGATCTTTACCCAGGACCAGCCTGTGCTGGAGTCCCAGATGCCCAAGCCGCTGCCACTCGATGCCAAGGCCGAGCTGAACTCACCGGCCGACCGCATGTCGGTGGCCTACCGCCGCTACCTCAAGGCCAGTGGCGTCACTTTTGGAGTGTGTTGAGATGTACACCGTCCCACAAATCGAGGCTGCGCGTCTGCCCGGCCTGCTGCGCGCCATGCCCAAGGCAGAACTGCACATGCACATCGAAGGCTCGCTCGAGCCTGAGCTGATTTTTGCGCTGGCCCAGCGCAATGGCGTGGCCTTGCCGTATGCCGATGTCGAAAGCCTGCGCGCAGCGTACGCCTTCACCAACCTGCAGAGCTTTCTCGACATCTACTACGCGGGCGCCAGTGTCTTGCTGACCGAGCAGGACTTCTACGACATGGCCATGGCCTACCTGGAGCGCGCGGTAGCCGACAACGTCGTGCACACCGAGATCTTCTTTGACCCGCAGACGCACACCGCCCGTGGCGTGGCGATGGCCGATGTGATCCAGGGCCTGCACAGGGCCTGCGTGGATGCGGAAAAACGCTGGGGCATCAGCTCGCAGCTGATCCTGAACTTTCTGCGCCACCTGAGCGAAGAAGAAGCGCTGCAAACGCTGGAAGAAGCGCTGCCTTACCGCGCCCACTTCAGCGGTGTGGGTCTGGACAGCAGCGAGGTCGGCAACCCGCCCGAGAAGTTTGCCCGCGTGTTCAGCCGCTGCAAGGACCTGGGCCTGCGCCGCGTGGCCCATGCCGGTGAGGAGGGGCCACCCGCCTACATCTGGGGTGCGCTGGACCTGCTGCATGCCGAGCGGGTGGACCATGGCGTGCAAGCCGTGCACGATGCCGCACTGATGCAGCGCCTGCGCGACGCACGCATTCCGCTGACCGTCTGCCCGCTGTCCAACCAGAAGCTGCAAGTCTTCCCCGACCTGGCCGACCACAACATGCCGCAGCTGCTGGCTGCCGGCCTGGTGGCTACGGTCAATTCAGACGACCCCGCCTATTTTGGCGGCTATATCAACGAGAACTTCGTGCAGCTGTTTGCCGCTACCGGCATGGGTTCGGACGAGGCCTACCAGCTGGCCGCCAACAGCTTTGAGGCCAGCTTTGTGCCAGCCACCCGCAAGCAGGCCTGGCTGGGCCAGCTGCAGATGGCCTTTGCCGAGGCCGCCCGCCAGCGCTAAATGCAGCAAAGGCGCCATGAGGCGCCCTTGTTCTTGGGTGGGTGGTGGCTTTAAGCTGCCACGGGCACCGATTCCGACAGCATCGCATTGCGCAGCTGCAGCGCATAGCCTTCCAGCACCGCGCCACCGGGCTCCTTGCGCGGCCAGCTGAAGCTCACGCCATCGTCGGCATGGCGGGGCACCACATGCAGGTGGAAGTGGGCAACGGTCTGGCCGCCTTCCACACCGTTGGCCTGCAGCAACGTGAGGCCTGCGGGCTCGAAAGCGATCTTGGCAGCCAGCGCCACCTTGCGCGCGGTCTGCATCACAGCGGCCGATTCCTCGTCGGTGATCTCGAAGATATTGGCCGCATGGCGCTTGGTGGCCACCAGCACATGGCCGGGGTTGACCTGGCCCAGGTCCATGAAGGCAATCGTCAAGGCGTCTTCATACACCTTGGCCGAGGGAATTTCTCCTTGCACGATTCGGCAGAAAATGCAGACACCGGCAGGGGACGGATCAACAAAATGCGGCATGGGACGGGCTTCCTCCTTGCAATGGTGCAGCGGGCGCTGTCTTGGCAGCGCCGCAGACTGTTTTAACCAACAGGTAAAACAAACACTATAGACCGCAGGGATGACCTGCGCATGCGTCTGAGACTGGGGTTTTCCCTGGTTAACGATATGCCTGCTGTCAGCGCAATGCCCGTGTTGCACGCCGCCCGAAGCTGGCGCGGCCAACAGCCCTGTATCCGCGCATAGAAACTATTGCTGAGCTTATATAACGGCAAGCCTTGGCAGCCGCTAAGCTTGGCGCCATGCATATTTACCGATCCGCCCTGTTGCGCTTTGCCGATGATGGCCAGGCGCTGTATGAAGAAGATGGCCTGCTGGCCGTGGCGCCGGGCGCCGATGGCCGCGAGCGGGTGCTGGCCGCAGGCAGCTGGCAGGCGCTGTCTGCCCCGCTGCTGGCCCAGGCCGGTGCCGAGGCCGTGGTGGAGCACCTGCCGGGCCGCATCATCGCGCCAGGTTTTGTGGACATGCACATCCACTACCCGCAGACCGATGTGATCGGCTCGCCCGCCAGCGGCCTGCTGCCTTGGCTGAACGACTACACCTTTCCGCATGAGTCGCGCTTTGTCGATGCCGGTTATGCGGGCGAAGTCGCGCATTTCTTTGTCGATGAGCTGCTGCGCAACGGCGTGACCACCGCGCTGACTTTTGCCACCTCGCACCCGGCATCGGCCGATGCGCTGTTTGCCGAAGCGCAAAAGCGCCAGATGCGTCTGATCACCGGCAAGGTGCTGCAGGACCGCCATTCGCCCGACGGCGTGCGCGATGAGACCGCGCAAAGCCTGATCGACACCGAGGCGCTGATCCGCCGCTGGCATGGCGTGGACCGCCTGGGTTATGCGATCACGCCGCGCTTTGCACCCACGAGCACCGATGCCCAGCTGCGCGGTGCCGGCGAGCTGGCGGCGCGCTACAGCGATGTCTGGATCCAATCCCATGTGGCGGAGAACCTGGACGAGATGGCCTGGGTGCGCGAGCTCTTCCCCGACAGCCGCAGCTACCTGCAGGTCTATGCGGACCGGGGCCTGATGCGCGAGCGCGCCGTCTATGCGCATTGCATCCACCTCGACGACCGCGACCGCGCGCTGATGCACGAGACCCGTACAGCCGCTGCGGTCAGCCCGACCAGCAACCTGTTTCTCGCCAGCGGCTTTTTTGACTATGCCAAGGCCGACGCGGCGCAGATGCTGTACGGGCTGGCCAGCGATGTCGGCGGCGGCACGAGCTTCAGCCCCTTCCGCACGATGCTGGCTGCCTATTTTGTCGGCCGCGAGGGGCGCGACAAGCAGGGCCTGTCGCTGGCCCCCAGCCATCTGTGGTGGCAGCACACGGCCGGTGCTGCCAAGGCGCTGGGCCTGCCGGGCGTGGTCGGCAACCTGCAGCCCGGCTGCGAGGCAGACTTTGTCGTGCTCAACCCCCAGGCCACGCCGTTAATTGCCCGCAAGACGGCCCAAGCCCGTAACCTCGAGGAGCTGCTGTTCAGCCTGATCGTGCTGGGCGACGACCGCCTAATCGAGCGCAGCCATATTGCGCAGAAAGCCGGCTGATCCTGGTGCCGCATTGGTGGAGGGACAGGCCCCAGGGCAGCTGTACATGCCGCCCGCTGGGGCCATGCCTTTCGCTACAATGCCGCCTAGGAGTTATTCAGACATGAGCATTCAAAGCGACAAGTGGATTCGCCGCATGGCGGAACAGCACGGCATGATCGAGCCGTTCGAGCCCGGCCAGGTGCGCCAGGTCGATGGCAAGAAGATCATCAGCTATGGCACCTCCAGCTACGGCTACGACATCCGCTGCGCCCGAGAGTTCAAGGTCTTCACGAACATCCACAGCACCGTGGTCGACCCGAAGAACTTCGATGAAAAGAGCTTTGTCGATTTTAAAGGCGACCACTGCATCATCCCGCCCAACAGCTTTGCGCTGGCCCGGACCGTCGAGTACTTCCGCATTCCACGCGATGTGCTGACCGTCTGCCTGGGCAAGAGCACCTATGCGCGCTGCGGCATCATCGTCAATGTGACGCCCTTCGAGCCCGAGTGGGAAGGTTATGTGACCTTGGAGTTCTCCAACACCACGCCGCTGCCGGCCAAGATCTACGCGGGAGAGGGCTGCGCGCAGGTGCTGTTCCTGCGAGGGGACGAGCCTTGCGAGGTGAGCTACAAGGACCGCAATGGCAAGTACCAGGGCCAGCACGGCGTCACCCTTCCCAGGGCCTGATGACGCGCGCCCATGCCCAGAAGCCACTCCCCATCCGGAGTGGCTTTTTTACGCGGGCGCTGCAGTGCGGGCCAGGGCTTTGCAAATTTTCTTCAATGGCAGTGCCGGTCCGGGATTTTCTGCCAGATTGGGGGCCGGTCTTACGGACGGCACCCCGCCAAATGCGCTACTGTAGGCGGATCAATAACAGAGTCAGTGCCAGGGCACTGCGAGGAGAGCGACCATGAAATGGGAAGGCAACCGCGAATCGAGCAATGTGGAAGACCAGCGCGGCAGTGGCGGTGGGGGCGGAGGGTTTGGCCTGGGCGGGCGCAGCATTGGTATCGGCACCGTCGTGCTGGCGCTGATCGGCTGGGGCGTGTTCGGCATCAACCCGCTCACCACCATCGGCGTGCTCTCCGGGGGCGGCTCGCCCGCGCCGACGCAGCAAGGCCCGGCCAAGGCACCACCTGCCAATGACCAGGGTGCCAAGTTCGTCTCCACGGTGCTCGCATCGACCGAAGATGTCTGGAGCGACATCTTCACCAAGGGGGGCGCCCAGTACCGTGCGCCCCGGCTGGTGTTGTTTACGGGCGTCACGCGCACCGCCTGCGGCACCGGCCAATCGGCGATGGGGCCGTTCTACTGCCCCGGCGACCAGAAGGTCTACCTGGACATGGATTTCTTCAACACCATGAGCCGCCAGCTGGGCGCGCCCGGTGAGTTTGCGCGCGCCTATGTGGTGGCCCATGAGGTCGGCCACCATGTGCAGAACCTGCTCGGCATCTCGGGCAAGGTCGATGCGATGCGCGGGCGCGTCAGCGAGCGTGAGCAGAACGCGCTGTCGGTGCGCCTGGAGCTGCAGGCCGACTGCTATGCCGGCATCTGGGCCAACCATTCGCAGCAGGCCAAGAGCTGGCTGGAACAGGGCGATATCGAGTCGGCGGTGAATGCTGCGCAGCAAATCGGTGACGACAAGCTGCAGCGCGAGGCCACCGGCACCGTGCGCCCTGACAGCTTCACCCACGGCTCCAGCGCCCAGCGTGTGCGCTGGTTCACCCAGGGCTACAAGACCGGCAGCGTCCAGTCCTGCGATACCTTCCAGGCCGGTAGCCTCTGATGCGCCGGGCCCAGCCCGCAAAAACCGGGCTCGGCCCTTGCGCCGCGATACCCGGAAATGCCTTGCCTGGCGCCCGCACTTACGCTGGTCTGCCAGGCTTTGCACTGCGGCTGAGCGAATCCGTAAGCCATGACAGGGTTAAACCAAGCGCCGATTTGTCTGCAGTGCGACAATAGGGGGCTTACATGACAAATTCTTTCTCCAACCTTCATCTGGCCGAGCCCCTGGCCAAAGCCATCTCCGAGATGGGCTACGCATCCATGACGCCCATTCAGGCGCAGGCCATCCCTGTGGTCCTGACCGGCAAAGACGTCATGGGTGCCGCGCAAACTGGCACGGGCAAGACAGCTGCTTTCTCCCTGCCGCTGCTGCAGCGGATGATGGTGCACGAAAACAGCTCGGCATCGCCCGCGCGCCACCCGGTGCGTGCGCTGGTGCTGCTGCCCACGCGTGAGCTGGCCGACCAGGTCGCCCAGCAGATTGCCCAGTTCGCCAAGCACACCAAGCTGCGCAGCACCGTGGTGTTCGGTGGCATGGACATGAAGCCCCAGACGCTGGAGCTGAAAAAGGGCGTCGAAATCCTGGTGGCAACGCCCGGGCGTCTTCTGGACCATATCGAGGCCAAGAACGCGGTGCTCAACCAGGTCGAATATGTGGTGCTGGACGAAGCCGACCGCATGCTCGACATCGGTTTTCTGCCCGATCTGCAGCGCATCCTGTCCTACCTGCCCAAGAAGCGCACTACCTTGCTGTTCTCGGCCACGTTCTCGCCCGAAATCAAGCGCCTGGCCGGCAGCTACCTGCAAGACCCGATCACGATCGAGGTGGCGCGCCCCAACGAAACCGCCTCTACCGTCGAGCAGCGTTTCTACGCCGCCTCCGATGACGACAAGCGTCGCGTGCTGACCAAGGTGCTGCGCGATCGCCAGATCCGCCAGGCCTTTGTGTTCGTCAACAGCAAGCTGGGCTGCTCGCGCCTGGCCCGCACCTTGGAGCGTGAAGGCCTGCGGGCGGCTGCGCTGCACGGCGACAAGAGCCAGGACGAGCGCCTCAAGGCCCTGGAGGCCTTCAAGCAGGGTGAAGTGGATCTGCTGGTCTGTACCGATGTGGCCGCGCGGGGTCTGGACATCAAGGATGTGCCTGCCGTCTTCAACTTTGATGTGCCCTTCAATGCCGAAGACTATGTGCACCGGATTGGCCGTACCGGCCGTGCAGGCGCATCGGGTCTGGCCGTCACCTTGGTCTCCCACGCGGATTCCCGGCATGTGTCGGACATCGAAAAGCTGATCAAGAAGAAGATCGACGTGGAGAACTTCGCGCTGGGCGAACAGCCTCAGCGCGAGCGTTTCAACGATGGCAACCGCGAGCGCCGTGAGCGCGAAGCAGGCCGAGAGCGCGACAGCTCCCGCAGCCGCGACCGCCGTGCGCCCCGTGAGGACGAAGGCCAGGACCGCCGCGAGCGCTACCGCCCGGCACCGGTCTCGCGCGACCCCTTCTTTGACAAGCCTTACGAGCCCAAGGCGGCCGAGCCTGCGGCCTGGGATGCAAACGCCAAGCCAGCGCCGGCACGCGGCCCCGGCATCAAACCGCGCCGCAAGGTGGCTGCGCTGTTCAAGCCCTCGCCTGCTTCTGAATAATCGCGATAACGTCGATGGACCAAGGCCTCAGCTGACCGCTGAGGCCTTTTTTTGAACCTTGTTGGCCATCGCTGCGCAGACGCGTCGGAGTGCGCAGCGGGGCGCCCCCTCGCATCCCATCGCGCAAAGACCCTGTCGCGGCGCGAGGAGTCCCGCTTCAGGTTCTCAGCCCGGTTGCTGGGCCTGCTCGCAATCCACGTGGATCAGCTCGCGCTCAGCCAGGGTGTTGCCAAAGCGCACTGCGCTCAGGCAGCCCCCCCAGACGCAGCCGGTATCGAGCGCCAGCAGGTGGGGGCGCTGCAGATCACCCAAGGTGGACCAGTGGCCAAAGGCGATGGTGGTGCCGGCGGTGGCGCGGCCGGGCAGGTCAAACCAGGCGGTCAGGCCCTCGGGTGCTTCTGCGAGGCTTTCGGTGCTGTCGAAGTCCAGGCTGCCATCGGCGTGGCAAAAGCGCATGCGGGTGAGCACGTTGGTAATCATCCGCAGGCGCTCCATGCCGCTCAGTTGCGGATCCCATTGCGCCGGGGTGTTGCCGTACATGGCTTGCAAAAAAAGGCTCAAGCCGTCGCTG
The DNA here is from genome assembly GCF_964277875.1 of uncultured Comamonas sp. Classification (NCBI taxonomy): domain Bacteria; kingdom Pseudomonadati; phylum Pseudomonadota; class Betaproteobacteria; order Burkholderiales; family Comamonadaceae; genus Comamonas; species uncultured Comamonas sp. The sequence continues at coordinate 68,836 of NZ_CAXYJV010000035.1, forward strand.
CGCAGCACCGCTTCGACCTCGGCGGCATGTCGCAGGGTGGCGTCCAGATCCCATTGCTGGTGAACGCCGGCATGCACCATCAGCAGCTGTTCGCCGCCCAGCGTATGCGTGCGGGCCAACGGCTGCTGGCGCACCCATTCCAACAACTGCGCAGCATCCGGCGCCTGCAGCACGTCTAGCAAGGTATCGCGCCGGGAGAACTTGCGCCGGCCATCGGCAGCCGCCAGCAGGTGCAGGTCATGGTTGCCGAGAATGGCCTGGATGCTACCGTCCGCCGCGATGCAGCGCCGCAGCGTCTGGGCCGATTCCGGGCCCCGGTTGACCAGGTCGCCCAGCAGATACACGGTATCGCGGCTGGGAGAGAAATCGATTGTGGTCAGCAGACGGCCCAAAGCGCTATCGCAGCCTTGGATATCGCCGATACAGTAAAGTGACATGCTTGTTGAACTACCTGTGAACTATTTTGTTAGACGTACTCTTGATCGCGCTTTTGACCTTGTTGAATGGGGTCTTCGCCATGTCCGAGCTCGCGCTCGCCAGCAGCCGCAAGTCCCGTTTGCTGGCCATGGCCGAAAGTGGCGACAAGGGCGCCAAGGCGGCGCTGGATCTGCTCAGCAATCCTACCCAATTTCTGTCCTCGATTCAGGTCGGCATCACGTCGATCGGCATGCTCAACGGTATTTTTGGTGAGGCGGCCTTCAGCGACGGGCTGGCACAGTCGTTGGTCACCTGGGGCATGCCTGCCTCGGTGGCATCGGTGGTGGCCACGACCACGGTGATCATCGTCATCACCTTCATGACCATTGTTTTTGGCGAACTGGTGCCCAAGCGCATTGGCCAGATGTACCCTGAGGCATCGTCGCGCATCATCGCGCTGCCTCTCACCTGGGTGTCGAAAATTGCCAAGCCCTTTGTGTGGCTGCTAGCCATCTCTGCGCAAGGCGTGCTCAAGCTGCTGCGCATCAAGGATGAGTCGGACCGTGCCGTGACCGAAGAGGAAATCGTCGCCAGTCTCGACGAGGGACGGGACGCCGGCGTGATCGAACGCCATGAGCACCAGATGGTGCAGAACGTGTTCCACCTCGATGACCGTCCGCTGATTTCGATGATGGTGCCCAGGGGCGATGTGGAATGGCTCGATGCCAATCTGACCGTGACCCAGGCCTTGCACGAGGTGCGCGCCTCCAGTGGCAAGGGCGCGCACTCGTGGTATCCGGTGTGCCGTGAGTCACTGGACAACGTGGTCGGTCTGGTCAGCGTGGCACATCTGCTGGACGTCGCCGACCCCCAGAACACCTCGATCGCCAAGGTGGCCGTGGCAGCCAGCTATGTGCCGGAAACCCTGAGCGGCTTTGAGCTGCTGGAGCAATTCCGCGCGCGCGCCGGCCGCATGATTTTCGTGGTCGACGAATACGGTGTCGTGCAGGGCATCATCACGCCGCGCGACCTGCTCGAAGCGATTACCGGCGAGCTCAAGCCGGGCGCTGCCAGCGAGGCCTGGGCGGTGCAGAACGACGATGGTTCCTGGTACCTGGATGGGCTGATGCCGGTGTCGGAATTGAAGGCGCGTCTGGAAATCAAGGAGCTGCCCGATGAGGACAAGGGCCGCTATAACACCTTGGCCGGCATGCTGATGGCGGAATCGGGCCATCTGCCGCCACTGGGCGAAAAGATTTATTGCGCAGGCTGGGTATTCGAAGTGCTGGCTCTGGAGGGCAAACGGGTCGACAAGGTAATCGCCCGGCCGGATCTCACGAGCATTGATTACTAGTCGTTACAAGTTTTTGGCACTAGGTTTACCATTCCTTTAAATAGAAAAATGTCGAGGCGCACTCGGTTATTGCGTTTTTAGGTATACTGCAAACGTTAACTGAATTGAATGGATATTAAACATGCCTACTTTGAAGGAAATCGATGCCCAACTGGCAGCCCTGCAACAACAGCGTGAAGAAGTTCGTCGCAACGAACTGAAGACCGCCGTCGACCAGGTGCGCAAGCTGGTGTCTGATTATGGCCTGACCGAACAGGATGTATTCCCTCCTGCCCGTGGCCGTTCGGCTTCCGCTGGCTCCAAAGTCGCTCCCAAGTACCGCGATCCTGCGACCGGTGCAACCTGGACGGGCCGCGGCAAGGCGCCCAAGTGGATTGAAGGCCAAGACCGTGATAAGTTCGCGATTTGAGCCGGGCGTCCTTCAAAGAAAACCTGCTTCGGCAGGTTTTTTTCGTTGCGGGGTCGACTAGTCAATCCGGTTTATAGAAATTCCTACATATCTTCTTAATTTCTCCTATTTTTGTGGAGAAGGATTGTCATCGACTATCTGTTAAGCTGCCGGTAAGTCTGGTGCGCTGCTAAATGTAATCAGTTGCCAATAGTGCCTTGCTATAATTGTATTTGTTAATCTATAGGCTTATAAATTTTCCGAACGATTTTGTAGATTCCGTGTGCAGCCTTGGCAGCGAATTGGCAGCTGCCGGTTCCCATGCATCGGTCCGCATGCGGCGCGGAGATTAATGGGAAACGGCCGCGCAACCAGGATCGCACACACGATCGCAGGGCTTAGCGATTGGATGACATATGTAGGACCTGACCCAGGAGTAGACTGTTCGCAGCGTTCAGTCTAATACCCCGCCAATCAGGAGCCACGATGAAATCAGGTGTTCATGAGCCAGCGCAGCATGCGTTCGCCTCGACCTTCAAATCCTTCTCGATCGCCTCGTCCGAGAAGTCCGGCAAGCCCAGCAAGGCCAAGTTCTATTCGCTGCCGGAGCTGAGCAAACAGTTCCCCAATGTCCAGCGCTTGCCGATGTCCCTGCGCATCGTGCTGGAGTCGGTTCTGCGCAATTGCGATGGCCAGCGCGTCCTGCCCGAGCATGTCGAGCAACTGGCCAACTGGAAACCCCAGTCGGAGCGCACCGAAGAGATTCCCTTTGTCGTCGCGCGCGTGGTGCTGCAGGACTTCACGGGCGTACCGCTGCTGGCCGACCTGGCAGCGATGCGCAGCACGGCCGAGCGCATGGGCAAGAATGCCAGCGCCATCGAGCCGCTGGTGCCCGTCGACCTGGTGGTGGACCACTCGATCATGGTCGACTATTACGGCAGCAAGAATGCGCTGGACCTGAACATGAAGCTGGAGTTCGAGCGCAACAACGAGCGCTACCAGTTCATGAAATGGGGCATGCAGGCTTTTGACACCTTTGGCGTGGTGCCGCCCGGCTTTGGCATCGTCCACCAGGTCAACCTGGAATACCTGGCGCGGGGCGTCCACAAGGACCAGCGCGATGTTTACTACCCCGATTCACTGGTTGGCACCGACAGCCACACGACGATGATCAATGGCGTCGGCGTGGTCGCCTGGGGTGTTGGCGGTATCGAGGCCGAAGCGGCGATGCTGGGCCAGCCGGTGTACTTCCTGACGCCCGATGTCGTTGGTTTCGAGCTCTCGGGGACGCTGCGCGAAGGCGTGACCGCGACCGACCTGGTCCTCACGGTCACCGAGATGCTGCGCCGCGAGAAGGTGGTGGGCAAGTTTGTCGAGTTCTTTGGCGAAGGCACCCGCAGCCTCTCGGTTCCGGACCGCGCAACGATCGGCAATATGGCCCCGGAGTATGGCGCGACGATGGGTTTTTTCCCCGTCGACGACAAGACCATCGACTACTTCCAGGGAACGGGCCGCAGCAAGGCAGAGATTGCCGCGTTCGAGGCTTACTTCAAGGCCCAGGGCCTGTTTGGCGTTCCCCGGGCCGGTGACATCGACTATTCCCAGGTCGTGCGGCTGGACCTGGGCAGCGTCGCGCCCAGCCTGGCAGGGCCCAAGCGCCCCCAGGACCGTATCGAGATTGGCCATGTGGCCAGCACCTTTGATGCGCTGTTCAGCGCGCCGGTCACCCAGAACGGTTTCAACCTGCCGGCCCAGCAGCTCGACAGACCGGTAAAGGTGCATATCAACGGCACCGGCGAGACCGCTGCGCCCGCGACACAGCCCTTGCCCGCAGGCTCGCCACGGCATGCGCTGGAAATGGTGGAGAACAAGCCGGCAGTCGTCGACGAAGAGGCGCGCGTGCAGACCGCCGATGCCCATGCCGAGCGCATCGAGGGCCGCGATGTCGATCTGCACAATGGGGATGTGCTGATCGCCGCCATCACCAGCTGTACCAATACCTCCAACCCCAGCGTGATGCTGGCCGCAGGCCTGCTGGCCAAGAAAGCGGTCAAGGCAGGCCTGCGCGTGCAGTCGCATATCAAGACCTCGCTGGCCCCGGGATCGCGCCTGGTCACGCTGTATCTGACGGAATCTGGCCTGCTGCCGTACCTGGAGCAATTGGGCTTCAGCATTGCCGGTTATGGCTGCACCACCTGCATCGGCAATGCCGGAGACCTGCTGCCGGAATTCAACAGCGCCATCCAGCGCGAGGACCTGGTCTGCGCGGCCGTGCTGTCCGGTAACCGCAATTTCGAGGCGCGCATCCATCCCAATATCCGCGCCAACTTCCTGGCCAGCCCGCCGCTGGTCGTTGCCTATGCCATTGCCGGCAATGTGCGCAAGGATCTGATGACCGAGCCCGTCGGCCAGGGCAAGAACGGCCGCGATGTCTATCTGGGCGATATCTGGCCGTCGACAGACGAGGTGCAGGCCCTGATGAAGTTCGCGATGAACGGCAAGGCCTTCCGAGCCAACTATGAGAAGGTCAGCAGCGAGCCGGGCAAGCTCTGGGAAAAGATCCAGGGGGTGACCGGTGCGACCTATACCTGGCCGGAGAGTACGTATATTGCCGAGCCACCGTTCTTCAAGGATTTCTCGCTCGCCGCCCCCGAGCCAGGTGCGGAGCTGCGGGACAACGCGGTCCGCAAGGCAAGAGTGATGGCCTTATTTGGCGATTCGATCACCACGGACCATATCTCGCCGGCCGGGTCGATCAAGGAAACCTCGCCAGCGGGCCAGTGGCTGCTGGCCCATGGCGTCAAGAAGAGCGACTTCAACAGCTATGGCTCGCGCCGTGGCAACCATGAGGTGATGATGCGGGGCACGTTTGCGAACGTCCGCATCAAGAACCTGATGCTGGCCGCAAAGCCGGATGGCTCCCGGGAAGAGGGCGGCCTGACGCTGTACCAGAACCCGGGCGAGGAGCAAGGCACCCAGCTGTCGATTTACGATGCCGCCATGCGTTATATGGCAGCGGGTACACCGACCGTGGTGTTCGCCGGCGAAGAATATGGCACCGGCTCCAGCCGCGATTGGGCGGCTAAAGGCACCCAGTTGCTGGGTATCAAGGCCGTCGTGGCCCGTAGTTTTGAGCGTATCCACCGCGCCAACCTGGTGGGCATGGGGGTGCTGCCGCTGCAGTTCAAGCAGGGCGAAAGCTGGGAGACATTGAAGCTGCGCGGCGACGAGTTGATCGACATCGTGCCGCAGCCGTCACTGGCACCGCGCAGCAAGGCCAAGCTGGTGATCCAGCGTGCCGATGGAAGCGTTACCGAGGCGGAACTGGTGTTGCGTATTGACACGCCTATCGAGGTCGCTTACTACAGGGATGGCGGTATACTGCCCTTCGTTTTGCGCCAGCTTCTGTAAGAGTTGACCTACATGCGACCGAAACGGGCCTTGTTGATACGAGGCCCGTTTGCATTTGTTGACCGTTACTGGTCAAATAGATGGACGTTGGTTTACTTTTAATTACATTTAGCCCCATATGGCCCTCCCTTACACACCGTTGTCGCTTGGCCGGCGCATCCATGAGATCCACACCCGGATCGTCTGGTGCCTGCTGGCAGGTGGCGTGGTGTTGGCCGGATTGGTGGCCACGGATGCGCAGGGGGTGGGCTTTGTCCAGGCGCTGCAGACCTGGGTGCAGGTGCTGCTGCTGCTGGCAGCACTTGCCACATTGGGCTGGGGCGGGCGCCTGCTGCTGCAGGGCTCGGCCGCCAGTGCCTTCCTGGGCTGCCCGCTGTGGGTATGCAGTGCCGTGGTGCTGGGCGGCTTTGCGGTGGTGCTGGCGCTGCCGCTGCGCTGGTCGGAACCTGGCAGCCTCCCAGCCCTGTGGCTGGAGCTGGCAGTCAATATTCTTCTATCAATAAGCCTATTGATAGTCTCCATAGAACTGTCTTCATCTTCGCGGCGCCACCGTCCTGGCACGGCGCCAGGCGCCAGCCCTTGGCTGCGACTGCAAAGCCATCGCGCCGTGCTGACGGCGCTGGCGGCACTGGCGCTTGGAGCGGCCGTGGTGGCGCAGGGGCTGGTCGACCTCGAAGGCGTGCGCCGCTTCCTCGTTCCGCTGGCCATGCTGGTCTGCTGTGCCTGGGTTGCGATGCAGAGCCGCCATTTTGCGGGGCAGTCCGGCCGCTGGACGGTGCTGAGAATCTCCGCAGCGCTGGCTGTGGGCGCGATGGCCATGCTGCTGGGCGCCGGCACCCGCTGGGCGCTGCTGGTGGAGCAGGCGGCCTGGAGCTATGCGCTGTCCGTGCTGGCGCTGGTGCTGATCATGGCGTCGTTGCGCCATAGCCTGGTCGACTGGGCCTCCAGCCATCCCGCACGCCTGCAGGGCGAAGAATGGCTGGAGCAGGCCCCCATTGGGGTGGTGCGGGTCGATGGCACAGGCGCCATCGTGCATGCCAACCGCACCCAGCTGGACTGGCTGGGCGTGCCCAGCCTGGTGGACCAGCCCTGGACCGAGGCACTGGCACCCAGCCTGCGCGGCCAGGCGCCTGACTGGCTTGCGCGCCTGCGCGCAGGCCAATCGCTCGCATTCGAGCAAAGCATTGAAACGCCCCAGGGTCTGCGCCACTTCCAGACCGATATTCTGGTCGCCCCGCAAGGCCGCGATGCCCATGCCTTCATGCTGCTGTCGCACGATGTGTCGATGCAGAAGCTGATGGTGGGCCGCGTGCAGGAGCAGCAGTCGCAGCTGGTGTCACTGGTCAGTGCCATCCCCGACCTGGTCGTGCTCAAGGGGGCGGATGGGCGCTTTCTGCACTGCAACCAGGCTTTCGAGCGTCTGGTGGGGCTGACCCATGCGCAAATCATTGGCCGCACCACGTCCGATCTGGGGCTGCAGGCGCGCATGCCATCGGACTGGGAGACGGACCTGCGCGCGCGCAATGCGAACACGCCGGTGGTCTATGAGGAAACCCTGCAGTTTGCCGACAACGGCTACCAGGGCCGTTTCGAAATCACCAAATCCGCCATCCGGGCAGCCAATGGCGAGGTCACCGGCCTGCTGTGCATTTCGCGCGATCTGGCCGAACGCAGCCGCGCCCGCAAGGAAATCGAGCGCCTCGAGTTCTTCGACGTGCTCACGGGTCTGCCCAACCGCCGTATGCTGATGGACCGGCTGGAATGGTCCATCATTGCCTGCCAGCAGCGCGGCACCTATGCAGCGCTGCTGTTCATCGATCTGGACAATTTCAAGGACCTCAACGATTCGCTGGGCCACCAAAAGGGTGACCGGCTGCTGTGCGAGGTGGGCAAGCGCCTGATTGCCAGCGTGCGCAGCGGCGATGTGGTCGCGCGCTTTGGTGGCGACGAGTTCGTGGTGCTGGTCGAGAACCTGGGCGCCGAGCGCGCGCAGGCCGAGGCCCATGTGCGCGCTGTGGTCGAACATGTGATCACCCGCTTCAAACAGCCGTTTGCGCTCGATGGCCAGTCCCACCACAGCACGCCCAGCATTGGCGTGACCGTGTTTGGCGACCATGAATCGCTGACGGTGCAGGAATTGCTCAAGCGCGCCGACCTCGCCATGTACGAGGCCAAGTCGGCCGGCCGCAACACCCAGCGTTTCTTTGACCCGCAGATGCAGGCCATTGTCAATGCGCGTGCCAATCTGGAAAATGACCTGCGCCAGGCCATCCATGACGGCGAACTGCAGGTGTACTACCAACCAGTAATGAACGGCAGTGGCAGCCTGGTAGGCGCCGAAGCCCTCGTGCGCTGGCGCCACCCGGCGCGTGGTCTGGTCATGCCGATCGAGTTCATCGACCTGGCCGAGCAAACCGGCCTGATCGTCGAGCTCGGCAACTTCGTGATGCGCACCGCCTGCCAGCAGCTGGCGCTGTGGGCCGCGAGTGCCTCCACACAGGGGCTGACGATGTCGGTCAATGTGAGTCCCCGGCAGTTCCACAACCAGGGTTTTGTCGACGAGGTGCTGGGCATCGTGGCGCAGACGGGGGCCAACGCCCGGCGGCTGAAGCTGGAGCTGACCGAGAACCTGCTGCTCGGCGACGTCAATGAAACGGTGAACCGCATGCGCCAGCTCAAGGAGCACGGCGTGGGCTTCTCGCTCGATGACTTTGGCGTGGGTTACTCATCGCTGGCCTACCTCAAGCGCCTCCCGCTGGACCAGCTGAAGATCGACCGCAGCTTTGTCAGCGATGTGCTGAGCGATGTCAGCGACGCGGTGATCGTGCGTACCATTCTGGCGCTGGCCCAGAGCCTGGAGCTCGAAGTGGTGGCCGAAGGCGTCGAGAACTCCGAGCAGGTGGATTTCCTCGTCAGCAATGGCTGCAAGCGCTTCCAGGGCTTTCACTTTGGCCGCCCGGTGCCGATTGGCGAGTTCGAGCGCCTGCATAGCTTCCCCAGCTGCCGTCCGGCTTGAGCCACACCACCGCCGGGTGCTGCAGCCACGCAGTGGGCTGTTGCGCTAGCGCACAAGCTGGCCCCTGCAATCTGGGCACAATGGCGGTATGCATGAACAGATTTTGATCGCCGGCGGCGGCATTGGCGGCATGGCCGCTGCGCTGGCCGCTGTCCGCGCGGGCACCGAGGTGCGGATGTTTGAGCGCGCTGCGCAGTTCAGCGAAGTGGGTGCCGGCGTGCAGCTGGGTCCCAATGTGGTGCGGCGCCTGCAGGCCTGGGGCCTGCAACGGCCCCTGCAAGCGGTGGCGGCGTTTCCGCAGGCCTTGGTCTCGCGCAATGCGATCAGTGGGCAGGAGCTGGCCCGGCTGGATCTGGGCGCGCAGGCAGTGGCGCGCTATGGCGCAGCCTATGCCACCGTTCACCGGGCTGATCTGCACCAGCTGCTGCTCGATGCGGTGCAGCCCCATGCAGATCTGCACCTCAACCTGGACCATGCAGTGGACTACCATGAGGACAATGGCCGGGTCGTCACCATCACCACCAAGCAGGGCAAGCAGATCGAAGGCGATGCGCTGGTGGGTGCCGACGGCATCTGGAGCCGCACGCGGCTGCGCCTGCTCCATGATGCGCCACCGCGCGTGACCGGCCACCTGGCCTACCGGGCACTGGTGCGCCAGGCAGACCTGCCGGCGGCCTTGCGCACCGAGGTAGTCACCGCCTGGATGGGGCCGCGCTTCCATGCGGTGCAGTACCCCGTGCGCGGTGGCGAGCTGCAGAACCTCGTCTTCATTGTCGAAGGCCCGGCACCCGATGACCTGGAGCACTGGGACCATGCCGCCAATGGCGCCGATCTGCAGCGCGGTCTGGCCGGTGCCCACCGCCAGCTGCTCAATCTGGTGGAGGCCGTGCATGCTGCAGGCGCTGCCTGGCGGCTATGGCCGCTGGCTGACCGGGCACCGGTCACCGGCCCCCATGAGATGGCGCAGGGCCTGGTCGCATTGCTGGGCGACGCCGCCCACCCGATGCGGCCCTACCTGGCCCAGGGTGCCGGCATGGCGATTGAAGATGCCGCCGAGCTGCAGCGCGCGTTGACCATGCACGACCTGGAGATGCCGCTGCGCCTGCGCCGCTATGCGCTCAACCGCTGGCAGCGCAATGCCCGGGTGCAGGCCCGTGCGATCCGCAATGGCGAGATTTTCCACGCGCGGGGCCTTGTCGCATTGGGGCGCGATACCGCATTGCGCGCGCTGGGCGCCAAGCTGATGGATGTGCCCTGGCTGTACCGGGGCGATGGGTCCTCGGCTTCGGTGCTGTAACCATTGGCTGGTTAAGGGCTGGCGGGGCTCTTTGGGGCCAGCAGCGGCGACTGGGGCAGAAAACGGAAGGCCAGGCAGCCGATCAGCAGCATGCCCGCGACAAACAGCATCACATACTGGTAGATCTCGCCGCCATGCCGCTGCGCATAAGACGCGACGATGCCCGAGAGCCACTGCATCAGCGCGACGCCCAGGAACATCGCCATCGTGTAGACCGACAGCGCGCGGCCCGTGGTTTCCCGGGGGTAGGAGGAGCGCACATCGGCATACTGCAGCACCGAGTAGCCCGAGGCCAGCCCCATGAACATGATCAGCGCGACGGTGGCTGCGGGATGGTGGACAAAGGCCAGCGCGCAGAAAGTACTGGCCATCACGGCGGCACCGGCGATGATGCGGCGCCGGCGGCGGGCCGGGCCCGGATCGAGCCGGCCAAAGACCGACGGCGTGAACAGCGAGATCATCGAGACGACCAGGGCCACATTGCCGGTCGCCACCAGCGAGAAGCCATAGCGGTCGATCAGCATCGGGCTGAGCCAGAGGCCCCGCACCGTCAGAAATGAGGCGTAGCCGACCATGCCCATGATGGCGATGGCCCAGGTGTGCGGCACCAGCAGCAGGCCGCCAAACCCCTTGACGGCTGTGAGCCAGCTGGGCTTGGGCAGGTCATCGCTGGGCAGGTGCGGCTCATGCACGCGCACAAAGATGGCGATCCAGGACAGCGCGCAAAGCACCGCCAGCAGGCCAAAGCCCCAGCGCCAGCCATAGTGCTGTACCAGCCAGGCCAGCGGCGTGCCGGTAAAGAGCAGGCCCAGACCGCCGACGCCCATGCCGACGCCGGACATGAAGGCAAAGCGGTCGCTGGGGAAATGGCGCGCGATGAACATGGTGCAGGCCAGAAAGGCTGGCGAACAGCCGATGCCGATCAGCAACTGGCCCAGCATCAGGCCGTGGTAACTGGGGGCCAACGCCGAGATCAGCGAGCCGGCAATCGCCAGCGGAAAGGCCGTCAGCACGGTCTTGCGCAGCCCATACAGGTCCATGCCCACGCCCATGAACAGCTGCGTCACCCCGAAGGACAAACCAAACAGCCCGGCAAACGCGCCCAGCGACTCGGCAGACAGCCCGAAATCGGTGCGCAGCCCGTCGGCAATGATGGAGGTGACGGTGCGGAAGGCCTGGCTCAGCGAGAAGGCCGACAGCAAGGTCAGCAGCATGGCCCAGAGCAACGTGGACGAGGACGCCGCAGGGCGCCCGGTGGGGGAGGGTGTAGGTGGGACCGGCATGGCTGAGAGTGCGGGCAACAAGCCGGGGCCAGAGGGGGCCGGCCCATGGTGTATGCGCGATCGGCCAGCAGGGGCGGGCGCGGCTTGTTACATGCGCTTGCCACTATAGAGGACTCTGGCCCCCTCTGCACGGCGCGCTGTCACTTGGAGCAACCCCTTGGCGGGTTGCTGTGGCTTAGAACAGGTGCTTAGAGGTTGGTGCGCAGGGTCCAGATCTCGGGGAAGAGCACCACATCGAGCATTTTCTTGAGGTAGCTGACGCCACCGGTGCCGCCGGTGCCGCGCTTGAAGCCGATCACGCGCTCGACGGTGGTCAGGTGGCGGAAGCGCCAGAGGCGGAAGGCATCCTCGATGTCGGCCAGCTTCTCGCCGAGCTGGTACAGGTCCCAGTACTGGTGCGGATCGCGGTAGACGGTGATCCAGGCCTGTTTGACGCCTTCGCTCTCCACATAGGGCTGGGTCCAGTCGCGCTGCAGCGCCTCGGCCGGCACGGCAATGCCTTCGCGGGCCAGCAGCTGCAAGGCAATGTCGTACAGCGACGGCGATTCATAAGCCGCCTGCACCTGGGCCAGCAGGTCGGCCCGGTGCGCATGGGGCTTGAGCATGGCGGCATTCTTGTTGCCCAGCGAGAACTCGATGCAGCGGTACTGCGCGCTCTGAAAGCCGCTGGAGTTGGCCAGGTAGGGCCGCATCGCCGAGTACTCGGGCGGCGTCATCGTCGACAGCACGGTCCAGGCATTGACCAGCTGCTCCATGATGCGCGAGACGCGCGCGAGCATCTTGAAGGCCTCGGGCTTGGTGTTGGCCTCGGGGTTGGCAATGGCCTGTATGGCCGCGCGCAGCTCGTGCAGCATCAGCTTCATCCACAGCTCGCTGGTCTGGTGCTGCACGATGAACAGCATCTCGTCGTGCGCGGGCGACAGCGGGTGCTGGGCGTTCAGGATCTCGTCCAGGTGCAGGTAGTCGCCATAGCTCATGTCTTTGCTGAAGTCGAGCTGGGCGCGCTCTTCATGCACAATGGATTCGGGCTTGCTGTTGGTGTCTCGCATGGTATGTGGGGCAGTGGAAGCGGCTTCAATTGCAGCGCAAGAATGGCACTGCGCAACAGGGCCGCAAGGCCTAAAGTGGCTGCATCGATTGTACTGAGGTGATCCGCATGAAACAGTCTGCCCCATCCACACCACGCTCCACGTCGGCTGCCCGCACGTCCAACGCCGCCACACTGGCTGCCCGTGCGCAGCAAACCCTGGCCGATCCGCGCTGGGCCGATGTGCAGGGCCGCCACGCTGCGGCCGACGGCCGCTTTGTCTATGCGGTGCGCAGCACCGGCATTTTTTGCCGGCCCTCGTGCAGCTCGCGGCTGGCCAAGCCCGAGAACGTCCGCTTTTTTGACACCGCCGCGCAGGCCCAGGCCGCTGGCTACCGCGCTTGCAAGCGCTGCCAGCCCGATAACCCCGCCAAGCCCAGCCATGCCGCGCTGGTGGCCCAGCTGTGCGGCTGGATCGCCACCGCCGAAGAAGAGCCCAGCTTGGCCGAGCTGGCCGAGCGCGCCGGCATGAGCCCCTTCCATCTGCAGCGTGTCTTCAAGGCGGCGGTCGGCGTATCGCCCAAGGCCTATGCCAAGGCACAGCGCCGGCAGCGCCTGCAAACCGCGCTGGGAGATGCGCAGGAGGCGCCCCGCGTCATCGATGCGATCTTTGATGCCGGCTTTGCCAGCACCGCGCAACTGTACCGCGACAGCCAGGCGGTGCTGGGCATGACGCCGCGCCAGTACCGCACCGGCGGCGTGGCGCAGCAGATTCGCTTTGGCGTGGCCGAATGCAGCCTGGGCCCGATTCTGGTGGCTGCCACCGCACAGGGCATTTGCGCCATCTTGCTGGGCGACGATGCCGATGCGCTGGTGCAGGACCTGCAGCAGCGTTTTCCCAAGGCCCAGCTGGCTGGTGGCGATGCCGACTTTGAGCGCTGGATGGCGCAGGTCATCGGCTTTGTCGACGAGCCCACGCGCGGCCTGGCACTGCCGCTGGATGTGCGCGGCACTGCCTTCCAGCAGCAGGTCTGGCAGGCGCTGCGGCTGATTCCGGTCGGCAGCACCGTCAGCTACAGCGAGCTGGCGCGCAAGCTGGGCATGCCCCAGGCCAGCCGCGCCGTCGCTGGCGCCTGCGCGGCCAATGCGCTGGCCGTTGCGATTCCCTGCCACCGGGTGGTGCGCAACGATGGCGGCATCTCCGGCTACCGCTGGGGCGTGGAGCGCAAGCGCGCGCTGCTGCAGCACGAGGCCGAGCTGGCGCCCCAGGCCCCCCGGGTGGCCCGCCATGGTTAAGCGCCTGGCCTGTGCCGCGCAGGCCGCGTTGCCGCTGGATGAAGCGGGGCCTGCGCCGCTGTTGCAGGCCGGCTCGGCACCATCCGGTGCCGGTGGCGCAGATGTGCAGGCCGAGGCAGCCCTGCAGCGCTATGACTGGATTGCGGTGGGCCGCCAGTTGGACCGCCAAGGCTGGGGCCTGCTGCCGGGTTTGCTGGATGCGGCGCAGTGCCAGCAGATGGCCGCGATGTACGGCGAGGCGGCGCATTTCCGCAGCCGCATCCAGATGCAGCGCCATGCCTTTGGCAGAGGTGAGTACCAGTACTTTGCCTACCCGCTGCCAGCGCTGCTGCAGGCCTTGCGCACGGCGCTCTATGCGCGGCTGCAGCCCGTGGCGGAGCACTGGCGCCAGCAGCTCGCATCCGCCACGCCGCCCTGGCCTGCGCAGCATGCGGCCTTGCTCGCCCAGTGCCATGCAGCGGGCCAATGTCGGCCCACACCGCTGCTGCTGCGCTATGGCGCCGAGGATTACAACTGCCTGCACCAGGACCTGTATGGCGCGCTGGTGTTTCCGCTGCAGGTGATCGTGCTGCTGTCGCAGCCGGGCGAGGAGTTTGACGGGGGCGAGCTGGTGCTGACCGAGCAACGCCCGCGCATGCAGTCGCGCGTGCAGGTGCTGCCGCTGCAGCGTGGCGATGCGGCCATCATCGCGGTGCGCGAGCGGCCGGTGCAGGGCACGCGCGGCAGCTACCGGGTGCAGCACCGGCATGGGGTGTCCACGGTGCTGCGCGGCCAGCGCCATACGCTGGGCATTGTGTTCCACGACGCGGAATAGCCGTAGCGCATGGAAACAGCTGTGACTGCATCGCCCGCCCTCCATCCCCTATAGTGGGGAACCGCGCCCGCCGCCGCCTTCCGCACGCCCTCCCATGCCCCTGGTCCTGAGCACCCAAGTCGCCCTGCCTGCCAACTACCGCCCGCAGGACATGCTGGCCCTGCATGCCCGGGATGCCCTGCAGGCTTCCGAGAAGGTCGAGGGGCTGCGGGTCAGCAAGGGCTTGACCTGGCAAGGCCGGCCTGCGCTGCTGGAGCTGGAGCTGGTGGAGGGCGCCACCCAGGCCGTAGCCAGCCTGGCGGTCGATGGGCCGGCCGACACCGGCGCTACCGGAGACGGCCCAGCCGCACTGGATGCGATGGTGGCGCGCATGCTGGGCCTGGGCGAGGGGGCAGACCAGCTGGCGCTGCAGCATGGCAAGCACCCGGTGCTGGGCCCGTTGCTGCTGAGCCAGATGGGTCTGCGTGTGCCCGCCAGCAGCAGCCCGTTCGAGGCCCTGGTATGGGCGATCACCGGCCAGCAGATCAGCGTGGCGGCAGCCATTGCACTGCGCCGGCGGCTGATTGCGGCCACGGCGCTGCAGCACAGCAGCGGCATGCTCTGCCACCCTGATGCCGCTGCGTTGGCGGCATTGACGCCTGAGCAACTGCGCGCCGCAGGCTTTTCGGTCAGCAAGATCGCGACGCTGGAGCGCGTTTGCGCTGCCGTGCTCGACGGCAGCCTGCCGCTCGATGCCTGGGCCACGCAGCCCTTGCAGGCGCAAGACGCCCAGGCGATTGAGGATGCGCTGCTGGCCGTCAAGGGCATTGGCCCCTGGACGGTGCACTACGCACTGCTGCGCGGCTTTGGCTGGCTGGACGGCAGCCTGCATGGCGATGTGGCGGTGCGCAATGCGCTGGCCCGCTTGCTCGATGTGCCCAGCGTCTCGCAGCGCGAGGCCGAGCAATGGTTGGGCGCGTTTGCGCCCTGGCGGGCGCTAGTGGCGGCCCATCTCTGGGCCAGCCTGTCGGCCAAAAGCTACTGAGGGGTGGCAGCGGCTGCTGGCAGTGCATCGCCATGGGCCGGGCGCAGCAGGGCCAGCACCACCAGGGCCGAGAGCGTGGCTATCGCCGCCAGCACCTGCAGCAGCTGTGCAAAGGCCTGGCCATAGGCCTTTTGCAAACCAGGTGCAGCTGCCGCATAGTGCTGGGCGGGCAGCAAGGCCAGCGCCTGGCGCAGCTCACCCATCGCCAGTTGCTGGGCGGCAGTCTGCAGGCTGGCCACCTCCAGGGATGCCGGCAGGTGCGGGGTGATAAAACCGGCCAGCAGCGCGGTCACCATCGCCAGCGCAATGCCTTCACCGGCTACCCGCACGGTGCTGAAAATACCGGTGGCCATGCCCGCGCGTTCCTTGGGCACCATGCTGACCGACAGCCCATCCATCAGGCCCCAGGGCAGGCCCGCGCCGCTGCCGATCAGCAACAGCGGCAGCACACGCGCCATGCCACCGGCCTCCACGGGGATCTGCGCCAGCCACAGCAGGCCGCCGGCCGCGAGCAGCAAGCCCGCTGCCGAAATGGGACCGGGGCCGAACCAGCGCGTCAGCCAGGCTGCGGCCAGTGGTACCACCAGCATCGGCGCGGACAGCGCCAGCATCCACCAGCCGGCCGCCACCTCGCTGTAGCCGCCAATGCCGATCAGCTGCAGCGGCAGCAGCACCAGCAGCACCACGTAGCAGTAGCAGGTGGCGATCGGCAGCACCTGCACACCGACGAAGCGCGGGTAGCGGAACAGACTCAGGTCCAGCATCGGGCGCGCCACCCGCCGCTCCACGGCGACGAAGAGCAGCAGCGCGGCAGCGGATGCCAGCAGCAATGCGATGACAAGCGGGCTGTGCCAGCCCCGTGCAGCCGCCTCCACCATCGTCAAGGTCAGCAAGGCCAGCGCGCTGGTGAACAGCAGCGCACCGGGCCAGTCCAGGCCCTGGGCCTGCGGATCGCGCGACTCGCGCATCGCGGCGATGCCCACCAGCAAGGCCAGCAGCCCCAGGCCGGTACAGAGCGCAAAACCGGCCTGCCAGCCGGCGCGCTCCATCAACCAGCCCGTCAGCAGCGGGCCAAAGGCCAGGCCGGTGCCAAAGGTGGTGCCCAGCAGGCTGAAGGCCTGCGCGCGCTGCGCCGCTGCAAACTCCTGCGCCAGCGCGGCTGTGCCACCGGCCAACGTGGCAGCAGCGGCCACGCCTTGCAGCGCGCGCAGCAGGTCAATCTGCCACACGCTGCGCGCCTGTATCAGCCCCAGGCCCGCGAGGCAAAAGGTCGACAGGCCCAGCAAGAACAGCCGCTTGCGCCCCCACTGGTCAGCCAGCGCGCCGGCGGCCATCAGACAGCTGCCAAATCCGAGCATGAAGGCATTGGTGATCCAGCCCAGGCTGGTGGCGCTGCCACCCAGTGCGCGGCCAATCGCCGGCGTGGCCACGGCCCCGCCAGAAAAACTCAGCGGCAGCACCAGCGCTGCCAGACAAACGGATGCCAGAACCATCCAGGGCCCGCGCCAGGCGGCGGGTAAAACTTGACGCATAGCCAACTCCTGCAAAAACACGCTGTGGAGCTTAATGAGGAATGGATAGCTAATAAACAGCCCAGTCGTTGTTTGATTAGCAACCAAATTTCCGTAATATGCGCGGATGGACAACCTGAACCACATCGCCGCCTTTGTGCAGGCGGCCGAGCGCCGCAGTTTTGTGGCCGCTGCCCGCGCCCTGGGCATCTCGGCATCGGCCGTCGGCAAAAGCGTGGCCAAGCTGGAGGCACAACTGGGCACGCAGCTGCTGGTGCGCACCACGCGGCGGGTGTCGCTGTCGCATGAGGGCGAGCTGATGTACACGCACTGGCGCCGCATTCTGGATGACCTGCAGGATGCGCAGGCACTGCTGTCGAGCACGCAGAGCAGCCCCCGGGGCTTGCTGCGCATTGGCCTGCCCACCATTGGCTACCGCTTCTTGCTGCCGGTGATTCCAGCCTTCCGCGCGCGCTACCCGGATATCGAGCTGGACCTGGACTTCAACGACCGGCTGGTCGATGTGGTGGAGGCGCGCCTGGATGCGGTGATCCGCAGCGGCGTGCTGGCCGACTCCAGCCTCAGCGCCCGGCGTCTGGGCCTGTTCCGCTTTGTGCTCTGCGCATCACCGGCCTATCTGGCGCAGCGCGGCCAGCCCCTGCGGCCCGAAGATCTGGCGGCGCATGACTGCCTGCGTTTTCGCTTTCCCACTTCGGGCAAGCTGCAGCCCTGGCAGATGGGCGGCGATAGCACCGACGCCGCGCAGGATGCCGCCGCCCACCCGCCAGCGCTGACCTGCAACAACATGGAGGCCTTGCGCGGCGCGGCGATCGGGGGCCTGGGCATTGCCTATATGCCCGATTTTCTGGCCCGCGACGCGCTGGCCGATGGCAGCCTGCAGACGGTGCTGGACGACTGTCTGACCTATGCCGGCCAGTTCAGCATCCTCTGGCCCTCGGGCCGGCTGATGTCGCCGCGCCTGCGTGTGTTTGTGGACTTTGTGGCCGAGCGGCTGTTCCAGCCATCTTCGTGATGACGGCACTGCAAGGGGCCATCAGCCCCCATGCGTGGGCGCTGCCACCAGCAGGATGAAATGCGCGACGCCCCGGCCTTCGTTGGCAAAGTGGTGCTCGGTGTCCATCGCCAGCTGGGCGCTGTCGCCGGCTTGCAGCAGCACGGAATCGGCCCCGGTGAAGACGCGCAGACTGCCGCTTTCGACATAGAACACCTCGCGCGTGCCCGGCCGGTGCGGCGCGAAGTGGCTGGAGGCCTGGCCCGGCGGCACGGTGTAGTGCAGCAGCTCCAGCCCCGGCAGCGGGCGGGCCAACGCCAGGCGCACGATGCCGGTGTCCTCATGGACAAAGCGCGCATGCGCGCCGGCACGCGTGATCTGTGCGGGCGCAGGGCTTTGCACCAGGTCGCTCAGCTCGCAGCCCAGGCCGCGGGCAATCGCCATGGCATTGCGCAGACTCACGCTGAGCAGGCCCCGTTCCACCCGGGACAGCGCCCCGGACGTGACGCCGCTGGCCTGGGCCAATTGGTCCAGGGTGATGGCCAGCTGCGCGCGGCGGGCGCGCACGGCCAGGCCGAACTGCAGGTCGGAATCGGTGCTGGGTGGGGAATTTTCAGTCGACATGGATTGACTATATTTCGTGTAGGAAATATTATTTGCCTATATGCAATTTCAACAAGCGCTCTCCCAATGTACCTGTTCTTGAGTGCGTCCCCGGTCCTGGCCGTCATCGCGGGGCTGTTGCTGGGGCTGCGTTCGCTGTATGCGGCGCTGACCGGTGTGGTGCTGGCACTGGCCGGCTGCCTGCTGGCTTTTCCGCTCAGCGCAGCTGCGGCGCAGCAGGCGCTGGCCAGCTGGATGCCGGTCCTCGTGGAGGTGCTGCTGATCGTGGGCGGCGGCCTGCTGCTGTCCGAAGTGCTGCGCGCTGCCGGAGCGCAAAAGGCGCTGGCGCAATGGGTGATGGGCCGCACCGGCGAAGGCGTGGGCGCTGTGCTGCTGGTCGTGCACGGGGTCACGCCCTTTGCCGAATCACTGACCGGCTTTGGCATTGGCATCACCATCGGCATTCCGCTGCTGGCGCACAGCGGTTTGCCGGCGCGCAAGATGGCGCTGATTGGCTTGCTGGGCCTCTGCGCCGTGCCCTGGGGCTCCATGGGCCCGGGCACCTTGATTGCGGCCACGATGGCCGGGATCGGCTTTGATGCGCTGGGTGTGGCGTCGGCAGCGGTGAGTGTGATTCCGATGGTGGTGGCCGGTGTGGCCGCAGCGGGGCTGGCCAGTGCGCCGGGCCGGCGTGCAGTAGCCATGCTGCAGGGTGCGTTGTCGGGCCTGATGCTGGCGCTGGCCATTGGGCTGAGCAATGCGGTGGCCGGCACCTCGGCCGCCGGCGCGCTGGGCGCCTTGCTGATGACGGTGCTCTGGCTGTGGCTGGGCCGGCGGGGCACAGGCGTTGTTGCGAGTGAGGCCGCTGCGCCGCTGGGCCCCTTGGGCTGGCGCGCGCTGGCCGCCTATGGCTTGCTGCTGCTGGGTGTGCTGGTGGCGGGCGCCGTGCTGCGCGCCTTGCAGGGCGCGGGTGCCTGGCATTTGCTGGCATCACCTGCGCTGTGGCTGTTTGTGGCGGCGGTCTGGTTTGCGCGCGGCCTGCCCGCAGCCAGCAGCCTGCAGCGGGTCTGGCAGTCCTGGCGCCAGGTGGCGCCGATCACGGGGCTGTTCATCGTGCTGGGCGTGGTGATGGCAGTATCGGGCATGGCTGCGCAGCTGGCCCATGCGTTGGCACAGGGCGGCAGTGCCTATGTGTTTGCTGCGCCTTTTGTCGGCGCACTGGGTGGTTTTGTGACCGGCTCCAACACGGGCGCCAATGCGATGTTTGCGGCCACCCAGGCCGAGATTGCGCAGGCCCTGGACGTGGCGGTGCTGCCGTTTATGGCGGTCCACAATGTCAGCGCGGCACTGCTGCTGATGGCCTCCCCCGGCAAGGTGGAGATGGCCTGCCAGCTGGTGCCCGGTGCTGCGCAGGCCGAGCGCGCCTGGGTGCAGTCCAGGGTGCTGCTGGTGACCGGGCTGGCGGTGCTGCTGATGGCGGCGCTGAATGTGCTGCTCAGCGTGTTGCTGGCGCAGCCGTAGGCATCACCGTGTTGGCCAGCTCAGGCAGCTGCGGCTGGGTCTGGCGCGCGGAGGTGCTGCTGAGCCAGCGGCCCAGGTGCTTGCGCTGGCAGACCTGCAATTCGCTCAGCAGCGCATGGCTGGGTTCGGGGATGTGCCAGCGGCTGCGCAGATCGGCCTGCATGCGCAGCAGCAGGTGGGCGGTCATCTCGGCATCGGCCAGTGCCCGGTGGGCCTTGTCGGCCGGCGGCAGTTCCAGGTAGCGCACGATCTTGCCCAGCGAGTGGCTGGGCGCCTCGGGGTAGAGGCGGCGCGACAGCAACACGGTGCAGGCAAACAGCTTGCCGGCAGGCGCTGCGGCCGGGCTGGCTGCGCCGCCTGCGCGTTCCAGCTCATCCAGCCAGAACTTGCTGTCGAACGATGCGTTGTGCGCCACCAGCGGCGCCGTGCCGACAAATGCTGCCGCCTCGCGCATCACCTGCTCTGCAGGCGCCGCCGCCTGCAGCATCGCGGTGGTGATGCCGGTGAGCTGGGTGATGAAGCCGGGCATGCGCTGGCCGGCATTCATCAGGTTCTGGTAGCGGTCCACGATGCGGCCGTTCTCGACCATGACGATGCCCACCTCGGCCGCCCGCGCGCCATGCGCCGGGCTCATGCCGGTGGTTTCAAAGTCGAGAATGGCGATGCGTTCGGACATGGACACGAGTCAATCAATTGGAAGGATCTAATGGTGGCAATACGTCAGCGAACTCCGCTTGAATGGCTCGATAATCATCTCTCCAACCCTCGAACGGAAGCAAAAGGGTCTGCGTATTGATCAGAAGCAGTCCGTTGGTGTTGCGTAAGACATCAAGTTGCTTGTCCAAAGGAATGTCTATCAGAGCATGAACATTGGCGTAGATTCCTCCATGGACGAAGGAGTGCATAACCTTACTCGTCACGCTGTAAAGCGCTACAAGCTTTTGATGAATCTGGGTGGTTGGAGGGTGCTTCGCAATGTCATCAAGCATATCCTTGATCATTTTCTGAGGAGCGGTTTCCTTGATGAGATCGCCTTCTGGTGGCGTCCAGAGACGCTCGAGCCAATCATCTTTGGCATATACACGGCACCAAATGGCTTTGACAACATGCTCGAATAGCGGGCGCACCAGGGTGTACGCAGGGAGTGCATTTTCGGCTGTGATGAGTAGCCACTGTGCGTGCGCTAAGTCCCGCGCAGCCTTTGATAAAGCTACGATGGTTAATTCACGTTTATCCGTTGTACTTCCTTCGACTCCGCTGCATAAATCTTCAATAGATTCTTGGAAAATTGCGTGCCGCTCGAGTCTTGGATCTAATGTGTCGTCCATTGCGTCCATATCGCTTTTGATCATCAGGTCACCGCGTTGATGCGGTTGAACTCGGGCTTCTGCCATTCGCCCGATTCCAGTACCTGGCGCAGGTGCTCGACCGCGTTCCACACGTCTTCAAAACGGGTGTAGAGGGGGGTGAAGCCAAAACGCAGAATATCCTTGTGCGGGCCCTTGCCGCCATCGCCCTTGCGGAAGTCGCCAATCACGCCCCGGGCGATCAGCGCCTGCACGATGGCATAGGCGCCGCTGCCCTGGCCGTCCACGCCCGCGCCGTCGTCGCGGGTCAGGCAGACCTGGGAGCCGCGCGCAAAGATATCACGCGGCGTGGCCAGGCCCAGGCCGTAGCCGGCGCAGCGCGTCTCGACCAGCTCGATGAACAGGTCGGTCAGTGCGATGGACTTGCGGCGCAGTGCCGCCATGCCGCCGTACTTTTCGGCTTCGCTGAAGATGTCCAGCCCGCACTGGAGGGCCGACAGCGCAATCATCGGCTGGGTGCCGCACATGTAGCGGCGGATGCCAGGCGCAGGCTGGTAGTCGCTGTTGAAGGCAAACTGCTCGGCATGGCCGAACCAGCCCGACAGCGGCTGCCAGAACTTGTCGGTATGGCGCGCATGCACCCAGACAAAGGCCGGCGCGCCAGGGCCGCCGTTGAGGTACTTGTAGCTGCAGCCCACGGCGTAGTCGGCGTTGGCGGCATTCAGGTCCACCGGCACGGCGCCGGCGGCATGGGCCAGGTCCCAGACGGTCAACACGCCCTGTGCATGCGCGTCGCGCGTGACCTGGGTCATGTCGTGCATATGGCCGGTGCGGTAGTTCACATGGCTGAGCAGCAGCACGGCCACGTCGGTGGTCAGGCAGGCGGGCAGCTCTTCGGGCTCGATCAGCACCAGCTCCAGGTTGTGCTGCTTGCACAGCGATTCGGCGATGTACAGGTCGGTAGGGAAATTGCTGCGCTCGCTGATCACCTTGGTGCGCGGTGCCGGGTCGGAGAACTCTTGCTGCGACAGGCGGATGGCTGCGCTCAGCACCTTGTAGAGGTTGACCGAGGTGGTGTCGGTGAACACGACCTCGCCGGGCTTGGCGCCAATCCAGGGCGCAAACTGGTCGCCCAGGCGCTGGGGCAGGTCGATCCAGCCGGCATCGTTCCAGCTGCGGATGAGGCCCTGGCCCCATTCACGCTGCACCACATCGGCAACGCGCGCCGCGGTGGCCTTGGGTAGCGGGCCCAGCGAGTTGCCGTCCAGGTAGATCACGCCTTCGGGCAGGTCGAACAGGTGGCGCAGCGGTGCCAGCGGCTCATGCTGGTCAACGTCGCGGCAGGCTTCCAAGGTGGTCATGGCTAGGTCTCTTTGTCAATGGTGGCGGGCAGGCGCTGGTGGGCCAGGCGCCTGCCGCAAGGGAGGAGGGGGTTCAGGCCGTGGCCTGATTGTAGGTGCCGGGCAGCGCGCGCAGCACGGCACGCACCGGCGATGCATCGGCCTGCACAAGCTTGAGCGGCAGCGCGATCAGCTCGTAGTCGCCTTCGGGCACAGCGTCCAGCACCAGGTTCTCCAGCACGCGCATGTCGTGGCGGCGAATGGTCTGGTGGCTGGGCAGGGCCTTGCTGTCAGCCGGGTCGATGCTGGCGGTATCGATGCCAATCAGGCGCACGCCCAGCGCGGCCAGGCGCTCGACGGTCTCGGCCGCGTAGCCGGTCAGGCCGGCATCCCACTGGGTCTGCGGCATCTGCTGGTAGGTGCGCACCAGCACACGCTCGGGCAGGTCGTCGCTGATCGCATGTTCGATGTGCTGCCATTCGATCAGCGGGCCGCAGCCGATGGCATGGACCACGCGGCAGCGGCCCAGGTAGGGCGCCAGATCGACCTGGCCGATGGTGGCGCCATCGGGCGCATAGTGCAGCGGCGCGTCGGCATGGGCGCCGGCATGCGGTGTGCTGGTGATGCTGGCCACATTGACCGGGCAACCCGGCCCGATGCTGGCCACCCATTGCTGCTGGTAGGGCGTGTCGCCGGGGAACACCGGCATGCCCACATAGACGGGTGGCGAGATGTCCCAGAGGCTTGGCGCAGAGTGAGGCGTGTTTGGCATAGCTGTGCAATGTATCAGCGCTTGCGGTACCAGATCAGGTAGACGGCGGTCATCACCAGCAGCATGGGCACGCCGATGAGGGTGGTCATGTGGAACACGTCGGTGAAATAGGTGGTGATGATGACGGCCAGCATCAGCACGGCGCCCAGCAGGGTCAGCACCGGAAAGCACCACATGCGGAACTGCAGGCGTTCGCCCGGATGCTCGCGCTGCCAGCGGCGGCGGAAGAACAAATGGGTGACAAACACCATGAACCAGGCAAACATGGCGCCGAACATCGAGATCGACATCATCAGTGTGAGTGATTCCTCGGGCTTGAGCACGTTGAGCACCATGGCCACGGCCATGCCCAGGCAGGAGATGGCAATCGCACCCATCGGCACGCCCCTGCTGTTGACCTTGCCCAGCGCTGCCGGCGCATAGCCGCCACGCGAGAGGCTGAACATCATGCGCGAGGTGACATAGAGCTGCGCATTCATCGCCGAGAGGCTGGCGACCAGCACCACAAAATTGAGCACACTGGCCGCGCCGGGAATGCCGACGATCTCCATCACCTTGACGAAGGGGCTCTTGTCGGTGCTGGCATGGCTCCAGGGCACGATGGCCAGCATCAAGGCCAGCGACAGCAGGTAGAACAGCACCAGGCGCAACACCGTGGTCTTGAAGGCCGAGGTGACCGCCTGGCGCGGGTTCTGCGCCTCACCTGCGGCAATCGCGATCGACTCCAGGCTGAGGTAGCTGAAGATGGCCACGATCACCCCCACCCAGGTGCCCCACCAGCCATTGGGGAAAAAGCCCCGGTCTGCGGTGTAGTTGGAAAAACCCACCCCCTCGGGCCGCGAGCCGAACACCACATAGGCGCCAATCAGGATAAAGGCGACGATGGCCACGACCTTGACCATGGAGAACACATACTCCATCTGCCCAAAGGCCTTGACGCTGGTGGCATTGACCGCAGCCAGCACGACCGAGAACAGCGCCACCCAGACCCACTGCTCCACCTCGGGGAACCAGTACTTCATGTACTTGCCCACCGCGGTAACCTCCATCCCCACGGCCAGCACCACGGCTGCCCAGTAGGCATAGCGCACCACAAAGCCGGCGAGCGGGCTGAGGTAGTGCTCGGCATAGGCGCCAAACGATCCGCTGGTGGGGTGCGCGACCGTCATCTCGGCCAGGCAGCCCATCAGCAGCAAACCAATGAGCGCGCCGATGGCGTAGCTGATGAGCACGCTGGGCCCGGCAAAGCCGATGGCAAATGCGCTGCCCATGAAGAGGCCGGTGCCGATGGCGCCGCCAATGGCGATCATCGTCATTTGGGCTGCAGTGAGTTGCTGCAGCAGCCCGCGTTCGCGGCGGGCAATCGATTCAAAAGGGGACACGGGTTTTTTGCCTGTTATGCCTGGGGTGGCGCTGGGGTGGCTTTGGTTGCTGCCTCTGCGCGCTGGAAGGTGGGGATTTTAGGATTTGTGGGAAATCCATGTCGCTTGTTTGTGACATGCCTGTTAGATGGGCATTTAACTTTGCAAGTTGTTGTTGGCCGGGTCTCGCCCCGGCGGGCGAGGTACTTTTCTTGCTCAGCCAAGAAAAGTACCCAAAAGAAGGCTGCCCCTGCTGACTGCGTCCCTTCGCTTCGCTGCGGGCAACCTGTGGTGCTCGGGCATGGGCTGCACCGCGAAACTCACTACGCGCC
>NZ_CAXYJV010000036.1:0-140976 GCF_964277875.1 uncultured Comamonas sp.
GTAGCTATTGACAAGGAAGACAACGCAGCGGATCGCCCGAGACCGCGTTCAGACCACGGCAGGGAGTTTTGCAGAGGATCCCAATGGGCTAGCTTGCATGGTGCCGCTCTCAATGATTCGTGTCTAATGTTTTATGTGGATGGATTGATATTCAAATCGAATCATTCAATGGGGAAATTGACCACTGTTAAAAAAACAGGTATTTCGCCCCAGCGCCCTGCTGCAGCCTGCCTAGAATGCAAGGCTTAGCCATGATTTTCACCAGGACATCCCCATGCAATGCAGCAGCTTTATCGCCACCAGCCTCGACGGTTTTATTGCCAAAACCGATGGCAGCCTGGACTGGCTCAATGCCGCCAATGCCACCGTGCCTGAAGGGGAAGACTGCGGCTATGCGCAGTACATGGCCGGTGTGGATGTGATCCTGATGGGGCGCAAAACTTTTGACACGGTGCTGGGCTTTGGCGCCTGGCCGTATGACAAGCCGGTCTATGTGGTGTCCCGCCAGTGGAGCGCCCTGCCCGCTGGCGCGCCCGCTACTGCACAGCTGTGGAAGGGCAGTCTGCCGGCACTCCGCACCCATCTGGCCGCCAGCGGCGTGCGCGCGGCCTATGTGGATGGCGGCCAGCTGATCCAGTCCTTTATCAACGCGCAGCTGCTCGACGAGATCACCATCACCCACATTCCCGTGCTGCTGGGCAGCGGCCTGCCGCTGTTCGGGCCCTTGGGGGATGGCTGCAGCACGGTGACAGCCCAGCATCTGCAGACGCGCAGCTATGACTTTGGCTTTGTGCAGAGTGACTACCGGCTGCTTTATGCGGCAGCGGGGCAGCCACAGGACGGGACCCAGGCTGGCGCCTAAGCCGCCACCGCCCGCCGCACAAAACGCCCAGCACGCGCCGGCAAGGCGCCCGCCTCTTCGGTGTAGCTGAGCACGCCATTGACCCAGACGGCTTCCACGCCCACGCTGCGCTGCTTGGGGTTTTCAAAGGTGGCCTGGTCCTGGATGCGGGCGGGGTCGAACACGACCACGTCGGCGGCCTTGCCGGCGGCCAGCAGGCCGCGGTCGGCCATGCGAAAGCGCTGGGCCGACATGCCCGTCATCTTGTGCACCGCCTGGGCGAGGCTCAGCACGCCCTTTTCGCGCCAGTACATGGCCAGCACGCGGGGGAAGGCGCCCCAGAGCCGGGGGTGTGGGCGCTCGTCGTTGGGCAGGCCGTCCGAGCCGATCATGGCCAGCGGGTGGCGGATGACGCGCTCCACATCGTCTTCGCGCATCTGGAAGTAGCAGGCATTGCCGGGCTTGAGGCGCACGCAGGCGTCGTATTCGCTCATGCCCCAGTCCTTCGCAATATCACGCAGGTAGCGGCCGCCCACCTCGGGGTGGGGCTCGCTGCGGGTGATCAGGATATCGATCACGCCATCGACCAGGTCCTCGCGCAGTACGGTGGAGCCGGCGGTGTAGGGGTAGACGTCCATCGACAGCTCTTGCTGCTGCGCCAGTTTGTCGGCCAGCGGCAAGGTCTGCAGCGTGCGGCCCCAGTTGGCCGAGCCCGCGCATTTGTGGTGCGACAGCACCAGCGGCAGGCCCGACTGCCGGGCCGTGCCAGCGGCCTCCAGCATGGCCTCCAGAATGCCTTCGAGCTCGTCGCGGATATGGGTGGCATAGACGCCGCCATGCCGGGCGGCCACGGTGGCTACCGCTACCAGCTCCTGCATGTCCGCCGCATACGCCTCGCGGTAGAAGATGCCGCTGGACAGGCCCAGCGCGCCGGCCTGCATGGCCTCGTGCATGTCCTGGGCCATGGCCTCGCGCTCGGCCGCATTGGCCGGGCGGCTCAGATCGGCCATGTGTTTGATGCGCAGCGAGGTGTGGCCCAGCAGCGCGGCGATATTGATGGAGGGTTGCGCCGCATCCACGGCGGCTGCGTAATCCTGCATGCTGCCAAAGCGGAACTGCTGGTCGCCCAGCAGCGACAGCGGTGCCGGCGGATGCGCCGTCACCACCGGTGCCAGCGAGATGCCGCAGTTGCCCGCGATCACCGTGGTCACCCCTTGCGAGAGCTTGGGCAGCATGGCCGGGCTGTTCAGCGCGGCCGCATCGTCGTGGGTGTGTACATCGATAAAGCCCGGTGCAATCACCTTGGCCGTGCAGTCGATCTGCAGCGGGTCCTGCGCCTTCCAGTCGGCCAGCGCTGCCTGCTGTGCGGCGCCGGCCGCACCATCGCGGGCAAACACGCCGATGATGCGCCCACCCTGCAGCCACACATCACCCACAAACTCCGACAGGCCGGTGCCATCCACCACCGTGCCATTGCTCAACCACACTCTGCGTTCCATTGTTGTATCTCCAGGCACTGCTGCCGGCTGCCATCAGCCGGCGGTTGGGCCTTGTTGTTTGGTGGGGGCGGGTGCATCCCCTTTGCGCTGCTGCGCGGGCTGCTGAAAGCCCATGTATTCATAGCTGTCAAAGCCATGGGTCTCCAGCAGCCGCTTGTACTGCTGCATGCCCGTGACCACGCGCGGCCCCAGAATCTGCGCCAGGCGCACCATCATGATTTCGATCACCACCAGGTGGGCCAGGTAGGCCTCGGTGCCCACGCGCATCACCGCGTCCTGGGGCACATTCACCGCCAGTACGTGGTCGGCCATCTCGGCCAGCGGCGTGTCCGGCTGGGTCAGGGCCACCACGGTGGCGCCCTGCTGCTTGGCAAACTGCGCCGCCTCCAGGGTGTAGGGCATGCGCCCCACATGCGATATCACAAAGGCCACGCCGTTCTTGCCCAAGGTCGAGGCCGACACCAGCTGCTGGTGCGCATCGAAGATGGCGTTGGACGTGAGACCCAGGCGGAACAAGCGGCTTTGCAGCTCCTGCGCCATGAAGGACGAGGCCGCCCCGACCGAGTAGCAATCGATGCGCGAGGCCTTGGCCATCTTGCCGGCCACCTCGTCGATCAGCGCCGCATCCAGGCGCTGGCCCAGGTTGGCAATCGCACCGGCAGCGGCATGCACGATCTTGCTGACCACCTCGGCGGTGGAGTCGTCCTGCTGCACGCTGCGGTGCAGGTGCGATCCCGACACCGCCAAGGTCTGCGCCAGTGCCACCATGAACTCGCGCACCGAGGCATAGCCAAAGCGGCGGCACATGCGCACGATCGTCGGCATGGACACATTCGCCTGCAGCGCCAGCTGCTCGACGGTGGCCAGCACGGCGGCGCCCGGGTCGCGCAGGATCACATCGATGACCTGGCGCTGGGCCAGCGGCAGCGCGGCCTGCTGCTGTTGCAGCAACTGCAGGCTCAGCGCTGTTTTGGAACTGGCCATTTCAGAACCTTGTCTCGATCGCATCGACCAGGTTCCAGGCATCGTCCACTACCGGGATCCAGCGCCACTTGTCAAACGTGGTGCAAGGGTGGGAGATGCCCAGCGCAATGCGGTCGCCCACGGCCGGTGCGCCCTGCGCCGGGTCAAAGCGCAGGTAGGCATGCTGGTCGTTCAGGGCCGAGATCGTCCAGCCGGCAGGCGCGGGCTGCGCCGTTTGGCTGCCGCGCGGCGCATGGCGCTGCACCGATGGCATCTCCAGGTCGTAGGAGATATCGCGGCGGCCGCAGGTCAGCAAGGCCAGGCCTGGCTCCGGCACGGACTGCACCATGGCCCAGACCTCCAGCGCGGCCTGCAGCGAGTCGGTCACGCCCTCGCGCTGCTCGACCAGCTTGAGCAGGCGCCGGTAGTTGCCATGGTCATGGGTGATGTAGCAGCCCGAGCGCAGCACGCCGGTAAAGGCACGCGACAGGCCCGCGCCCTGCAGCAACGGCACCACCAGGTCAAAAATGGCCGATCCGCCAGCGCTCAGGATCGGTGCCTCCTCAGGCAGCAGGCCCTGGGCATCGCAGGCCTTGGCAATGTCGACCACGCGGCGCACCAGCTCGGCGACGGCGGGGATGTCATGGGCGCTGTCGCACTGGGTCAGGCCCCCTTCATAGCATTCGATGCCGCCCAGCTGGGCACTGCTGCTGGCATGGATGGCCTGGGCCAGCGCCAGTGCGTCCTCCTGGCTGCGCACACCGGTGCGCTGGCCGGGAATGCCCACCTCGATCAGCACATCAAAGCGGCGTGCGCTGTTGCGTGCGCGGCTCCAGTCCTCGATGCAGCGCAGCTGGCTGATCGAGTCCACCAGGAACCAGACACGCAGATCCGCGTGCTGGCTCAGCAAGGCGTCCAGCCCATCCAGATCGGCAGGTGCCACCACCTGGTTGGCAATGATGGCGCGGCGCGCACCGGCCTCCACCCCCACGGCCAGCTGGAAGATGGTCGCAAAGGTCAGCCCCCAGGCGCCACCTTTGAGCTGCAGGTCAAACAGCTGGGGCGACATGGTGGTCTTGCCATGCGGCGCAAACTGGATCTGGCGGCGTGCCGCATAGTCCTGCATCCAGCGGGCGTTGTGGGCCAGGGCCGACTGGCGGATGACGGCCAGCGGATAAGGCAGGTCATCGCGCAGCACATTCCAGCCGCGTGCGGCCAATGCAGAGGCTTGGGTGGGATCAGCAGCCAGCGGGTAGCTCTTGCTGCGCGCGTCAATCAAAAAATCGGGTTGCATGGTTCACTCTCTCAATCTTGGACTTTCCAGCAGGCCTGCAGATGGCCTTCGGCCACGGGGCGCAGCTGCATATCAGCCTGGGCGCAACGCGCCTCGGCCTGCGGGCAACGGGTACGAAAGACGCAACCACTCGGTGGGTTCTTGGGGCTGGGCAGGTCACCCGACAGCA
Organism: uncultured Comamonas sp.; assembly: GCF_964277875.1. Classification (NCBI taxonomy): domain Bacteria; kingdom Pseudomonadati; phylum Pseudomonadota; class Betaproteobacteria; order Burkholderiales; family Comamonadaceae; genus Comamonas; species uncultured Comamonas sp. Next base: position 4,767 of record NZ_CAXYJV010000036.1, read on the forward strand.
GCGGAATGCTGCGCCGCTGGGCCGGGTCCGGAATCGGTGCGGCTGCCAGCAAGGCCTGGGTATAGGGGTGGCGCGGCCGGGCATACAAGGCCTCGGTCGGTGCCACTTCCACCACACGGCCCAGATACAGGACCACCACGCGATCGCAGAGGTATTCCACCACATCCAAATCGTGCGAGATGAAGAGCAGCGTCAATCCAAGGCGATCTTTGAGGTCGCCCAGCAAATTGACCACCTGCGCCTGGATGGACACATCCAGCGCGGACAGCGGCTCATCGGCCACGATAAAGCGCGGCTCCACCGCCAACGCCCGGGCAATGCCGATGCGCTGGCGCTGGCCGCCGGAGAACTCATGCGGAAAGCTCTCGGCATGTTCGGGTCTGAGGCCCACCTGGTCCAGCAGCTCGGCAATGCGCTGCTGGCGCGCCGCACCGGGCGCCAGCCCGTGGGTGGACAGCGCCTCGCCCAGCACATCGCGGATGCGCATGCGCGGGTTCAGGCTGGCATAGGGATCCTGAAAGATGATCTGGATATCGGCACGCAGTGGCCGCATCGCGCTGGGGCCCAGGTGCGCCAGGTCCACGGTCTCGCCGCCCTGCTTGCGAAAATGCAGCTCGCCGTCGGTCGGCTCGATCAGCCGCGTCAGCAGCCGGCCGATGGTGCTTTTGCCGGAGCCGGACTCGCCGACCAGGCCCAGGGTCTCACCGGGGTAAATGTCGAAGGAAACATCCTGCACCGCGCGCACCGGGTGGGCGCCGCTGCCAAACTGCTTGCTCAAATGCTGGATGCGCACCAGCGGCTCAGCCGCTGCGGGCGCTGCCGTGGCCACCTCGGCCGGGCGTTCCAGGGTGTCGGTCATGCTCATGCGGCTTCTCCTGCGCGAATGCAGCGCACCTGGCGCTCGCTGGGCTGGGCATCGTTGCCGGTGCGCCATGTCTCCAGGCCGGGCATGGCCTGCTCGCAGGCGTTCAGGCGCTTGCTGCAGCGCGGCGCAAAGGCGCAGCCGGGCGGCGGGCTCAAGGGGCTGGAGACCTGGCCGGGGATGGCATCCAGGCGGCGCCGCCCCACAAAGGCCGGCTTGCCACCGGCGCGCAGCGCGGCGGCCTCGGCCAGCTCGCGCTGGCGCGCCATGCCGGGAAGGCAGCCCAGCAGGCCCTGGGTATAGGGGTGCTGGGGCGCGGCAAACAGCGCATGCACGCTGGCGGTCTCGACAATGCGGCCGGCATACATCACCGCAATCGCATCGGCGTACTGCGCCACCACGCCCAGGTTGTGGGTCACAAACAGAATGCTCATGCCCGTCTCCTTTTGCAGCCGGCCCATCAGGGCCAGGATCTGCGCCTGGATGGTCACATCCAGCGCGGTGGTGGGCTCGTCGGCAATCAGCAGGCTCGGGTCGCAGGCCATGGCCAGCGCAATCATCACCCGCTGGCGCATGCCGCCAGACAGCTGGTGCGGGTACTCATGCACGCGCTGGGCGGCAGCCGGTATCTCCACCAGCTCCAGCATGCGCTGGGCATGGGCCAAGGCCGCCGCCTTGCCCAGGCCCTTGTGCAGGCGCACCGATTCGGCAATCTGCTCGCCCACAGTCAGCACCGGGTTCAGGCTGGTCATGGGCTCCTGGAACACCATCGCCAGCTCATTGCCGCGCAGCGCACGCAGGGACTTGGCATCCAGCGACAGCAGATCCACCGTGCGGCCATCGCGCTGCACAAACCGGGCCTGGCCCCGCACCTGGGCTTGCGAGGTCTTGGCATGCAGGCCCATCAGCGACAGGCTGGTGACCGACTTGCCCGAACCCGACTCGCCCACAAGGGCCAGGGTCTGGCCCGGCAGAATCTGAAAGCTCACATCGGAGACGCTCTGGATGCGCCCGCCTTCGGTGGCGAACGAGGTCGACAGCGAGCGCACATCCAGGCGGGGCGCGGCCAGGCGTGGCGCGGCCAGGCTGGCGGCCGCTGCAGGGGTGGCGGTGTTCATCATGATTTGTTCTTCAGCTTGGGGTCGAGCAGATCGCGCACACCGTCGCCCAGCAGCTGCAGCGACAGCGCCGTCAGCACAATGGCCACGCCGGGGGTCAGAATGGTCCAGAACGCCTTGTCGGCATATTCCAGGCTGCCGGCAATCATCGTGCCCCAGGTGGGGATGTCAGGCGGCACGCCCACGCCCAGAAAGGACAGGCCCGCCTCGGCCAGGATGGCATAGGCAAAGATGAAGGTGACCTGTACCAGCACCGGCGACAGCAGGTTGGGGAGGATGTGGCGCCACAGAATCAGCGGCGTGCGCACGCCCAGCGCCTTGGCGGCATCGACAAACAGCAGCTCGCGCAGCACCAGCGTGGAGGCGCGCACCACGCGGGCCACACGCGGCGTGTAGACGATGGTCAGCGCCAGAATCACATTCCACAGCGAGGCACCCAGGATCGACACCAGCGCAATGCCCAGCAGGATGTCGGGGAAGGCCATCATCGCGTCGACCAGGCGCATCAGCGGTGCATCGAGGCGGCGGAAGTAGCCGGCCAGCATGCCCAGCAAGGTGCCCAGCACCACGGCGCCCAGCGCGGTGAACAGGCCAATCATCAGCGAGTAGCGCGCGCCGTAGATGATGCGCGCCATCACATCGCGGCCCAGCTCATCGTTGCCGGCCCAGTGCGCCCACGAAGGCGCATGCAGGCGCATGCTGATATTCATGTCATTGGGGTCGGAGTCGGTCAGCAGCGGGTAGAGCAACGCGGTGGCGGCAATCAGCAGCAGCACCAAGGCACTCGCCAGCACCACCTTGCGCGCAAACAGCCGGCGCAAGGTCTTGAACCAGGGGGACTGGGCCCAGCCGCCGCGCGCGGGCAGCGGCAATGCCGTTGGGGAGGCGTTCATCATTGGCCCTCCAGACGAATGCGGGGATCCACCACCGTGTAGAGCAGGTCGATCGCGAGGTTGATGAAAACGTAGATGGCGGCAATGACGAGCAAGGTGCCCTGGATGACCGGGTAATCGCGCCGCAGCACGGCCCGCACCACCAGGTTGCCCACGCCGGGCAGATTGAACACGGTCTCGGTCACCACCGTGCCGCCAATCATCAAGGCCAGGGTCAGGCCCAGCACGGTGACGACCGGCACCAGCGCATTGCGCAGCACATGCTTGACCAGCACCACCGACTCACCCAGGCCCTTGGCCCGGGCGGTGCGCACATAGTCCTCGCCCAGAATGTCGAGCACCGAGGCGCGGGTGAAGCGGATGATCAGCGCCGAGTTGAGCACGCCCAGCACCAGCGCCGGCAGCAGCAGATGCTGCAGGCGGTCGCCAAAGCTGGCGTCCGGATCGCCATAGCCCGAGGCCGGGAACCAGCCCAGGTGCACGGCAAACACCTGGATCAGGATCAGGCCGAACCAGAAGCTGGGGATGCTCGCGCCCAGCATCGCAATGCTGCTGAGCACCTGGTCGATCCAGCTGCCACGCCACACGGCTGCGGCCATACCACAGGGCACACCGATCAACGCGGCAATCGACACGGCGAACAGCGCCAGAAACATCGTGGGCTCGGCGCGCTCGAGCAGTGCCTGCGTGACCGGCATCTGCAAGAAGAGAGACTGGCCCAGGTTGCCTTGCAGCACCTGGCCAATCCAGAGCACAAATTGGGTCGTGAGGGGCTTGTCCAGCCCGTACTGCACGCGCGCGGCAGCAATATCGGCGGCGGTGGCCTGGTCACCCAGCAGCAGCGCTACCGGATCGCCCGACGCCAGACGCGTGAGCAGGAACACCAGCACGGCCACCAGGGCGAGCACCACCACAGCGCCGCCCAGGCGCTTGACTAAAAAATGCAGCATGGCTGAACTCGAGAGTCGCTGGGGCTTACTGGCTCAGCGAGGTGTTCCAGAAGAAAGGCCAGGGCATGGGCTGGTAGCCCTGCAGCTTGGACGAGCGTGCCGACAGCGCGTTGAACTTGCCCACTTCGACAAAGGGCACCTCGTCATAGACCAGCGCCTGCACCTTGCCCCAGAGCGGGCCGCGCTTGGCCACATCGGGCTCGCCATTGAAAGCGGCAAGCGCGGCCTTCTTGGTCTCGGTCTCCCACCAGCCCGGCGCGCCGCTGCCCATCTGGGGGGGCGACAGCATCGGCTCAGGGAACAGGCCCGAGTGGGTCATGTAGACATCCCAGAGCTTGGCATCGTTGCGGCGCTGTACCAGGGTGGCCCAGTCCACCACCTGCAGCTCGGTCTTGAAGCCGGCGCGCTTCAAGTGCTCGGCCATCACCAGCGCCATGTTGTAGTGGAACTCATACTGGCGGCTGGCCATGATGCGGATCGGCTCGGACTTGTAGCCGGCCTTGGCGGCCTGGTCCTTGGCCAGCTGCGGGTTCTTCTGGTTGTACTGCTTGGCACCGGCATCCGAGTAGTACGGCGTGCCCTTGGCAAAGAAGTTGGGCTCGGCGGCGAAGAAGCGCTTGTCGCCAAAACCGGCCTGCAGCATCTCGGCCGGGCCCATTGCGGTCTGCACCGCCTGGCGCAGCTCCTTCTTGGCCAGCACCCCTTCCTTGGTGTTGAAGACGATATAGGGGAAGCCAAAGTTCTGCGTGACGATCGGCACCACGTTGGGCGCAGCCTTTTCCAGGCGGCCTACCGATTCGACCTGCAGCAGGTCGGCGTACTGGAACTGGCCCGAGAGCACACCCTCGACCCGCGTCGTCGCATTGGGCACCGGCACAAAGCGCAGCTCATCGAGCTGGGCCTCGCGCTTGCCGGCGTAGCCACTGGCGGGCTCGCTGCGCGCGGCGTACTGGTCAAAACGTGGCAGCACGGTGAACTGGTCGGGCTTGCGTTCCTTGAGTTGGTAAGGGCCCGTGCCGATGAAATCCTTGAGCACCGGTGCCACCGCTTCCTTGGGCATGATGCCGGCCATGCCGCTGGGCATCGCCAGGTGGGCCAGCAGCGGTGCATACACCGCCTTGAGCTTGATCTCCACCGTCTGCGGGTTCTTGGCGGTCATGCTGGCAATCTCCTGGCCCACGGCCTTGCCACGTGCCGACACGTCCATCCAGCGCTGCAGCGAGGCGACCACATCATCGGCCACCATCTCCTTGCCGTTGTGGAACTTGACGCCCTTGCGCAACGTGATGGTGTAGGTCAGGCCATCGGCAGAAATCACGGGCATGGCCTGGGCCAGCATGGGCTGGAGGTTCCACTGCGCATCAAAGGTGAAGAGCGGCTCGTAGACATGCTGCATGATGGTGCCCACCAGGTCGGTGGAGCTGACCATCGGATCCAGACTCTGGGGCTCGCCAATCATCGCCAGATTGGCGGCACCGCCCTTGTGGGCTGCCTGGGCCCAGGCGCTGCCCGCTGGCAGGCCTGCGCAGCCGGCAGCCAACAGGGCTGCGGCAAGCAGTTGGCGACGGGACGTGCGGACACGCAAGGCAAGGGCGTTCATGGGGCAGGCTTTCATCGAAGGGGTGAAGAAATTTTTTTACACCACAACCGCTAAAAACCGCCTTCAAATCGATTTATTGACAGGTTTATCGGTTGTTGATGTAATATCTTTACATACAGGAGACCCACCCCATGACAGTAATTACCCTAGGCCAAGCCCCTCTCGCATCGGACCGTCTGGCCCGTCCGCTCTCGCCCGCCGTGCGCGCAGGCGACTTTGTTTTTGTCTCGGGCACCGTGCCCACCGATGACCAGGGCCAGGTCGTGCCCGGCGGTATCGAGGCGCAGACCCGCGCCGTGTTCAAGCGCCTGGAAGAGGCCTTGGCGCTGGGCGGCTGCACCTTGGCCGATGTCGCCAAGGTCAACGTCTGGCTCGACGATCCGCGTGATTTCGGCAGCTTCAACCGCGTCTACATGGAGTGCTTTGGCGACCACCGCCCGGCCCGCTCGACCGTGGAATCGCGCCTGATGATCGACGCCAAGGTCGAGATCGACGTGACGGCCTACAAGCCGCTGTAAAACATACGCGCTAAGGCGGAATGAGCGCGCGCAGCAGGCGCGACAGCGGCCCGCTGCAGGCGCTTCTACAATGGCCCGCGCAGACCACGTCTGCGCTTTTTTTGGCCCCTTTTTCACCGCCCATGCCCAAGCCCCCATCCTTTACTGCCCGCGCGCCGGGCGACCTGCGCCCCCGCATGATTGCCATCGACTGGGGCACCACCTCGCTGCGGGGCGTGCGCATCGATGCGCAGGGCCACATCAGCGAGCGGCGCGCGCTGCCCCAAGGCATTCTGCAAGTGGCGCCTGGCGGCTTTGCCGATGCGTTTGCACAGCACTTTGGCGACTGGCTGGCCGAGGACCCGCAGCTGTGCCTGCTGTCGGGCATGGTGGGCAGCCGCCAGGGCTGGCAGGAGGCGCCTTACTGCCCCTGCCCGGCCGATTTTTCCGCGCTGTGCCAGCAGCTGCTCTGGCTCGATGTTCCGCAGCGCGTACCGACGGCCATCGTGCCGGGCATGAGCAGCCTGGCGCAGAGCCAGGTCGATCCCGTGCATGGCGTGCCCGATGTGATGCGCGGCGAGGAAATCCAGGTTATCGGCGCGCTGCGGTTGATGGGCAGCCGCGACGGCCTGCTGCTGCTGCCGGGCACACACAGCAAATGGGTGCAGGCGCAGAACGGCACGATCACCGGCTTCAAGACCTTCATGACCGGCGAGCTGTTTGCGCTGCTGGCCCAGCACTCCATCCTGGGCAAGACCCTGGACAGCGGCGCTGCGCTGGACGAGACCGCCTTCATCCAGGGCCTGGAGCGGGCGCAGTGCCCCGACACCTTGAGCCACCTGCTGTTTGGCACGCGTGCGCTGTCACTGTTTGGCGCGCTCGATCCGGCCCAGTCGGCCAGCTACCTCTCGGGCCTGCTGATTGGCCAGGAGCTGCGCACCATGCCGACGGCTGCGGGCAGCCGCGTCGCCGTCATCGGCTCCAGCACCCTGGTGCAGCGCTACAGCCTGGCGCTGCGCCATGTGGGCTGCGAAGCGGTCGCTTTTGGTGATGAGGCCACCTGGGCCGGCCACCAAGCGATTTACGACCACCTGACCCAGACGACCCTCTCCACACCGCAGTCACTGCCACCCCAGCCATGAACCTGATTCAAACATTCCAGGCCCTGCAGGCCAAGCTGCCGCTGATCGCCATCCTGCGCGGCCTCACCCCCGGCGAGGCTGTGCCCGTGGGTGCCGCCTTGCAATCGGCCGGTTTTGGCCTGTGGGAAGTGCCGCTGAACTCCCCCGATCCGCTCGAGAGCATTGCCGCGATGCGCGAGGCCTATCCCCATGTGCTGGTGGGCGCAGGCACGGTGCTGACGCCCCAGCAGGTGCGCGATGTGCATGCCGCTGGCGGCCAGCTCATCATCTCGCCCAATTGCAACCCGGCCGTGATCGACGAGGCCGTCAAGCTCGGCCTGATCAGCCTGCCTGGCGTCTTCACCCCGACCGAGGCCTTCATGGCGCTGGAGCATGGCGCGCATGGCCTCAAGATCTTCCCGGCCGAGCTGGCATCGCCCGCCGTCATCAAGGCCCTGCTGGCCGTGCTGCCCAAGGGCAGCAACATCTACCCCGTCGGCGGCATTGCGCCAGACAACATGGCCCCCTGGCTGCAAGCGGGCGCGGCAGGCTTTGGCATTGGCTCGGCACTGTTCAAGCCCGGCAAAACAGCCGCGCAGGTGCGTGTGGATGCGCTGGCGTTTGCAGAAAATTTTCGCGCTTCAAAGGCCGGCTGATCGGACTGATCCTCTGATGTCAACGCCGTAAAAAAGGCCTGCCCCCCGTAACGGGAGCAGGCCTTTTGCTTGGGCCACAGCCTCGTGCTTATTGCATCTGCTGCAGATTGCCGATGCGCACTAGCATCTCAGTGAACATCTGCATATCGGCCTGCAGATCCGGCACTTCCTTGTACTCCAGCGCATTGTGCGCGGTGTACTTTTTGCCGGGCATCGCAGGGCCAAAGTTGATGGCATTGGGCATCAGCTTGGCGGTGGTGCTGCCGGCGGTGGGCACGGGCTTGGCATCCAGGCCGGTGGTGTCGCCAAAGATGTTCAACAGGGTCGAGAGCCAGGCACCCTTGGGGTCGCGGGCCATCCAGTTGCCTTGGGTGTAGTCGATCTTGACGGGCACCTGGGTGGCAGCGCTCCAGTTGGCAATGCCCTTTTCCACTTCGGCCTTCAGTTGCTCGGGCGATTTGCCGCGCGGCATGCGGGCATTGGCGGTCACTTCCAGCTGGCCATTGCCAGGCTTGATCAGGTTGGGCGAAATCGTCAGTGGGCCCATGAAGTCGTCGGCGTAGGCGACATTCAGGCCCTTGCCAAAGTAGTCCATGCCAAACACGCCATTGATGTAGCGCACCGCTTCGCTGTACTGGTTCTGTTGCACCAGAGGCTGGCCCTGGGCGGGCATCAGCGCCGATTGCAGCAGCAAGGCCAGGCGCGGCACGGGATTCACGCCTTCTTCGGGTCGCGAGCCGTGGGCGGAGCTGCCGGTCACCTTGATATCGATCTTGTTGGCGCTGCTCACCAGGTCCACGCTGAACTTGCCAAACTGCTGGTTGCTGGCCACAAAGCCATCCTTGGCAGCCTGCAGCTTCTGGGCCACGGCGGCCAGCGCAGCGGCATTGCCAGCCTCGATCGTTGCCGTGGCGGTCTGGGCAATCGCATTGGCCGATGCGGCGCCCGCCATCGCGGTGATGGCCGGTTGCTGCGGGTCGGTCTTCACATCGGCAAAGCTGGCCTTGATGGCGCCCGTGCCTTTTTCAGCCACCACGGCCGGGTACTTGCTGTCGAGCACGATGTTGTAGTCGGGCAGCTTGGTCTTGTCACGGTAGTACTTCATCGCATCACCACCGGTCTCTTCGGTGGTTTCGATCATCAGGCGGATGCTGCGCTGCAAAGGCAGCTGCGATTGCTTGACGGCCTTCATCGCATACAGCACCGTGGCGATCGAGCCCTTGTCGTCGATGGTGCCGCGCCCGTAGAGCTTGTCGCCCACGCGGGTGACCTTGAAGGGGTCGAGCTGCTGGCCATCCACCACCCATTCGGCCGGCACCACCGGCACCACATCGGCATGGGTCAGGATGCCGAACTCTTCGGTGCCTTTGCCGGGCAAGGTCACTTCAAAAATGCGGTTGTCCACATTGCGGTACTGCAGGCCAAAGTCCTGGGCCATCTTTTCCACCATGCGGCCAAAGTCGATGATGGCCGGGCTTTCGTGCGGCGGCACCTTGGGGTCGCGCACCGTTGGCAGCGCCACCATCTGGGTGATGCTGCTGAGCACCTGGTGCTCTTGCGTCAGGCGGGTGTAGAGGCCCAGCAGACGGGCCACATTGGCCAGGTCATCGCCTTGCAGCTGCTCGCCTTGCGTGTAGCGCTGCACCGCTGGCGCTACACGCTTGTCCTGCTTGGCGGCGTTCTGCAGAAACTGTGCAAAGGTCGCCGGCGTCTTCACCGCTTCGGCGGCAATCGCATCCAGCGCCGGCTTTTGCAGCAGCTGGGCCTGGGCGCCGGCGGCTGCCAAGGCAATGCCCAAGGCGATGGCGGTGTGGCGGAATACGGTCTTCATAGCAAACCTCGTCTCTTATTTTGGAAAGCCGAAAGAATAGCCGCTTTCCGCATTGCCGAACGCCAGATAACTTCGCAAAACCGGAGCCGAGCATCCGGAACATGCCCGCTTGGTATCGGATGCAGACAACGCGTGGGGCCACCTGCTGTTAAACGCTGTGCGGCGGCTGGATCAGGCGTATTTCTTGGCCCCTGCCACGCAGACCACGGCCACCAGGGTCACGACCAGCATCGACCCGCTGACCTGCTCCTGCAGCAGCACAGCAGCCAGCGCCAAACCCATAAAAGGCTGCAGCAGCTGCAGCTGGCCCACCGCCGCAATGCCCCCTTGTGCCAGGCCCCGGTACCAGAACACAAAGCCGATCAGCTGGCTGAACACGGCCACATAGACAAAGCTGAGCCAGGTGGCGCTGCGCACATGCGCCAGGCTGGCAGGGGCCAGCCACAGCGCCAACGGCAGCATCAGCGGCAGCGACAAAATCAAGGCCCAGCTGATGACCTGCCAGCCGCCCAGCTTGCGCGAAAGGCGCGCGCCCTCGGCATAGCCCATGCCGCAGACCAGCACGGCGCCCAGCATCAGCAGATCGCCGATGAGCGAGCCCTGCCCACCTCCCAGGGCTGCATAGCCCGCCACCACCGCCGCCCCCGCGAGCGAGAACACCCAGAACAGGCCCCTGGGCCGTTCCCCCCCGCGCAGCACCGCAAAAATCGCGGTGGACAGCGGCAGCAAGCCGACAAAGACAATCGAATGGGCAGAGGTCATGTGCTGCAGTGCCAAGGCCGTCAGCAGCGGAAATCCCACCACCACGCCCAAGGCCGCAATCGCGAGCGACGGCACATCGGCTGCCGCAGGCCGGCGCGCACGCTGGGCCAGCAAAAACCCACCACCCAGCAGCGCTGCCACCACGGCGCGGGCACAGGTCAAAAAACTGGGGTTCAAATCCGCCACCGCCACCCGCGTGGCCGGCAGCGAACCGGCAAAAATCGCCACCCCCACCAGGCCATTGACCCAGCCGGCCGTACTTTTCTCCATGCAAGACTCCTTGATCGAGCCAGCAGTACACCATGGGGCCAGCACTGCACACCAGACACAGTGCAGTACAGTTTAAAGAAACTGTTATCGGTAAAAAGCAATACAGTTCTGGGTGGATGTCCAAACATCCAGCCGTCAGCGGCCCGCCGTGGCCTGGCTCAAGGCCCGGGCCAGCACCGCAAACACCCGCTCATCTGCGCACTGCGATACGTTGAAGCGCAGATAATCCCCCGCCGACTGCGACTGGCTAAACGAGTTGCCAGGGGCCAGCACCACGCCGTCCTTCAGGCAAGCGCGCGCCACTGCCGCTGCATCGGCGCCTTGCGGCAGACGGCACCACAGAAACATGCCGGCCTGCGGCACCAAGGCCGGCTCCACGCGCAGCTTGCGCAGCCGCTGTGCCACCTTCTCCATGTTCTCGGCCAGGCGCTGGCGCACCAAGTCCATGTGCTTGCGGTAGCCGCTGTCGGTCAGGGTTTTCAGGATGATGTCCTGCGCCAGCCGCCCGGCGCCAAAGGTGGTGGCCAGCTTCAGATCGACCAGGCCCTCGATCCATTCGGGCCGCGCCGCCAGGTAGCCGCAGCGCACCGATGCCGAAATGGTCTTGGAAAAGCTGCCGATCTGGATCACCCGGGCCAGCCCGTCAAACGCCGCCAGCCGGGGCGCATGCTGGTTCTCAAAGTCGGCAAAGATATCGTCTTCCACAATCACCAGGTCCGAGTGTTCCACCAGCTTGAGAAGCCGGTGTGCCACCAGCGGCGACAGCGCGGCACCCGTGGGGTTGTGGATGCCGGCATTGGTGATGTAGAGCCGGGGCTGGTGTTCCTGCAGGGCCTTGTCGAACAGCTGCACGTCAGGGCCCTGCGGCGTGTAGGGCACGCCCACTGCCTTCACCTGGTGCGCCTTGAGCAGCGCATGGAAGTTGAAATAGCAGGGGTCATCGACCAGCACCGTGTCGCCAGGCTTGAGCAGGAAGCGGCACACCAGGTCGATGGCCTGCGTGCCCGACTCGGTCAGCATCACCTGCTCGGGCGACACCTCAATGCCCGTGGCCGCCATGCGCCTGGCCAGCAGCTGGCGCAGCCCCGGGCTGCCCAGCGGCGTGGCATATTCGGTCAGCTCCGCCAGCGGCCCCCGAGCCTGCGCACGCAACGCCCGCCGAATGCCTTCTTCAAACATCCAGTCCGGCGGCAGCCAGCCGCAGCCCGGGCGCAAGGTGGTCTGCGCACTCTCCAGCGATTGGCGCGAGACCCAGAGCGGATCAACCACCCGGTCCAGCTTGGGACCCAGTTCCAGCAGCGCCAGCGGCGCCACCGGCCCATTGACATAAAAGCCAGCCCCCGGCCGCGCAACGACCAGGCCCTCGGCCGCCAGCCGCTCATAGGCCTCCACCACCGTCGATACCGACATGCCCAGCAGCCCCGCCTGCTGACGCACCGATGGCAGCCGCGTGCCCGGCAAGTAGCTGCGCGAGGCCATACCGGCACGCACATGTGCCATCACCTGCTGAATAAGGGTCCCGTTGCGCGCCATCGTCAGCCCCACTGTTCTGCTAAAAACTCCATAACGGTGGAGCTTAATTGTTATTGGGTGCCGATGCCAGCCGTGGGCTGTGCAATGCCCATTCGTACCCGCGCCATGCGCGCCTCTGGGCCCCAGCACAGCAGGCCTGTGCATAATTCCACGATGATCACTATCCGTCCCTCCCGCCCCGAAGATGGCCCACGCGCCGTCGAGATCTGGCGCCAGGCCGTAGACGCCACCCACCACTTTCTGCTGCCACAGGACCGCGCAGCCCTCGATGCGCTGGTCAGCAGCTTCCTGCCCCAGGCGCCACTCTGGCTGGCCGTTGATGCCCAGGACCAGCCACTCGCCTTCATGCTCATCGACAACGGACACATGGAAGCCTTGTTCGTTGACCCCGCCGCCCGAGGCCAAGGCCTGGGCGCTGCGCTGGTGCGCCATGGGCTGTCACTGCATGCGGAGATGAGCACCGATGTCAACGAGCAGAATGCGCAGGCGGTCGGCTTTTACGAAAAGATGGGCTTTCGGCGCACCGGGCGTTCGGCGGTGGATGGACAGGGGCGACCTTATCCGCTGATCCATTTGAAGTACGGCGGTGCTTGATAAGGCAGGCAGGCCCCAGCCCAGCGCGCATCGTTAGGGCACTTCGCTGGCTGCCGCCTGCGCCAACGCCGGATGCCCCGGCAGCACCTCCAGCAAATAGTCCACAAAGCTGCGCACCTTGGCCGGCACATACTGTCGGTCGCGGAAGCAGGCAAAAAAGTCCAGGGTCACATCTTCCAGCTGCAGCGGGCCCGGTGCTGCTTTGCGGCCCTTGCGCGTGGGCTGCAGCACCAGCGGCACCAGCCGCCCTTGCTGCACATGGCGCTGGGTGATAAAGCTGCCGGCCCAAACGATGCCGCCACCGGCAACTGCCAGCTCCACCAGCGCATCGATATCGGTGCCAATGGCGGCAATGCGCAGGCCAGGGTCGATCCGGCGGCCATCGCGCACAAAGGGCCAGCGCATAAAGCGCCCGTCCCGCTCGCGTCGGTACAGCAAACAGGCATGCTGCAGCAGATCCTCGGCCACCTGCGGGCGGCCATGCTGTTCCAGATACGCGGGCGAGGCGTACAGAAAGCGCGGCATGGCCGCGAGTGGCCGCACCGACATGCCGGGCTCCAGCACATCGCGGTAGCGGATGCTGACGTCCACATCCTCCTTGAGCACATCGACATCGCGGTCGGTCACCAGCAATTCCAGCTCCAGCTGCGGATGGCGCGCCTGAAAAGCCGGCAGCAAGGGCGCCAGCACATGGCGGCCAAAGGCGGCCATACAGGCCACGCGCAGCCGCCCTTGCACGACCCCATGCACCAGCGACACATCGGCCTGCGCCCGCGCCAGTTCATCCAGCACCGGTGCCACCCGGGCCAGGTAGCGCTCGCCCGCTTCAGTCAAGGCCATCGAGCGCGTGGTACGCGTGATCAGCCGCGTGCCCAGCTCGCGCTCCAGACGCGCAATGTTCTGGCTGGCCGCCGCCGGAGAGATACCCAGCTGGCGTGCAGCCGACGCGATGGAGCCCCCTTCCAGGGCTTTGACAAAGATGTCGATAGCGCGCAGATTCGTCATGAATGTGAATGTATCGCCAAACCCATTCGTAAATCTGGATTATGAGTTCTGCAAGCTGCCGCCCTCTACCGCAGCGGCTGCCGCATGCGTACAGTGACCAACACGGCAGCGGGCCATGGGGCCCGGCCACGATGGATTTGGAGCCAGCTATGCAGAATGTGATTGAGGCAGTGACGCCCAAGGGCGATGTGGTTTTTCGGGCAGCGGATGGGAGCTATATCGTCGCCCAGCAGATCGATGCCAAGCCCTTGAAGCAGGCGCAGATCCTGGAGGGTGCACTGGAGACCATCGGCATCGAGACTGCGACGGATGTGGCTACGGGGCTGCGCTACGAGTTCTTCATTGCCGGCTATGGGCTGTCGCGCGAAGGGGCGTTTGGCGCGCCGGAGTGAGGTGGCGCATTGAACACTAAATCCACCATTTCCGTCCTTAACTCCAAATTGTCGATTTAAGGATGAAAATCGTGGATTTAAAACCCGTTGCAATCCTCTTTTGCGGATGGAGTGGTGGCCATCGACGCCATTTACTTTCAGAGCCCAACGCCGTCTTGAAACCTGTCATTCGCCAACCTGCGGCGCCAACTGCGCCCGCAAAGTAGCCAAGATCTCCTCAGACAACGCCGGGTTGCCCGCCGCCGTAGCGCGGGCCAGCACCAGGGCACCCACCATGCTGCTGAGCGTCACGATGGTCTGGGCGCGCTTGCTGGCGTTATCGCCCGGCACGACTTCCATAAAGCGCTGGATGTTGCGCTCCACCCCTTGCGCAAAGACTTCGGACATCTCCGGGCCGGCGCGGGCCGCATCGGTGGCCAAGGCGGCGGCGGGGCAGCCTTCGCCCGGGTGGTCGCGGTGGTTGGCCGACAGGTAGCCATGCACCAAGGCGCGCAGCCGGGCGGCGGGCGCATCATCGGCAGCAGCGGCATCCAGCCCTTCGAGCGGCGTGATGGTCCAGTCAAAGGCGCGCAGGCAGGCCTCTCTGGCGAGGGCATCCTTGGACGCAAAGTGGCGGTAGAGCCCGCCGTGCGTCAGGCCTGCATCGCGCGTGATCTCGGCCACACCCACGCCCTCCAGGCCTTTTTCCCGGTAGAGGCGCGCAGCGGCATCCACGATGCCTTCGCGGTTTTCGGCGGCTTGTGCTTTGCTGACTTTCATGCGTTAGATGATACCCATCATCAAAACTCATTTATGATGACGACCATCATCAATAAGGATGGGCACCCGTTTTAGCACGATGGCGCCCATCCGCGAAAGCTGCCATATGGATCGTCGTGTCGTCATCACCGGGCTGGGCCTGGTGTCACCGCTGGGTTGCCATGTAGAGCTGGCCTGGCAGCGCTTGCTGGCGGGCCAATCTGGCGTGCGTGCGCTGGCCGCCGAGGTCGGTGAAGGCACTGGCGTCACGGTCGCAGGCCGCGTACCCAGCTTGCAAGAAGACCCGCAGGCCGGCTGGAGCGCCGAGGCCATCATCGCCGCCAAAGAGCTGCGCCGCATGGACCGCTTCATCGCCTTTGCGCTGGGCGCTGCAGACCAGGCACTGGCGCATGCGCAGTGGGGCCCAGCCAGCGCCGAGCAGCTGGAGCGTGCTGCCACCGTCATCGGCTCCGGCGTGGGCGGCTTCAGCACCATCACCGACGCGGTACGCACCACTGATGGCAAAGGGCCGCAGCGCCTCTCGCCTTTCACCGTGCCGGCCTTTCTGGCCAACCTGGCCGCCGGGCAGGTCTCCATCCGCCACCAGCTCAAGGGCCCGCTGGGCGCACCAGTCACCGCCTGTGCCGCCAGCATCCAGGCGATTGGCGATGCAGCACGCTTGATCCGCAACCATGAGGCGGACATGGCACTGTGCGGCGGCAGCGAGGCCACGATTGACCGCGTGGCACTGGGCAGCTTTGCCGCCGCCAAGGCCGTCGCCACCGGCGGCGAAGACCATCCCGGCCAGGTGTCCCGGCCTTTTGACATGGCGCGCGAAGGTTTTGTGATGGCCGAAGGCGCAGGCCTTCTGGTGCTGGAGGCCTTGGACCATGCGCTGGCGCGCGGCGCCACACCACTGGCTGAAGTGGTGGGCTATGGCACCTCGGCCGATGCCTACCATGTCACCTCCGGCCCTGAGGACGGATCCGGCGCCGCCCGCTCCATGCGCGCCGCCTTGCGCCAGGCGCAGCTGCAGCCGGGCGATATCCAGCACCTCAATGCGCATGCCACCTCCACCCCGGTCGGTGATCGCGGCGAGCTGGCCGCCATCCGCCAGGTGTTTGGTGCCGGCGCGGGCTCCTCCATCACCGCCACCAAATCGGCCCTGGGCCATATGCTGGGCGCCGCCGGCGGGGCGGCTGCCATCTTTACCGTCTTGGCGTTGCGCGACCAGATGGCGCCACCTGTGCTCAATCTGGACAACCCGGACCCTTTAGCCGACGGTCTGGATCTGATTCGCGACAGTGCGCGGGCGCATGCGATCGAGCATGCGATGCTCAATGGGTTTGGGTTTGGGGGGGTGAATGCTTCGTTGGTGTTGAAGCGATATGGGGTTTGAGGTGATGTGAGACAGGTGCCACCTGATACCTGAGAGATTCAGTCTCAAGAACCATTGCAAGCATCTGCGCAAATTTGCTCACTCTAGAGCGCGCTGCCAGGCATATTGGATGCCCCTCAGCCCTCAGGGTGGCGTCAGTCCTGGACGCACCGCATCCCGAAGAAAGCGCTCGGGATCTTGTATATATGCTGCAGCGCGGGAACACCTGAATGCCGATTCAATGGCCGAAGGACTGGCTTCCACCAACCTCCAAAGTTCAACGGAGAAAAGTTTTGCCTCCAGTAACTTGCAGAGATCGCAAATCCTATTGACGAACTCGGAGTCTCGGGACCTCGCATCAATACGAGCACTGATCCCCCCTTCCGACGCCTCATCAAGAACCACGTCGACTCTATTTCCTGCTGTGCTTCCGTAAACAAACCAGTCGTCCATCATTTCATCCGGCTCACCGAGGCGATCCAATAACCAAACCTGTGCAACAGACGCTTCGTGACTTGAAAATGTTGACGCATCAAAGCATTCTTGCGCCCTGACCGGCAAGTGGCCATCGCGAGGTATGAATAGGAGGTCGAATTGCCAAACTGCCATCGGTAGCGCGATCCTTTCTGCCAATACGGTGCAGCACTTATGAAAACCGTTCAATGAGCCGGTCACATGCCAAGCGCACAAGTCTCACATGCTCCTCGTGCAGCGCCAATGCCTCGCTGTCGCACTTCTCAAGCCAAGCTTGGGAGCAATGCTTACGAACTTCTGGCGAAGGATGGTGATCCGTTTCGCTCGCTATCGCAACGAAAAGCATAAAGTCAGGATCGTTTTCAAGGCGTGAATCACTGAACCTCAGCGCAGCCAACAGACGAATCCCCTCGATGAATGGGGTCCTGCGATGGGCAAGGTCGCGGGCAGTGTTAACCACTGCGTTCTTGGTCTCCAATCGGAGCGTCTCATCAACGCCATGCATACCAACTCCTCTCGAACCATAGTTTCAACAGCCGGTGCCAATCCGAATTTGCCCATTGTGCTGTACTGCCTTTGCCATGTTCGACATCTGTTGAAGCCATCGAGCTACCGAGCTGCTAGTGATGCCCATTTAATGAACTGGACAGCTTACACACCAGCATGGGATGCACGGCCAGCCTGAGCGATTTCGTTACTGCGCATGACGCGCAACCCTGCACACCGCGTTGCGCAAATGCCTCGCCCAACAAATGGGCCTTCGCATGGAAACCCAGGTGGCCTATACTCGGCCACCTCATCCTTCTTGGTGCTGCTGCCAGAAGGTGCGTAGACCCTCCGTCACACGGAGGGTGTTTGTTTGCGTACCTGTTTTCAGCATCATGTCGAACTTTCCCCGACTCCAAAAAGCCCTGTCTCGCCAGGGCATCCATGTCTCGTTCCGAGACGGTATCTACAACATCCACAACGCGCATGCAGCGGCATCGATCCTGCTGCCCGCCACTTTGCCCCTGGAGCAAAAGGCAGTGACCCAGCTGCTTGAGTTTGCCTCCGTGGCCGATCCGCAGGGCCAAGGCGCTGTCTGCAAGGCCTGTGCAACGCCCGACTTCCACCCGGGCAGCATTGCGCCGGTTGGCGCCGTGGTCGCCACATCGCGGGACTTTGTCATACCCGCCGCGATAGGCACCGACATCAACTGTGGCATCCGGATCATGCGCACGGGACTCAACCTGGCCCAGGCCGAGGCACACAAGACCAACATCATTGCCAAGCTCAAGCGAGCCATTCTGGAGAATGGCCGCGATGTGCCGGTGCGCAGTGCCGGCTTCAAGGCGCTGTTTGACGATGGCCCGGCCAGCTTTCTGGAGCAACTGCCCGAGCTGGGCCTGTGGCGCGCCGCCGATCGCGATCAACTTCAGCGCGAGCTGGCAGCCTGCGTGGGGCTCGACAGCTTCCAGGGCGATGCATGCTATGGGCCTGAGGCCTTGATGCAAAGCCGCGAAATCGTGCGTCCGCCCTCTGCAGCGGAGCTGGGCGGAGGCAACCATTTTCTGGAGTTCAATGTTGTCGACGAGATCTTCGACCGGCATGCCGCTTACGAAGCAGGCCTTAAAAAAGGCGATATCACCGTGATGATCCATACCGGCTCGCGCGATGTCGGCTTCTATGTGGGCCGCCGCTGGATGGACCTGGCCAAGCAAGCGTGGCCCCAAGGCCTCAAACACCCCAGCCATGGGCTCTATGGCTTGAGCGGCCATCTGGCTGCCGAGTACATGAAGGCCATGGGCGTGGCCGCCCGCTACGCCTGGTTCAACCGCATGGCCGTGGGCGAAATCGTGCGCCAGCAATTGGCCGACATTGCAGCGCCAGATGCATCGGCGGTGATTGTGGATGTGCCACACAACGTGGTTCTGCAAGAAGGCGAATTCAATGTGCACCGCAAAGGCTCCACGCCCGCGCATGACGGCCAGTGGGCCTTGATCCCCGGATCGATGGGCGACCACTCCTACCTGGTAAAAGGCCTGGGCCACGAAGACTGGCTGCTCTCCTGCAGCCATGGCGCTGGTCGCCAGGTGCGCCGCCAGGATACCCGCCGCATGAAGCAGCCCCTGGTCGACACGGTCTGGCAATGCATCACCTTGCGTGAGGAGCGGCTCATCGAGGAAGCACCCAGCGCCTACAAACCAGTGGGGCCCGTTTTGCAGGCCCAGGAGCAGGCAGGTTTGATCCGCGCCAGCGTTCGCTTGAAGCCTTGGCTGACGTTCAAGGCTTGATGGCGACAGAAAGCCGTTGGTCTTGATGGCCAGCGGCTTTCACCGGCGGCAAGCCCATGCGCTAACCTGCACGCTCAATTAAATGTCTCAACCCAGATTCAAGGCTCTCAGGCAATCTTCAACGCCCGGGTCGCCACAAACGTCGGCATCACATTCTCGACCACAAAGCGCGGATGGGGCTGCCAGTCCTCATGGAAGCCAGTAAGCACCAAGCCCGCATGCAGCTGGCCGCCAATCTGGTCTGCCAGCGTATGGCCAAACACCAGGGCTTCACCGCGTTCGCGTTTGGCGGCCAGCTCATCTGCAGACAAGTGCGCGAGATCGGAATAAGGCAGCCGGCGGTTGGGGCGCACGAGACCTTGGGCCGTCAAGGCCGGGTCGCGGTCGGCCACAAAGACCACCGGGTTCCAAAAGCTCGATAGCAGCTCGCCTTGCGGCGCCAGCACGCGCGCGCATTCGCGCCAGACCGGGCGCACATCGGGGATATAGAGGTTGGAGATGGGGTGGAAGATGACGTCAAAGCTCGCGTCATCAAAGACGGAGAGGTCACGCATATCGCCCTGCACACAGCGCAGGTCCAGGCCCTCTCTGGCGGCGACCTTGCGGTCCTGGTCCAGCTGCCCTTCGGAGAAATCGAACACCGTCACATCCGCGCCCGCTGCCGCCAGGATGGGGGCTTGCTGCCCGCCTCCCGCTGCCAGGCACAGAATGCGCCGACCGCGCACCTGCTCCAACCATCCGGTGGGCAATGGCCCGGGCGTGAGGCGTGCGGCGCTCCAGTCGCCCGCGCGGGCGGTTGCAATCTCTTCAGCGCTGACTGGAGCCGACCAGGCGCAGCCTTGCGCGGCTTGGCGGTTCCAGGCGGCTTGGTTGTGGGTGAGTAGGTCGATGGGATCTGTCATGGCGTCCTTGTGGTGCCCGGCTTCCGTCACCGGTCCGGGTATACGGGCAGCTGGTATAGATGCGGTTTGGAGTCGATCAGTGCCTCTGTCATCTCAAGCAGCCCGCAACCGGGCCTTCTGCTTAAATGTCATAGGCATAGCTGCACCGCAACTCAGCCCCTTTCAGCGCGGCCTTAAAGGGCTCCGGAGCCTCTTGGATGGTGGCCACAAAGCTGGCTTTGAGTTTGCCGCCACCCATGCTGCCCTTGTACTTGATGCTCTTGGGCTGGGCCTGGAGCTGCAGCCTGTTGGCACCAGCTAGGGCCACATCCAACTTGAAGATGCCACGGCGAAAATCCGTGCGCTCAGTGGCCTCCGCCTGCGGCGACGCCAAGCCCAGGGTTTGCGCACCGTAGGAAAGTTGCAGATCAACATCCACGATGGAGGCTGGAATAGCGCCCACCAGGCTTATCGTCTGGCCGGCATGGCTGCCACTGCAATTCAGTTGTGCGGTATTGGCACCGGCGATGGCCTGGCCGGTGAGAGCGAATGGCAACGCCAGGGCGCAGAGCGGCAAGAATTTTTTCATCGGTTCTCCATCTGGCGCAGGCCAGGGGTTGCGCAGCATTGGCTGAATGGGTTTGGCAGCATTGATAGGGCCATCTGGGCCTGGTTCATGCAGTTGTCCTCCACCTGGTCATAGATCATAGATATTCGTCGGCATTTTCATGGATGCAACCGGCGGCCAGCAAGCCCAAAACGGCACCATGCGCGCTGTTGGATTCGTTTGCTGGTAGCCTTCCGAGCTAGGCAGAATCTCTGCCAGCCCCACCACGGCCATCGAGCCATTTCTAAAAAAGTGAACCTTCTATGACCAGCCCGCTGTACACCGCCTCCATTCCCGTCATGCAGCAGATGTTGCGAGCCCTGTCAGAGGTGCTCAAGAAGGCCGAAGACCATGCGACGCAACGCAACATCGATCCCAACGCCCTGCTGCAGGCACGGCTGTTTCCCGACATGTTTCCGCTCGTCCGCCAGGTGCAGATCGCCTCGGACTTCTCCAAGGGCATCGCCTCCCGCCTGGCTGGTGCCGAAGTGCCATCCTGGCCCGACACGGAGACCAGCTTCGCCGACCTGCAAGCCCTGATCGCCAAGGCGCTGGCCCATCTCGAATCCTTCCCAGCCGCGCAATTTGACCTCAGCGAAAGCCGCGACATCGTATTGCGCGCGGGCACGCCCAAGGAAAAGAAGCTGACCGCCACTGCGTATCTCCTGCACTATGGGCTGCCACAGTTCTTCTTCCATGTGACCACTGCCTATGCGATCCTGCGCCACAACGGTGTGGAGGTTGGCAAGCGCGACTATATGGGTGCGTATTAACACAAGGGGATCCACCTGCTCATGGCGGTCAGCGCCTCCATGACTGCCCATTCTCCACTTGGCGATTCCAGCCAAGTGGTTTATGGACAGGTATGTGGCCGTCAGCGTTGCCAGTTCATGCAGGTCGCTCGTGCATCAGCATTGCATAAATTTCTGCGACGCGGGCCACGGATATGCCTTGCCGTTGCTCGACAGCGAGTGGGTGGTCGGTGGGCTCAAGCTCTATAAATGGCCGAATCCCCTGGTCGCGCAGATGCAGTTTGGTCTTGAGGTTCATCGTTTCAGGATAGGGCATTAGCTCCGCATTGAGCCACCCGAAGAACGGCCCGATATGCGAGCGCTTGTCACTGAACTCGAATTCCAGCCATTTTTTGTAGCTCTCCTCACTGAGCGACACCCAGACACCCCAGGAAAACGGCTCGATCTCGCCATCGACAGGGATCTCAATGCACCCACGAACAAAAAAGTACTTGCCATTCACCGTGCAGGTATCCGAAGAAAGCGTGCAGCGTGTAGAACGTTCACTGCTCGGAACATCGTAATAGCTCAGTGGGGCCTCTGCGCCGAAAGCAGGCATACCTTGGTGCATCTCACCGCATGACGCGCACATGAACTCAAAGGCCATCGTCTGTCTCCATATATCACTAACCCAGGATTAAAAAATCAGTTCAGAAGATACCTGCCTCTCCTTTTTCGAACGCTTGCCTCCACTGCTGGTAGCCGGTCAGTTCGGAGGCAGAAACGGGACTATGAGAAACCCGTTTTTGTCCCTCAGCAGCCCCAGGTGCGCGATTAGGCACATGGCCCATCTTCAGCGTCCACTTCCCCAGCTTTGCAGCCGCGCTCGCTTCTTCGAAGGAGATGAACTCAGCCTCACCATATGCAGCACCAATGACCAACAGATGGTCATCTTCGGTAGCAACAAAAGGCTGGCCTTGGATGTTGATCGCCGATCCCTTCTTGAAATCAAACCGATCGACCTTGAGAATCTTGTTAACAGCGAACTTTCCATCGGCTCGCTTGCTGACGAGAAGATCACCCTCTTGAAAAGGAAAGCTCTTGTATTCAGGGGGAAAGAAGTTGCCTGCCATGGCTGCAATGGGTAAAAGAAGATAGATGAGAAAAAGTAAGTGACGCATAGGTGTTCTTGAGCTTAACCGGCGTTTAAGCCTAGGCTGCGGGAGGCCGCTGCAGCGGGATCAAAAGCTTGCAAACGCCTCTGCGTGCCTATGCCTTGCCCCCACCCCGCAGCAACCGCAGCCCATTGAACACCACCAGCAAGCTCGCCCCCATATCGGCAAACACCGCCATCCACATCGAGGCATTGCCAAACACCGCCAGCGCGAAGAACACCACTTTGATGCCCAGCGCGAAGATGATGTTCTGCCACAGGATGGCGTAGGTGCGTTGGGACAGTTGCACGGTTTCCGGCACGCGGCGCAGGTCGTCGTTCATGATGAGGATGTCGGCGGCTTCCTTGGCGATGTCGGTGCCGGCGCCGCCC
Source organism: uncultured Comamonas sp. (assembly GCF_964277875.1). Lineage (NCBI taxonomy): Bacteria > Pseudomonadati > Pseudomonadota > Betaproteobacteria > Burkholderiales > Comamonadaceae > Comamonas > uncultured Comamonas sp. Next base: position 27,479 of record NZ_CAXYJV010000036.1, read on the forward strand.
ATCGAGAAGCCGATCGAGGCGGCGGCCAGGCTGGGGGAATCGTTGACGCCATCGCCCACCATGCCGGCCGGCTGCTGGGCCACCAGGCCGTTGATGACCTGGAGCTTGTCCTCGGGCAGCAGATTGGCCTTGACCTCGTCGATGCCCACCTGCGCGGCAATGGCGCGGGCGGTGGCTTCGTTGTCGCCGGTCAGCATCACCGTGCGGATGCCCAGGGCCTTCAGCTCGGCAATGGCCTGCTTGCTCGATTCCTTGGTGGTGTCGGCCACCGCGAACAGCCCCAGCACGCCTTGCGCGCTGGCCAGCACCGAGACGGTCTGCCCCTGCTCTTCCATCGCCAGCATCAGCGCCTCCACCTCGGCAGAGCACTGGCCGCGCTCGTGGATCCAGCGGTGGTTGCCCAGCACATAGCTCTGCCCGGCGATATCGCCCTTGACGCCCCGGCCCAGCTCGGCGGCAAAGTTATCTACCTCCAGCGCCTCGCCATCGATACCGGCGGCGACCGCCTTGGAGACGGGATGGTCCGAGCGCGCGGCCAGGCTCTTGGCAATGCGCTCTATCTGCCGGGCATCGGTGCTGGTCGACAGCATGCGGGTCTGCACCAGCCGAGGGGTGCCGGCGGTGATGGTGCCGGTCTTGTCCAGCGCCACGACGCGCAGCTTGCGCGCCTCTTCCAGATAGGCGCCGCCCTTGACCAGAATGCCTCGGCGGGCCGCTGCCGACAGGCCGCTGACAACGGTCACCGGCGTGGAGATCACCAGCGCGCAAGGGCAGGCGATGACCAGCAGCACCAGGGCCTTGTAGATCGCCGTCAGCCACGGCCAGCCCAGCATCAGCGGGGGCAGCACCGCGACGGCGACCGCCAGCACAAAGACGGTGGGGGTGTAGATGCGGGCAAAGCTGTCCACAAAACGCTGGGTGGGCGCACGCTGGCCCTGGGCCTGCTCCACCGCATGGATGATGCGGGCCAGCACCGTGTCGGCCGAGCGTTTGCTGACCTCGAACTCCAGCGAGCCGCTTTGGTTGATGGTGCCGGCAAACACCGGGTCGCCCGGCGCCTTGTCCACCGGAATGCTCTCGCCGGTGACGGAGGACTGGTCCACCGCGCTTTGGCCGCTGGTCACCACGCCATCGAGCGCAAAACGCTCACCGGGCTTGACCCGCGCCAAGGTCCCGACGGCCACCGTCTTGGCGTCCTGGATCTGCCAGCTGCCATCGGCCTGCCGGGCCTCGATCTGCGGCGGCGACAGCGCCAGCAGCTGGGCAATCGCATTGCGCGCGCGGTCCACCGAGCGCGCCTCGATCAACTCGGCCAGCGAGTACAGCGCCATCACCATGGCCGCCTCGGGCCACTGGCCGATCACAAAGGCGCCGATCACCGCCACGCTCATCAGTGCATTGATGCCCAGCTGGCCGCGCAGCAACGCCGACAGGCCTTTTTTGAACACGCCCAGGCCCGACAGCGCAATCGCCAGCGCGGCGACGGCCATGCCGACCATGCGCCAGACCGAGCTCTCGGGGGTCAGCAGGTGCAGCAGCTCGGCGGTGGCCGCCACCACCAAGGCCGCAATCAGGCGGTAGAGCTCCACACGCTGCGCCTTCTGCACATCGGCAGCGGCGGGGGGCGCCGACAGCGTCTCGGTGCTAAAGCCTGCGGACTGGATCTTCTCCGTCACTGCGGCCCATTGCTGCGGGTCGGCCTCGACCCGCAACGTGCGGGCAGGCAGGTCAAACTGCAGCAGCTTGACGCCCGCCGCGCCTTCGAGGATCTGGCGAATCTGCCCCTCTTCGACCGGGCAGTCCATCGCGGGAATGCGCAGCAGCAAGGCACCGTCATCGGCCTTCAACGCCGAGCTGGCCGGGGCGGCAGCGCCCAGATCAGGGGTGCAGCAATCGGTATGCGCATGCGCTGCAGCCGTTGCTGCAGGGGCATGGGAATGCGAATGCGCATGGTCGTGACCATGGCTGTGATCGTGATCGTGATCGTGATCGTTGTCTTCGTCATGGCTGTGGCCATGCCCGTTGGCGGCCACTGCGGCGGCCTGGTGGTCTTTGCCAGCGCAGCAGGATGCTGCAGCATGGCCATCGGAATGGCGTTGCGCGGTGTCGGAATGGGCAGTGACGGGGTTGGAATTCGTTTGGGTCATAGAGCGTGTTCCCTGTTGCTTCGATTAAAAACCCTGTAGTAACTACAATGTCAAGCCTAAATCGCTAGACTCCGTATGGACATGAGGGCAATGACATGAAAATCGGTGAACTGGCCACGGCCTCGGCAACGCCCGTGGAAACCATCCGCTACTACGAACGCGAAGGCCTGCTGCCGCAGCCCACGCGCACCGCCAGCAACTACCGCGTCTACGAAGAGCAACACCTGGAGCGCCTGCAGTTCATCCGCAACTGCCGGGGCCTGCAGATGTCGCTGGACGAAGTGCGCGAACTGCTGCGCTACAAAGATGAACCCGCCCAGGACTGCGCCGAAACCGTCGACAAGCTGCTTGAAGCCCATATCGGTCACGTCGCCCTGCGCATCCAGGAGCTGCGCGGGCTGGAGGCCCAGCTGATCGCGCTGCGTGACCGCTGCCGGGGCACCCAGGACGTGGAGCACTGCGGCATCCTCGCCGGCCTGGCCGAGACGCCAGCGGCGCCGGCGGTCAAACAGCATCTGCATGTGCGCTAGGCACGGGTTCGCTGTTTAGGCCCGTGGGCGCAAAAAAAGGTGGCGCACTGCGCCACCTTCCAGAGCCACGCGGTGTTCAGCCACGGAACATTTGCAGGCGGGCCTTTCTCTCGGCCGGCGTCTCGCTGCTGTACTCGTCCATCACCTGCTGGCGCGTCTTGCCAGGACCGGAAGCAACAGGTGCAGGCGGGTAGTTGCTGCTGCGCAAGGCGTTGGGTCCGCGCTTTTGCAGCGCCTCTACCGTCTCCGCCTGCACCTGCGCGCGGCTCTTGCCCGGCTGCGCATGCTCGGGGTAGAGCTCGTAGCTCTTTTCCGTCGGTGCCGAGTGCAAGGTCGCGCTGGCCGATGCGCTGTTCAGCATGCCCAGCGACAGGGCTGCGAAAGCCAGGGACAACAGGGTGGAGGTAGGTGCTTTTTGCATGGTTGCATTGCCTTTCATGAGGGTGGAAATACGCTCGCTGCGGCTGCATGCGAGATGGCTCCATTGTTGAAAAAACACGCTGACCAAAGCCCCACAGCCAGATGACATTGCTGCAATGCGCGGACTGCGTAAACGGCAGACAAAACAAAGCCATGGCCATGGCTGTGAAATTAGTGCGCTGAGCGGCTCAGGCCGGGTGCGCAGCGGGCTTGTGAACGCCTTCCTTATCGTCCAACTCGTCCTCCGACGGATCGCGCCGGTGTACCAGGCGGTACAGCAAGGGCAGCACCAGCAAGGTCAGCACGGTTGACGACAGGATGCCGCCAATCACGACGGTGGCCAGCGGCCGCTGCACCTCAGCACCCGTGCCGGTTGCAATGGCCATCGGCACAAAGCCCAGCGATGCGACCAGGGCCGTCATCAGCACCGGCCGCAGGCGCGACAGCGCCCCGGTGTGCACGGCATCGGGAACGGCCAGCCCACCCTCGCGCAGCGCGCGGATCGACGAGATCATCACCAAACCGTTCAACACGGCCACGCCGGACAACGCAATAAAGCCAATCGCCGCCGAGATGGACAGCGGAATACCGCGCATCCACAGCGCCAGAATGCCGCCGGTCAGCGCAAACGGAATGCCGGTAAAGACGATCAGGCCATCGCGCACGTTGTTGAACATCGCAAACAGCAACGTGAACACCAGCAGCAGCGCGACGGGCACGACAATCTGCAGCCGCTGCTGGGCGGACTGCAGGTTCTCGAAGGTGCCGCCCCAGCGCGTCCAGTAGCCGCTGGGCAGGGCCATCGCGCCCAGGCCCTGCTGCGCTTGTTCAACAAAGGAGCCGATATCGCGGCCGCGCACATTGGCGCTCACGACAATGCGGCGCTTGCCATCCTCCCGGCTGACCTGGTTAGGACCGGGCGACAGCGCAAAGCTGGCCACCGCCGACAAGGGCACAAAACCCAGCCGGCTGCCCTCCTGCTGCGGCAGCGCAATGGGCAGGCGCTCCAGCGCGGCGAGGTCGCTGCGCAGCGCCTCGGGCAGGCGCACCTGGATGTCAAAGCGCCGGTCACCTTCAAACACCGTGCCAGCCTCCTGGCCGCCCACCGCCGTGGCAATGGTCTGCTGCACATCGCCCATGTTCAGGCCATAGCGCGATGCCTTCTCGCGGTCCACCTGCACCGTCAGCATCGGCAGGCCGGTGGTCTGCTCCACCTTCACCTCGGAGGCGCCGGGCACCTTCTGCAGCATTGCGGCAATCGATTGGGCAGTGCGCTCCAGCACCTGCATGTCATCGCCAAACACCTTCACCGCCACATCGCTGCGCACGCCCGATATCAGCTCGTTGAAGCGCAGCTGGATCGGTTGCGAGAACTCGTAGTTGCTTCCCGGTATCGCTTCGACCACCTCTTGCATCTGGGCGAGCAGGTCCTCGCGGCTGCGCTGCGGATCAGGCCACTGCGCACGCGGCTTGAGCATGATGTAGCCATCCGAGATATTGGGCGGCATCGGGTCCGAGGCGATCTCGGCCGTGCCGGTGCGGGCAAACACACGCTCGATCTCGGGCACCTGGTCCTTGAGCGCGCGCTCGATCTGCATCTGCATCTCCAGCGATTGCGTCAGGCTCGTGCCCGGCACCCGCAGCGCCTGGATCGCAAAGTCGCCCTCGTTCAGATTCGGTGCAAACTCGCTGCCCAGGCGCGATGCCAGCAGCAGGCTCAGGGCCACCGAGACGACGGCTGCCGTCAGCACCACCACCGGCATGCGCATCACCCGCGCCAGCAAGGGCTCGTAGGCCTTGCGCGCCCAGGCCATCAGGCGGTTTTCCTTCTCTCCCACCTTCGCCCCGATGAACAGCGCAATCGCCGCCGGGATGAAGGTGATGGACAGCAGCATCGCGCCCGCCAGCGCCAGCACCACGGTCAGCGCCATCGGGTGGAACATCTTGCCCTCCACCCCCGTCAGCGCAAAGATCGGCAGGTAGACCACCATGATGATCAGTTGCCCGAACAGCAGCGGCCGGCGCGCTTCCTTGGCAGCGGCAAACACCTCATGGAAGCGCTCGCTGCGCGACAGCGGGCTGCCCTTGCGCTCCTGCGCATGCGCCAGGCGCCGCACGCAGTTCTCCACAATCACCACCGCCCCGTCGATGATGATGCCGAAATCCAGCGCGCCCAGGCTCATCAGGTTGGCGCTGATGCCGAACTTCACCATGCCGGAGAAGGTGAACAGCATCGACAGCGGAATGATGAGCGCCGTGATCAGCGCAGCGCGGATATTGCCCAGGAACAGAAACAGCACCACCACCACCAGCGCCGCGCCCTCGACCAGGTTTTTCTTCACCGTGGCAATGGCTTTTTCCACCAAGGTGGTGCGGTCGTAGACGGTCACGATCTTCACCCCCTCGGGCAGGGTCTTGCGGATCGATTCCATGCGCGCATCCACCGCCTTGGAGACGATGCGGCTGTTCTCCCCGATCAGCATGAACACAGTGCCCAGCACCACCTCGCGGCCGTTGTCGGTGGCGGCGCCCGTGCGCAGCTCGCGGCCCAGGCTCACCTCAGCCAGGTCGCGCACGCGCACCGGCTGGCCCTGGGTGCTGCCCACGATCACCTCCTGGATATCGGCAATGCCCTGGACCTGGCCAGGCGCTCGGATCAGGTACTGCTCGCCTTCGCGCTCGATATAGCCGGCGCCCACATTGGTGTTGTTGCTCTGTAGTGCCGCCACCAGCTTGTCCATCGAGATGCCATAGGACGCGAGCTTGTCCGGCCGGGGTGCCACCAGGTACTCCTTGGCAAAGCCGCCGATCGAGTTGATCTCGGTCACACCGGGCACATTGCGCAGCTGCGGTTTGATGACCCAGTCCTGGATCTCGCGCAGGTCCATCGGCGTGTAGAGGCTGCCATCGGCCTTCCTGGCGCCCTCCTCGGCCTCCACCGTCCACAGGTAGATTTCGCCCAGGCCGGTGGAGATGGGGCCGATGCTCGGTGCAATCCCGGGCGGCAATTTCTCACGCGCCTCCTGAATGCGCTCATTGACCAGCTGGCGCGCAAAGTAGATGTCGGTGCCATCCTTGAAGATCACCGTGACCTGCGACAGCCCATAGCGCGACAGCGAACGCGTCTGCTCCAGGTGCGGCAGGCCGGCCATCACGGTCTCGATGGGGTAGGTGATGCGTTGCTCGGTCTCCAGCGGCGAATAGCCCGGCGCCTGGGTGTTGATCTGCACCTGCACATTGGTGATGTCAGGCACCGCATCGATGGACAGGCGCTGGTAGCTGAAAACGCCCAGTGCAGCCATGGCGAAAACCGCCAGGATGACCAGCCAGCGCTGCTCGATGGAAAAACGGATGATGCGCTCAAACATGCGGACTCCCGATCAATGCGCGTGCTCGGCGGATGCCTTGCCCAGCTCGGCCCGCAGCAGGAAGGAGCCCTCCTTGACATAGCGCTGCCCCGCCTTCAGGCCCGATGTCACCTCGGTGGTCTTGCCGTCCGTCGCGCCCAGCTGCACCACCTGCGCCTGGTAGCCGCCCTCGGCCGGCACAAACACCACGCTCTCCTTGCCGTCCGGCCGCTGGATGGCCTTGGCGTCCACCGCCACGGCGACCGGCGACTCGCCCGCCAGCACCTGCACCTCGACAAACAGGCCCGGCCGCCACACCCCCTGCGGGTTGGCCAGCGCCACGCGCGCCGGCGCCGTGCGGGTTTGCGCGCCGATCAACGCACCCACATAGGCAATCCGGCCTTCGGCCTGGGAGTCAAAGGCCGTGGCGCGCACGACCACCGGCGCGCCCATGCGCACATCGGGCAGCTGCGGCGCGGCCACGCTGATCTCCGCCCAGACCGAGCGCAGGTCCGAGACGGTGAACGAGGCCGTGCTGTCGGTCACCGATTCGCCCACGGTCAGGTGCTTCTCGACGACCATGCCGGCCAGCGGCGCGCGCAGCTCATAGCGGCTCGATCCGCCCGTGCCCGCGCCAATCGCGGACAGCTTTTGCGCGGCATTGGCCACCGCAATCTCGGCCTCCTGCAGCGCTTGCTGGGCCGCCTCGTAATCCTGCTCGGCAGAGATGCGCTCCTGCCACAGCTGCTTTTCGCGCTCGTGGTTGCGCTTGGCAAAGGCCAGGCGCCGCTGCGCCGTTTGCAGTTCGCTGCGCTGGTCAGACACCGCCGGGCTCTGGATCACCGCCAGCAGCTGCCCCTTGGCCACCTGCTCGCCCAGCTGGGCATGGACGGATGCCACCACCCCCGCCACCCTGGGCACCACATGGGCCGTGCGGTCTTCGTCAAAGCGGATCTCACCGGGCAGCAGCACCTGCTTCCTGATCAACGCCGGCCCTGCCTGGTCCACCACCACACCGGCCGCCTTGGCCTGCGTGGCACTCAGCTTGACCAGGCCCTCGCCCGCTTCTTCGCCTTCGGCATGGCTGCCGGCCGCAGCGCCATGCGCATCCTTGCTGCCGGCCTCGGCTTTCTCATCGTGGTGTTCTCCATCGCCATGCTGGTCAGCCTCCTGGTGCGCATCGGCTTGGGCACCTGCTTTGGCACCCGTCTTGGCAGCGGCCTCGCCATGGTGCTCGCCATCTTTGTGGGATGGCGCATCGGCATGGCCTGATGCCGGTGCTGCGGCTGCGCTGCCGGAGCCCCGCAACAAATAGGCGCCACCGGCCACACCAACGGCCGCAATCAGCGCCGCTGCAATCCACTGTTTGGACGAGGTCAGCGAGCTATCGAATCTGGTTTTCTCGGACATGGGTTCAGACTCCTGGAGCGGCCGCCAGCGCTGGCGTGCCAAAGATGCGTTCAATCTCCGCACGGGCGCGGTGCGATGCCATCAGCTGGTCCAGCAACTGGCGCCGGCTGTCAAACAGGCTGCGCTGGGCGTCCAGCACGTCCAGAAAGCTGAATTTGCCCAGCGAAAAACCGCGCACGGCCAGCTCATAGGCCGACTGCGCGGTGGGAATCACCTGGCTTTGCAGCAGCGCCACCTGCTGGTTGCTGCTGATCCACTGCTGGCGGGCGGCAAACACCTGGGCCTGCAGTTGCAGGCGCTGGTCCTGCAGCTGCTGCTCGGCCTGGTCCACCTTGCGCAGGGCCTGCAGCTGGTTGCCGGCATTGCGGTCAAACAGCGGCAACGGGATGCTGACGCCGACAAACACCTGGTTGCGCCCGACATCGCGGGCGCGCTTGACGCCCAGGCTCACCGTCGGGTCCTGCACGCGCTTGCTGCGCTCTACCGCCGATGCGGCCTGGCTTTGCGCCAGCGCGCGCTGGGCCAGCACCATCGCGGGTGCCTCGTCCAGCCGTTGGTCCAGCTGCTCGGCGGTCGGCGCCGCCGTGGTGGTCAAAAAATCGCCGCTGGCCAGGCCCAGCTCGGCGCCGCGCCCGCCCCAGAGCGCGGCCAGGTTGTGCTGCGCCACGCGCGTCAAGGCATGGGCCTGCTCCAGCTCCATCGCGGCATTGGCCTGCGCCACCTGGGCACGGCTGGCTTCCAGCGGTGGCACCTTGCCCGCCTGCACCCGCTTGTTGGCGGCGTCCAGCGCCTGCGTTGCCAGCGCATGGGTCTGGCTCGCAAAATCCACCCGCTGCTGGGCCAGCAGCAGTTCGTTGAAGTTGATGAGCAGCTGGTAGCGCAAGGCCGCCCGTGCGGCCGTTACACCCGCCTCTGCCGCCGCCTTCTCGCTGTCTGCCAGCTGCATGCGTGCCTCGCGCTTGCCACCCAGCTCGATCCGCTGGTTGATCTGCACGGTATTGGTTCGGGTCTCGGGCCGGGTGTCTTCGATGTTGACCGCCAGCTCCGGGTTGGGTCGCGCCTGGCTTTGCATCACCAGACCGTCGGCGGCAGCGGCGCCATGGCGGGCCGCCTGCAAGCCCGGGTTGGCGGCCAGCGCCTTGTCCCAGGCGGCAGCCAGCGTGATCGCCGGGGTGGTCTGCGCCGCCACGCCTGCCTGGCTTTGTGCATCGGCCTGGGCATGGGCGGGCGGCAGCCAGCCGCTGGCCAGCGCTGCGCTCAGCAGCCATGCGGGCCATGCCGGGCGGGGGGGAGGGGTGCCGGCCCGGGTGGGGGCTGGCTGCGGGGTGGTCATAGCGGCTTCTCCTGTGGTGGCGGGCCGCGCACAGCCAGGCGCTGGCAGCGCCCGGCGCAAGGGAGCGGCAGACACCGCAGGCCCCCGGTGCAGGCGGTATCCGTATGCGATGCCAGCGACTGTAGAAAGCGGCGACGAACACCAGGCCGACAGGAAGATGACAAATTTGTAATCCGCGCCCGCGTGCGCCATCAGGGACAATGGCGGCCATGAGACTGCTGCTGATTGAAGACGAAGCCAAGCTCGGCGAGTACCTTCGCAAAGGTCTGGCCGAGGAGAGCTACACCGTCGATGTCGCCACCAACGGCATCGATGGCCTGCATCTGGCGATGGAGCTGAACTACGACCTGATCGTGCTCGATGGCATGCTCCCCGGCATCGATGGCTTTGCGGTGCTGGCGGCGCTGCGCCAGTCCAAATCCACCCCGGTGCTGATGCTGACGGCCCGCAGCGATGTGCAGGACCGGGTACGCGGCTTGCAAAGCGGGGCCGATGACTACCTGATCAAGCCCTTTGCGTTTTCCGAGCTGGTGGCCCGCATCCAGGTGCTGCTGCGCCGCGCGCAGGCCCACCCCGCGTCGCCTGAGCCCACCGTGCTGCGCCAGGCCGATCTGGAGCTGGACCTGATCCGCCGCAAGGCCGTGCGCGCCGGCGTGCGGCTCGATCTGACGGCCAAGGAATTCAACCTGCTGGCCATGCTGCTGCGCCGCCAGGGCGAGGTGCTCTCGCGCACCGAGCTGGCCTCGCAGGTCTGGGACATGAACTTTGACAGCGAGACCAATGTGGTCGAAGTCGCGGTGCGGCGCCTGCGCATGAAGGTCGACCAGCCGTTTGCCTCGCCGCTGATCCACACGGTGCGCGGCATGGGCTATGTGCTGGAGAGCCGGGCCCCGCCATGAGCCCAGCGCCCGCCATACCGCACCTGGGGCGCCGGCTCTCGCGCTGGATGGCCTTGCTGTCCATGCTGGGCCTGGGCGCTGTCAGCCTGGTCGTGTTTCTGGTGTTCGACAACACGTTGACGGCCCGCCAAAAGGAGATGCTCGACCAAAAACAGCAATCGCTGATGCATGTGCTGCGCGATGACAGCACGGCCCACCGCGACAAGGCGCTGGACCACCTGCTCACCGATTTTCTTGCCGGTCACGGCGACTACGCGATACGCGTCGTGGACAACCAAGGCCATGTGCTGTTTGACAGCATCCCGGCAGACTGGAGCAGCCACCACACGCTGCGCCGCAATTTTGCGGTCACCATCACCGCACCCCAGTACCACCCGGCGCGCGCGGCCACCGCCACCTTGGTGATGGACCTGCGCCCTGACCAAGCCTTGCTGCATGGCCTGGGCGGGACCTTGTTTGCCGCGATGGTCGCAGGCTCGTTGCTGCTGGCGCTGTTTGGCGGCCTGCTGGTGCAGCGCAGCCTGCAGCCCATCGAGTCGCTGGTCTCGCAGATCAGCCTGCTGTCGGCGCGCGATTTCGAGCGCCGGCTGGACGGCAGCAGTCTGCCCCAGGAGTTGCAGCCCATCGTCACGCAGTTCAATGCCTTGCTGGATCGCCTGGCCGACGCCTACCGCCAGCTCGAAGCCTTCAACGCCGATGTGGCCCATGAGCTCAACACCCCGCTGGCCACATTGATCTCCAGCACCGAGGTGGTCTTGCGCAAACCGCGCTCGGTCGACGAGTTGCGGGAGGTCCTGGCATCGCACCTGGAGGACCTGGGCCGCATGGCCGCGATGGTGGGCGACATGCTGTTTCTGTCGCGCGCCGACCAGGGCGTCGGCGCGCGCGAGACCGGTGTTGTCAGTCTGGCCGCCGTGGCCCAGGATGTGGTCGAGTTCTACGAGGCGGTTGCGCTGGATGCCGACCTGCAGCTGGCGGTGAGCGGCGATGCCCAGGCCCAGGTCGATGCGCCGCTGGTGCGCCGCGCGCTGTCCAACCTGCTGAGCAATGCCACCCGCTATGCGCTGGCGGGCTCGGCCATCCGCATCGACATACGCACGCGCTGGCAGCATGAGCATGCCCATGCGGTCATCACCGTCTCCAACACCGGGCCCGACATCGCACCCGAACACCTGCGCCACCTGTTTGACCGCTTCTACCGCGCCGATGCCTCGCGCCACAACCCGGAGCGCAACCACGGCCTGGGCCTGGCCATTGTCAAAGCCATCGCAACGATGCATGGCGGCTCGGTCTTTGCGCAGTCGCAGGGCGGGGAAACGACATTTGGGCTGATCCTGCCGGTGGCAGCGCTGCATTGACGGCGGCGGGCGCTACCAGCGCCGCGCTGTTGTGTGTCCCACCCCTAACACCAGTAAGGCAAGCGCTGCGCCCATCAGCACCAGTTTGACGGTGTAGGGTGGCCGCCTGCTGGGCGGGTCCCCGTCAGCTGGCGCTGCTCTGGCGCTTGAGCCGGGCAAGACGCCACGCAAGCCCTGGTCGCTGGTACCTGTAAAACCGGTGGCGCGGTGGCTCCACGGGGTGGTTGGAACGATGCCGGTGGGAAGCACCGCCACATCCGGGAGCCCGGATACAGGTCCATATGCAACGCGCCCCTGCATCCAGCGCATACCAGCAGGGATGGGAGACCTGCTTAAACGCAGCGCCGGGCGTATTTTGCAATCAACCACGGCCAGCACCACCGAGGATGAAACTGCTGATCTCCCGCGCCCTTGCTCCAAACACGGCAGTGCATAGGGCAAAGAATGCGCTGCGGACCCATCCGGCACCCGCTGCGCAGCTGCCGGCTGCATGCCTGTGAACAGAAAAATGGCCGCGGCCGGCAGTTTGGCAAAAAACAGTGGGCTTTTCATGGCTTTCTCCTTGAGAAGGTCTGCCTATTCCCTGACCTTATGCTGACGTGCGTATGCCACCTCAAGATCTAGGGACGGATATTTGATAACCACGTTTGGAACCATTCACTGGCATGCGCATGGCCGGTAAATGTTTCGAGACAGAAAAACAAGGACAAATTTGTCACTATGCGCGGACCGACACATCTGACTCGGTACCAAATCGCCGATAATTTTCGGCTTTGCTTGCGAGAGCCCACTATGCGCCCGCCAAGCCGCAAAGAAAAATATTTAATCCAAATTTTATTATTAACCACACCAATAAATAAGCAGCAACCAACGCCACGCTAAATCCCGCCGGGCAAAATAATCCCCAGGGATCCCATTATTTTCGCCCCCTGTTTCTGCAAACTTTCTCACCGGGCCTGTCAGCGCCATAGCCCATTCCGGTGACAAAGAAACAGAAATAGCAAAATCCCACAATCGAAAATTTCTTTATCGTGGACGGGCCTGGCATCGGCATCCGCCCAGCCGCAGCAATGCCGCGTGCAGACGGCGGCAGACATGCCCGTACAGGCACGCGCAGCGGATGGGCGATCCAGACCTGTGCATATAATTAGCCACCTTACTATTAGCCACCACCATGCAACTCAGCCAAAAGTACAACGCCCTGCTGGACGAAGCCCAGCGGCGCGGCATGCCCGATGTGGAAGGAATTCGCCTCTGCTTCCAGACGCTCACACTGGCAGCAGGCATTGACCGCGACTGCGCCCGCCTGCTGGCGCCCCACGGCTTGTCGGAAGGGCGCTTTGTGCTGCTGTTCCTGCTCGACGCTGCGCCCGATGGACTGGCCCCCAACACCCTGGCCGAGCGTGCGGGCGTGACCCGGGCCACCGTCACCGGCCTGCTCGATGGCCTGGAGCGCGAAGGCCTGGCGGCCCGCCATGCCGAGGCCGGCGACCGCCGCGCGCTGCGCATACGGCTTACCGGCAAAGGCCAGCAGGTGGCGCAACAGGTGTTTGCGCAGCACAGCCACTGGATCGCAGGGTTGTATGCTGGTCTGTCGGCCAGCGAGCGCCAGCAGCTGGCCCAGCTGCTGGACAAGGTGGCCCGCAACCTGGGCCCGCCAGCGCCATGAGCAGCCGACGCAAAGGCGCGAGCCGCGCCGCTGATATCCCCTCCGATGTGCTGCAAGCGCTGTCCAACGGCGAGATCGCCACGGCCACCCTGGCTGAATGCACGGCGCTGGACCAGGCGCAGCTGCTGCGCACAGTCTTTCCAGGCCTCTCTGCCCAGACCTTGCAGCAGGCAGATGCCGCTTGCGCGCTGGGCATTCTCAAACGCATGGGCCGCATGGCGGAGTTGCTGCTGCATGCGCTGGGCGCCGATGGCATCGCGCGGTGCCGCAGCCACCCGGCAGACACGGTGCGCGGCTGGGCCTGCTTCATGGTCGGTGCCCAGCCGGGGCTGGCACTGCCCGCACGCCTGGCTGCCATCCAAAGCCTGGCGGACGACGGGCATTTTGGCGTGCGCGAATGGGCCTGGATGGCCTTGCGCCCGCATCTGACCAGCGATCTGGACCAAGCCATCGCGCAGCTGATGCCGTGGACGGCATGGCCGTCCGACAAACTGCGCCGCTTTGCCTGCGAGGCGCTGCGCCCGCGCGGCGTCTGGTGCGCGCACATCAGCGCGCTCAAAAAAGCACCTGCGCAGGCCCTGCCACTGCTGCAGGCGCTGCGTGCCGACCCCTCTGTCTATGTGCAGGATTCCGTCGCCAACTGGCTCAACGATGCGGCCAAGGACCAGCCCGACTGGGTGCGCCAGCTCTGCAACCAGTGGCTGGGCGATGCGCCATTGCCCAGCACCGAACGCATCTGCCAACGCGCGCTGCGCAGTATTCGCTGAAAGAAGACCAACCCCAGCCCCATCAACTGCGCTGCCTGCGGCGCAGTGCCCACATCCCCAGCAGCGTCAATGCCGCCCCCATCAGCGCCAGCTTGCTGCTGTCCAGCGCAGGTACTCGCTCTGGCTGCTTGACGATGAGCTCATCCGGAGCGTGGCAGACCAGCGATGCGGTAGCGGGCGTATTGGTCTGTCCGGTCGGCGAGAGAAAATCGCTGCCTGGTGTGATGGTGTTGGTGACCGAAGGGCTGCTGCGGCATGCCTGAACACCCGCATCAGTATTGGGCCAGGTTACTGGTACGGTGATAGCGCAGCCACCGGGAGGCACGGTAAAGCCGGTGTAATCGATGACGTTGCCACCCTCGCCAGCGCCAAGGCTGCCTTTTATACAGGTGTTGCTGATGGCGCCCCCAGCGACAACCAATGGTGTAGGCAGATTGTTGGCCAGGGTCAGGTTGTTGAAGTCATGGGGTGTGACGTTGAGCAAGCTGATGGTCAAGGTCGCGCCGTTGTCGCCCGTCCCCAAGTGGAGGTCAGACTTGTCAAAACTGGCGCTGACTTCGGGCACACCGCAAGCACCGGTTGCCGAAGTGGCTGCGTCGAGGAATGCGGGGGCGATCTTGCCTTGGTATTGAGCCCAAACATTCTCGAAAAAGAAGAAGGTATCCATCATCACAAACACACAGGCACCTAGGCCACCATTGGACTGCGCTTTAGGAATCGTGAGGCCATAGACCATGTTGCTCGACCCTAATTGAGCGACTTGAGGGATACTCATTGTGCCGCTGTACAGTACATTTAGCTGAGGAACCGAGTCGATTAAGGTAAAGCGGCCACCTTGCTGAATCCCTACGCTCTCAAACGCAAGGGCATAGGGCGAGTCAGGATTCAAGGAAATCTCACTTCCAACTTCGGAGATTCCTCTCGAAAATTCCGACATTGTTCCGGTATTCAAGGCGCCTATCATTACATCTATATTGCCTTCGAGGCTGACTTCATCACAACATCCATCGACAAAGAAAACCATGGCTTCCGCCCAACGATTGGCCAAGGCTTGCTCCAGCACCTGCCAGTTGGATGGATCGATGATTCTATTGGCGTTTGCAACAATCACCATATCGTAGGGGCCCGTTGGCGTGTTGAAGGTCTCCGCTGAAATAGCGTCGGGATGGCCTAGCACTGACAGCCTCGTGATTTCTTCGGGATTCGCCAGTACCGATGCAAACTCGTTTTGCAGGTTGTCATAAGCAGCGTCCACCTCTGCTAACTCTTCAGATGTACTAGCCGCATTGGTGGTAAGCAACAGAATCTTTTGCGCCACCGCCTGTGATACAGAACCACCGAGCAAGAAGGCAGACAACAGCAGCCTGCTTAGAAATATGCCACTTTTCATCGATAACTCCTTTGAAAATGAATTTGCTACCTTGCACGGTAGCCCGCATGCAGACCTGGCAAATACCTGGGGCGGAAGTCAAAAGACCGGATTGCCAATATTCGATTACCCTTTCCACTTCCATCACCAGTATTTCCCAAGGCTGCCAACTACTATGCAGACATTCATTTCAAATGAAAAATACTCCAAGCAGCTTAGATCATTAAACGATTGAATAAATAAAAGCCAGCTGAGTCATTACCCACTTCAAAAACACAGCACCCCGTGTTTTACAAAGCTCGCTTTAGTCATCACCTTACAAAATGACAGCAACCATGCAGCAACTACCGCCTTTTAAAAATTACGAAAAATGTAAAAACCAACAACCGCCCCCAAACGCTGACGTGACCGAAGAACCTCTTATAGACGGCGTTGGTGACTGACAAGGTCTGCGGCATACTTGGCAGCCTGCATCGGGATCAAGCCCCCGTGCAACCACCACAGATAATCGTGAAGCCGCTGTTGCTGGCAGCTTTGGCGCCCACTGCAGCGCTCAGGCTGCCGGCCATTCAGGTATTGCTGACACAGCCAGCGCCCAACAAAAAGGCTGCTCCCCTTTCAGAAAAGCAGCCCTGCAGCAGGCATCAAGCCACGGCAAAACCTCAGCTGTAAGCTTGGCTGTCCTTGTCCGTAATAGCACGCAGCACCCGCGCCGGATTGCCCGCGCTGACCACCCCTTCGGGCACATCCTTGGTGACGATGGCGCCGGCCGCAATCACGCTGCCCGCACCGATGCGGACGCCAGGCAGCACCTGCACGCCGGCGCCAATCCAGACGTTGTCGCCGATCGTGATGGGCAGGGCAAACTCCAGGCCCTGGTTGCGCCGCTCAACATCCAGCGGATGCCCGGAGGTGTAGAGCCCGACATTGGGCGCGATGAAGACGTTGTTGCCGATGCGGACCTTGGCGGCATCGAGGATGACCAGGTTCACATTGGTGTAGAAGTGGTCGCCGATCTCGATGTTGAAGCCGTAGTCACAGAGAAACGGGCCATCGAACACGGGGTTGCGGCCCAGCTTGCCCAGCAGGCCGCGCAAGACCGCTTCGCGCTCGGAACGCCGGTGGGCGCCAATCTGCTGGAAGGCAAACAGCTTTTCCTTGGCGGCATCGCGCAGCTGCAGCACGCTGGGGTCGTAGTTGGCGTCGTACAGCAGGCCGGCAGCGGCTTTTTCCATCTCGGTCATCGTGTCTTTCGTCCTCTTGGTGGCAAAGGGACTGAGTCTAGCTGCCTCTTGGCTGGCGCCAGATGCCCTGGCTGAGGATGGGCTTCAACCCCCCGCCGCCACAGCGGCCGGCGTGATGCGCAGCGGGATCGTCACCGGGCCGTCGTTCATCAGGTAGACCTTCATGTCCGCGCCAAAACGGCCGGTCGCCACCTCGGGGTGCAGCGCACGGGCCTGCGCCACCACGTAGTCGTACAGGCGCTCGCCATCGGCCGGGGGCGCGGCCTGGGTAAAGCTGGGGCGGTTGCCGCCGCTGGTGTCTGCCGCCAACGTGAACTGGCTCACGATCAGCAGGCCACCGGCCACATCGACGACGCTCTTGTTCATCTTGCCAGCTTCGTCCTGGAAGATGCGCAGCTTGAGCATCTTGGCCAGCCACTTGTCGGCGTCTGCCTGGCTGTCGCCGCGCTCGGCACAGACCAGGGCCAGCAGCCCATGGCCGATCTGGCCGATCACCTGGCCATCCACTTCGACACGCGCTTCGCGCACCCGTTGCAATACGCTGATCATGGGAGATTCTTGTTTCCGGAAAGGCGGCAGGCGCAAACGCTGCAGCCGGTGTTCAGGGTTCAGGGGCTGGGTGCATCGCCATGGCGCTGCACAGCCTCGGTCTGGGTTTGCACGCCCAGCGGCAGCACTTCCATGCTGATGCGTGCCTGCGGCAGCTCCTGCAGCAGCGCGGCTTCGAGCTGCATGCGCAGCTGGGTGGCGTGGGCCAGGCTCCAGCCGCCGGGCATGTGCAGGTGCATGTCGATAAAGTGCAGCGCGCCGGCGCGGCGGGTGCTGAGCTTGTCGCAGTGCACGGCGCCGCCGGTTTGCGCCTCGAAGGCGCGCACGCAGCGCTCGATCTTGGCAAGGGTCTCCGCGTCGATGGATTCGTCCATCAAGCCCTGCGACGAGCGCCAGACCAGCTGACCGCCCTCTTTGAAGATATGCAAGGCCACCGCAATGCCCAGCACCGCATCCAGCCAATGCCAGCCGGTCAGCATCGCCAGCAGCAAGCCGCCGACCACACCGGCCGAGGTCCAGACATCGGTCATCAGGTGGCGGCCATCGCCTTCCAGCGCCATGGACTGGTGTTCGCGTGCGGCGCGCAGCATGACCCAGGCCAGCCCACCGTTGAGCGCCGTGCTGAGCATCGACAGCGCAATGCCCCAGCCCAGCTGCTCCAGAGGCTGGGGGTGGAGCAGGCGGTCCACCGAGGCCCAGACGATGGCCATGGCCGCGCCAAAGATCAGCAGGCCCTCAAAGCCGGCCGAGAAGTACTCCGCCTTGGTGTGGCCATAGGGGTGGCCCTCGTCGGCCGGGCGTTTGGCGATGGTCACCATGCCCAGCGCAAACAGGGCGCCCACCAGGTTGACCAGCGATTCCAGCGCATCGGACAACAAGCCCACCGAGCCGCTGACGGCCCAGGCACTGGTCTTGAGGGCAATGGTGGCAATGGCCACCACCACCGAGATGCGCAGCAGGTTCTCGGGCGTGGTCCGGCGGCTGTGGGCTGCGGCGGATAAGGCGGGTTTCATGGCGGCGGGGTGTGGCCTGGTTTACAGCAGGCGGGCCTTGACGGTCTTGCCCTTGACCCGGCCGCTGTTGAGGCGGTCCACCGCCTGGTGGGCGATGTCGCGGCTGACGGCCACATAGGTCGAGAAGTCGTTCACATTGATCTTGCCGATCTGCTCCTTGGCATAGCCAAAGTCGCGCGTCATGGCGCCCAGCACGTCACCGGCACGGATCTTTTCCTTGCGCCCGCCAATGATCTGGATCGTGCGCATCGCCGGCACCATGGGCTGGCTGGAGGCGGGGGTCAGCTCGCTCAGTGGATGCCATTGCGACTCGCGCCCCTGCAGCACTTCGATCTTGCCGACCGAGCCCATCTCGTCCATGCTGGCCAGGCTCAGCGCCAGGCCTTCGGCATCGCCCCGGCCGGTGCGGCCAATGCGGTGGATATGGACTTCCGGATCGGGCGTGGTGTCCACATTGATGACGGCAGCCAGGTTGGCGATGTCCAGCCCGCGCGCGGCCACATCGGTGGCCACCAGCACGCTGCAGCTGCGGTTGGCAAACTGCACCAGCACTTCGTCACGCTCGCGCTGCTCCAGCTCGCCAAACAACGCCAATGCGCTCACGCCCTGGGCCTGCAGCACCTCGACCAGGTCACGGCACTGCTGCTTGGTGTTGCAAAAGGCGATGGACGACTCGGGCCGGAAATGCGCCAGCAGCTGCGATACGGCATGCAGGCGCTCGGATTCCTTGACCTCATACCAGCGCTGCTCAATCTTGTGCGCGCTGTGCTGCGAGGCGACCTTGACGGTCTGCGGATCGCGCATGAAGCGCTCGGCCAGTTGGGCAATGCCCTCGGGGTAGGTGGCCGAGAACAGCAGGGTCTGTCGCTCGGCCGGGCACTGGCTGGCAACGGTGACGATATCGCCATAAAAGCCCATGTCGAGCATGCGATCGGCCTCGTCGAGCACCAGCGTGTTGAGGGCGGCCAGGTCGATCACGTTGCGCTCCATCAGATCCATCACCCGGCCCGGGGTGCCGACGATGATGTGGGCGCCGTTCTCCAGGCTGGCGATCTGGTTGCGCGAAGGCACACCGCCGTAGACGGTGACGACCTTGATGTTCTCTTCGGCGCGCGCCAGCCGGCGGATTTCGGTGGCGACCTGGTCGGCCAGCTCACGGGTGGGGCAGAGCACCAGCGATTGCACCGCAAACCAGCGCGGGTTCAGGCGGGCGAGCAGGGCCAGGCCAAAGGCGGCCGTCTTGCCGCTGCCGGTGCTGGCCTGGGCAATGACATCCTTGCCTTGCAGCGCAAAGGGCAGGCTGGCCGCCTGGATTGCCGTCATCTGCGTATAGCCCAGCTGCTGCAGATTGGCCTGCATGGTCTGGCCCAGCGGCAGTTGGCTAAAGGAGGCGGCGTCCGCTGCGTTGGCGGGGGTGTTGGTTGCGTTCATGCCGCGATTATCCCGCGCCCGGGCCAGGGGCCGCCAACCACCGGGCGGGAAGCCCTGAAATCCGCCGTCGTCCACAGCGCTGCAGGCAGGCGATTTGTCATGCCGCCGCCCCAAAGCAGAGGCACAATGGTGCATGACCTATACCAAACCTGCCTTTACCGCACCGACCAGCCACCGCACGGCTCAATCCGCGCTGGCGCAGGTGCAGGCCATCTATGCCGAACAGATCGGATTCCTGCGCCAGGCCATGCAACGCTTTGTGGCGGGCGAGACCCCGGCGGCCCCGTACCGCGCCTGCTACCCCTTTGTGCGCCTGCACACGCGCACCGTGGCGCGGGCCGACAGCAAGCTCGCTTATGGCTTTGTCGAGGGCCCCGGCCACTACGAAACCACGCTGACCCGCCCCGACCTGTTTGCCAACTACTATGCCGAGCAGTTCCGGCTGCTGATCGAGAACCACAATGTGGAGCTGGAAGTGGGCACCAGCAGCCAGCCGATTCCGATCCATTTCTCGTTTGCCGACAACGACCACATTGAAGGCCAGCTGAGTGCCGAGCGCCGCATGCTGATGCGCGACGTCTTCGACCTGCCCGACCTGCATGCGATGGACGACGGCATCGCCAACGGCACCTGGGAGCCCAAGCCGGGCGAGCCGCAGCCGCTGTCGCTGTTCACCGCGCCGCGCATGGATTACTCGCTCCAGCGCCTGCGCCACTACACCGGCACCCTGCCCGAGTGGTTCCAGAACTTTGTGCTGTTCACCAACTACCAGTTCTATATCGACGAGTTCATCCGCCTGGGCCGCGCCGAAATGGCCAACCCCGACAGCGAATACATCGCCTTTATCGAGCCGGGCAATGTCGTCACCCGCCGCCAGGGCCTGGCGCCCGAGGCCGTGGATGCGCTGGGCAGCCCGCCGCCGCGCCTGCCGCAGATGCCCGCCTACCACCTGGTGCGCGCCGACCAGTCGGGCACCACGATGGTCAACATCGGTGTGGGCCCGGCCAATGCCAAGACCATCACCGACCACATCGCCGTGCTGCGCCCCCACGCCTGGATGATGCTGGGCCACTGCGCCGGCCTGCGCAACAGCCAGCAGCTGGGCGACTATGTGCTGGCCCATGCCTATGTGCGCGAGGACCATGTGCTGGACGAAGAGCTGCCGCTGTGGGTGCCCATCCCTGCGCTGGCCGAGATCCAGGTCGCGCTGCAGCAGGCGGTGGCCGATGTGACCCAGGTGCCCGAGGACGACCTCAAGCGCTTCATGCGCACAGGCACCGTGGCCAGCACCGACAACCGCAACTGGGAACTGCTGCCCGACAACACGCCCCAGCGCCGCTTCAGCCAGAGCCGGGCCGTGGCGCTGGACATGGAGAGCGCCACCATTGCCGCCAATGGCTTCCGCTTCCGCGTGCCCTACGGCACCTTGCTGTGCGTCAGCGACAAGCCGCTGCACGGCGAGATCAAGCTGCCGGGCATGGCCAACCACTTCTACCGCGAGCGGGTGGACCAGCATCTGCGCATCGGCATGCGGGCGGTCAACATCCTGCGCGAAGGCGGTGTGGACCGGCTGCACAGCCGCAAGCTGCGCAGCTTTGCCGAGGTGGCCTTCCAATAAGTTGCGCTCCCCAGCGGCGCTTTGCACCGCTCCCTTACTCCAATGCCAGCACCAGCGTGCTGGCTTTTTTACTTATGGGGAACTACCTAACTGCAAACCCTGTGGATAACTGTGCGCCTCACTTCCACAATGGTCGGCGGGCCGTGAAGAAGCCTTTGCGCCCGCACCATAACAACCAGGAGACACAGTGACCACAACCATCCTCCCACCCCTGCGGCGCCTTATCCCTCTGACGGCCGTCGCCAGCGCGGTCCTTGCGCTGTCCGCCTGCGGCAGCGGCGGTTCGCACAGCTTCAATTTTGACGAGGCCAGCCTGGCGCTGGCCAAGCAGCAGGTGGCAGCCAGCCAGATCGGTCTGCCCACCAGCGGCGCCACGGTGACCTCGACCGAAACGCCAAGCGCCGCCACCGGCGCGCAGCCGCCGGCATCGGTCCGGGCCAATATCTCGATTGCGCCGGTCGACCCTGGCGCCCCGGCCATCAAGATGGGCCTGCTGCTGCCCAAGGACTGGAACGGCAAGGTGGTGATGGTGGGCGGCGGCGGCTACAACGGCGTGATGCCCAGCCTCTACACCTACCCGGCCGCCCCCGCCAGCCAGGGCGCCTACCCGCTGCTCAACCAGGGCTATGCGGTGTTTGGCAGCGACTCCGGCCACCAGGCCGGTGCAGCCGGCAGCCGCGATGGCAGCTTTGGCACGAATGACGAAGCGGTCGCCAACTTCTCCGGCGCTGCGCTGAAGAAAGTCAGCGACGTGGCCGAGGTGCTGGTGACGCGCTTTTACGGCAGAAAGCCGGACAAGCGTTACTTCATCGGCGGCTCCACCGGCGGGCGCGAAGCACTGGCCGTGGCCCAGAAATGGCCGTCCGACTGGGATGGCGTCGTCGCCTGGTACCCCGCCTGGAATGCGGCCAGCCTGGATCTGCAGTTTGGCCGCATCAGCCGCGCCTTTGCCCAGCCGGGCGCCTACCCCAGCCTGGGCCAGCGCAAGCTGCTGCGCCAGGCGGCGCTGGAAAAGTGCGATGCGCTCGACGGCGTGCAGGACGGCGTGGTCAGCAATGTTGCCGCCTGCAACAGCCAGTTTGACCCGGCCACCGCTACGCTCAATGGCCAGCCGCTGCGCTGCGCCGGTGGCGCCAGCCAGGAAGGCTGCCTGTCCGATGCGATGATCAGCGCGCTCAAGACCTATAACAGCGAAATCCGTTTCAGCACCCCGCTGGGCAGTGGCGAGACGCAGTACCCCGGCTTCAACGTCTGGGGCTCGGAACTGGGTGAGGAAGGCAGCAGCCCGCTGCAGCCCACCGTCAACCTGCTGGCGATGAACACCACCGCCCCGGCCAGCCCTGCACCGCTCACCGCTCCGTACTGGGCAGTGTTCTGGGACCAGTGGGTGCGCTACTTTGTGACCCGCGATGCCAACTTTGATGCGCTGTCGCTCGATCCGCAAAACCCTGGCGCCTGGACCGACCGCATCCACCAGCTCACCAAGCTGCAGGACATCAACAGCACCGACCTGTCGGCCTTCAACAAGCGCGGCGGCAAGCTGCTGATGGCGCATGGCACGGCCGATGTGCTCGTCAGCACCCGCGCCACCGCGCAGTACTGGCAGCGCCTGGAGCAGACCATGGGCGCCCCTGCCGTCAAGAGCTTTGCCCGTTACTACGAGGTACCCGGTTACGGCCATGCGGCCAGCACCGCCTTCAATGCCAACTGGGATTCGCTCAAGGCGCTGGACCAATGGGTGACCGCTGGCACCGCGCCTGGTGCCCAGGTGGTCAGCGACACCGCGGGTGTGCCTGGCCGCACCCGGCCGCTGTGCGAGTACCCGACGTGGCCACGCTACAAGGGCAGTGGGGATGTGAACGTGGCTGACAGCTACAGCTGCCAGTCCAACTAAAAACCACCGCACCAAGCACGCCCCAAACAAAAGCTGCTGGACGCCCTGCAAGGGCAGCCAGCAGCTTTTACCATGGCGCCGTCTAGGGAGCGCTGCGCCCCAGCCGCTTACGCCGCCACGCGGGGCTTGACCAGCGCCGCCGCCTTTTTGGCGTTGTCGCGTGCGGCATCGGTATCGGCCGCGCGGGCCAGTGCCACGCCCATGCGGCGGCGGCTAAAGCTCTCGGGCTTGCCAAACAGGCGGACTTCGGTGCCGGGGATCTGCAGGGCGGCATCGACACCATCAAACACAATGCCCTGGGCATCGACACCACCGTAGATCACGGCGCTGGCGCCAGCGGCCTTGAGGCTGGTGTCCACCGGCAGGCCCAGAATGGCGCGGGCATGCAGCTCGAACTCGTTTTGCCACTGGGTGATCATGGTCACCATGCCGGTGTCATGCGGGCGGGGGCTCACTTCGCTGAACCAGACCTGGTCGCCCTTGACGAACAGCTCCACGCCAAACAGGCCCAGGCCGGCGGGCTCGCCGTTCAGGCCGGTGCCCAGGTCGCTGGTGATGGCGCGGGCAATGTCCTGCGCCAGGGTCAGCGCGCCGGGCGCCATGCGGGCCGGCTGCCAGCTCTCCACATAGTCGCCCTGCACCTGCACATGGCCGATGGGCTCGCAGAAATGGGTTTCGATCTGGCCGGCGGCATTCTTGGCGCGCACCGTCAGCAGGGTGATTTCGTAGTCAAAATCGATAAAGCCTTCGACGATGATGCGGCCGCCCTGCACCCGGCCGCCTTCCATCGCATAGTTCCAGGCCTTTTCCACATCGGCCGGGCCGTCGATCTTGCTCTGGCCCTTGCCCGAGCTGCTCATCACCGGCTTGACCACGCAGGGGTAGCCAATGCCGCCATCGATGGCCGCCTGCAGCTCGGCCAGGCTGTCGCAGAACTGGTAGGGGCTGGTGGGCAGGCCCAGGGTCTCGGCCGCCAGGCGGCGGATGCCTTCGCGGTCCATCGTCAAACGGGTGGCGCGGGCGGTGGGCACCACGCGCACGGTGCCTGCGGCCTCCAGCGCCTGCAGCGCGGGCGTCGCAATGGCTTCGATCTCGGGCACCACCATGTCGGGCTTTTCTGCCTCGATCAGCGCCGTCAGCTGGGCCGGGTCGCTCATCGTGATCGTGCGGGCATGGTGCGCCACCTGCTGGCCGGGCGCATGGTCATAGCGGTCCACCGCCACCGTCTCCACGCCCAGGCGCTGCAAGGCAATCAGCACTTCCTTGCCCAGCTCGCCGCTGCCCAGCAGCATGACTTTGGTTGCGTTCTTGGTGAGCGGGGTGCCGAAGGTGGTCATATCAGGTCGTGTCTACAAAGGGGCTGCGGCGCAGCGATGGACGGGATTTTAGAGTGTCTTCAGGAACCTTGAGCAGTGGCCTGGCGAGATGGGATGCTAGGGGGCGCCTAGCTGCGGAGTGCGCAGCCAATAGTTCGCTATTGGCAAGCGCTCCAACGACGCAGACCGCTCGCCAGGCCGCTGCTCTGTCGCCCAGTTTGTGCCGCAGTGCAACACCTGCCGCTATGATCTTGCCACCGGGCTTGCCGATAGGCGCTGCAGGGCGGATGCAGGCCAGCCCCTCTCCCAGCAACAGGACCCAAGGAAGACAGATGACGATCCAGACCGTAGGCGTAATTGGTGCAGGCACCATGGGCAACGGCATTGCGCAGACCTGCGCAGTGGCCGGGCTGAATGTGGTGATGGTGGACATTTCGGACGCCGCCGTGCAAAAGGGCTTGGCGACGGTGGGCAGCAGCCTGGACCGCCTGATCAAGAAGGAAAAGATCAGCGAAGCCGACAAGGCCGCCGCACTGGGCCGCATCCAGGGCAGCACCCGCTATGAAGACCTGCAGAAGGCCCAGCTGGTGATCGAGGCGGCCACCGAGAACTACGAGCTCAAGCTCAAGATCCTGCAGCAGGTCGATGCGCTGCTCGACCCGTCCGTGCTGCTGGCATCGAACACCTCGTCGATCTCGATCACCCAGCTGGCTGCTGCCACCAAGCGCGCCGACAAGTTCATCGGCATGCACTTCTTCAACCCGGTGCCGATGATGGCGCTGGTCGAAGTGATCCGTGGCCTGCAGACCAGCGACGCCACGCATGACGCCGTCAAGGCACTGGCCGAGAGCCTGGGCAAGTCACCGATCAGCGTGAAGAACTCGCCCGGCTTTGTCGTCAACCGTATTCTGGTGCCGATGATCAACGAGGCCTTCTATGTGCTGGCCGAAGGCATTGCCTCTGCCCAGGACATTGATGACGGCATGAAGCTGGGCTGCAGCCACCCGATTGGCCCGCTGGCGCTGGCCGACATGATTGGTCTGGATGTCTGCCTGGCCGTGATGGAGGTCTACCTGAAAGACTTTGGCGACAGCAAATACCGCCCCTGCCCGCTGCTCAAGGAAATGGTCGCCGCCGGCCAGCTGGGCCGCAAGACCGGCAAGGGCGTCTACAGCTACGCCTGAGCGCGGGCGCCTGCGCTGCCCAGCGACCCCTGCCCCATGCCCGCGCCACGCAGCACCCCGATCTGGAAAAAGGCCCTGCCTGTGGCCGCGCTGGTGCTGGCCCTGGTGGCCTGCCTGGCCGGCTTTCGCATCTGGAAGCAGCAGCTCGAAGATGCGCCGGTCGATGCGCTCTACCGCGACTACCTGGCCTATGTCGCCGCCCGGGTGCCGGCTGCCGATCTGCACTTGAAGCGCTACTACCAGCGCTACGGGCGCGACACGGTGGCCGCCAGGCATTTCAAGCCCATCTGCCGCAGTGTCACGGCCATGGCAGACCAGCAGGCGCTGGACCTGGGCGCCAGCGAATGGCACACCCTGGCAGGCAGCTGCCGCTGGCCGCTGAGCAACGACGAGATCCACCTCCTGCCCTGACCCCACCACACAGACAACACCCCACCACCGAGACAAGCATGCCCACTCCGAACCTCTTCAAAAAAGCCATGGCCGCCGGCCAGGCACAGATCGGCCTGTGGTCGGCCTTTCCTTCGCCCTATATCACCGAGCTGCTGGCCGGCAGCGGCTATGACTGGATCATGCTCGACACCGAGCATTCGCCCAACGATGTGCCCCAGGTACTCCAGCAGCTGCAGGCGGTAGAAGCTGCGCTGCAGCCCCGTCCCACCAGCGCCGTCGTGCGCCCGGCCTGGAATGACCCGGTCCTCATCAAGCGCTACCTGGACATTGGCGCCCAAACGCTGCTGATCCCCTTTGTGCAGAACGCCGACGAGGCCCGCGCCGCCGTGCAGGCCATGCGCTATGCGCCCAAGGGCATTCGCGGCATGGGCGGCTCGATGCGCGCCAGCAACTTTGGCCGCGACATGCAGTATGTGGACGATGCCGACAAGGAGCTGTGCCTGCTGGTGCAGGTGGAAACCGCGCAGGCGCTGGACCAGATCGAGGCCATCGCCGCCGTCGATGGGGTGGACGGCATCTTCATCGGGCCGGCCGATCTGTCGGCCAGCATGGGCTACCCCGGCCAGCCGCGCCACCCGGTGGTCAATGCCGCGATCAATGACGCCATCACCCGCATCCGCGCTGCCGGCAAGGCCCCCGGCATCCTGATGGTGGACGAAGCCCGCGCCCGCGAATGCCTGGCACTGGGCGCACAGTTTGTCGCCGTCTCGATGGACCTGATCCTGCTGCGCACCGCTGCCGATGCGGTGGCTGCCAAATTCAAGGACAGCAGCGGCCAGGTGGTGCAGACCGCATATTGAATGGACGGGGCGCAACCGAGCCGCCCTCTGCGGCGCGGGTTGCCTGCCTTTCAGACGAAGCCAGGGCCATGCACCGGCCCTGGGCAAACACCCTGTTGGCTGCAGGTGTTTCCCCAATTAAGTTGCGCACAATTTAATTGAGCACTATAATTCAAATCATGCCTAACGCCAACCCTGCCACTGCCCACAACGCGCTGCTGCTCGACCAGCAGCTGTGTTTTGCGCTGTACTCCAGCTCACTGGCAATGACCAAGCTGTACAAGCCCCTGCTCGAACCATTGGGTTTGACCTACCCGCAGTACCTGGTGCTCTTGGTACTGTGGGAAGGCGATGGCTGCATGGTCTCCGAGCTGGGCGAGCGCCTGTACCTGGATTCGGGTACGTTGACGCCGCTGCTCAAGCGCATGCAGACTGCCGGTTGGCTGCAGCGCCAGCGCGACAGCGACGATGAGCGCCGCGTGCGTGTGCACCTGACCGATGCCGGCCGGCAACTGCGCGAGCAAGCAGCCGCCGTTCCCGCCTGTGTGCTGGAGCGCAGCCAATGCAGTTTGCAGGAGTTGCAGGCCTTGACCCAACAGATCCAACAGCTGCGCAGCCGATTGGCCGCGCCGCTGCCCGCCGCTTCTTGAAGAAGCAGTTTTTTTGTCCCACCGTTGACCAGGAGTTCACCATGGCTACTCTCGAAAAAGTTCTGTACACCGCCCACGCACACACCACCGGCGGCCGCGACGGCGCATCGCGCACCAATGATGGCCGCCTGGACGTGCAACTGTCCTCGCCCGGTACCAGCGGCCAGGGCACCAACCCCGAGCAGCTGTTTGCCGCAGGCTACTCTGCCTGCTTCATCGGCGCGATCAAGGCGGTCGCCGGCAAGCAAAAGCTTGCACTGCCCGATGGCCTGTCGATCGACGCCGAAGTGGACCTGGGCCCCATCCCGAACGCCTACGGCATTGCAGCCCGCCTGACGGTCAACCTGCCCGGCATGGACAAGGCCGCCGCTGAAAAGCTGGTGCATGACGCCGACCTGGTCTGCCCTTACTCCAATGCCACCCGCGGCAATATCGACAAGACCCTGACCGTGGTGGTGTAAGAACGTGTTTACGATCTCCTCGTGTAGAGATCGTAAAGACGTTCTAAGCCGCACAGCGCAACGATTGACCCTCTCCAGTACAGCCGGTGCATGCCTTGCATGCCCGGCTTTTTTTGCGCCCCTTCGGTCAAAACGGGCGACACAAGATAGGCGCACAATGGCAGGATGCACGACAACGATGACTACCCGCCCAGCAGCCCGCAACAGGAACATGCCTATGCCGCACTGACCCCCGATCTGGTGCTCGATGCGCTGGCATCGGTCGGCCTGTGGGGCGATGGCCGCCTCAATCCGCTGTCCTCGTATGAGAACCGGGTCTACCAGGTCTGGCTGGAAGACGGCAGCAAGGTGGTCTGCAAGTTCTACCGCCCCGGCCGCTGGAGCGATGCGGCCATTGCCGAGGAACACCATTTCTCCCAGCAGCTGGCCGATGCCGAAGTGCCGGTAGTGGCACCGCTGCAACTGGGCGGCCACAGCCTGCTGCAGCATGGCGGTTTTCGTTTCTCGGTCTCGCCGTGGCGGGGCGGGCGCCAGCCCGATCTGGACGATTGGGAAGTGCTCGAATGGGTCGGCCGCTTTCTGGCCCGCATCCACACCGTGGGCGAGGCCCAGCCCTTTGCGCACCGCCCCAGCATCAACGCCCAGGACTTTGCCCGCGAACCCCATGACTGGCTGATGGCGCACGGCGCCATCCCACCCGGACAGCGCAGCGCCTGGAGCGATGCCTGCCGCCGCGCCACCGACAAGATCTGCGAGATCATCGACCCGGGCAGCGCGACCGGCCACTTTGCCGCAGGCAGCTTTCGCAGCCTGCGCCTGCATGGCGACTGCCACCCGGGCAATGTGCTGTGGGTGCCGCCGGAGAACCAGGGCGGCGGCCCGCATTTTGTCGATCTGGATGACACGCGCAGCGGCCCCGCTGTGCAGGATCTGTGGATGCTGCTGTCAGGCGACCGCCGTCAGCAAAGCGCGCAGCTGTCGACCCTGGTGGAAGGCTATGAGCAGTTCCGCCCATTTGACCGGCGCGAGCTGGTACTGATCGAGCCGCTGCGCACCCTGCGCCTGATCCACTACAGCGCCTGGCTGGCCCGGCGTTTTGACGACCCGAGCTTCCCGATCCATTTCCCCTGGTTTGGCAGCGAGGCCTACTGGCAGGAGCAGACGCAGCTGCTGCAGGCCCAGCTCATCGCGATGGACGAGCCGCCGCTGTATGTGTAGAACCGGTTAACAGCGGTTGTTCAGCCGGCAGTCGGGCAGCAGCTGCCCATCGGCGCCGCGCCACTGCAGGTTGGCATCGTGCTCACCCGCGGGTGGGTTGACCACCCCTGGTACGACCATGCCGGGCTGTGCGGACCGGGCATAGTCCGGTGCCGTTGCGGGGGCCGATGCAGGCGCCACGGGCGCAGCGGGGTCATACAGCACCGTGCCGGTGCCCACCCCCACGCCCACATTCGCACCACCGACGGAGGTGCCCACGCCGACACCCGCATTGCCCGTGACCTGGCCGCGCTGGTTGACCCCCACACCCACACCGACGGGGCCCACACCCGTGCCCACCCCGGCGCTGACACCGCCACTGCCCACACCGACGCCGACCGAAAACGGCCCCACCGGCACGCCCACACCTACATACGGTGAGCAGGCGGACAGCGCAGCCACGCAGGCCACCGCGATGGCAGCGGCAGCCGCAGCGCGGCAGTGGCGGGAGGGCGAAAAGTACAGCGTGGACATTCGGATCATGGCTATTTTTACCAGCCTTGCCCCACGGTCCCGCGCTACAAGGGCATTGCCATGGACTTTGTCTGCCTATGTCCTACGCCAGGCCATGGGCACCTGCGCCGCCTAGCGACATGCGCGGCCCCGCTGCCTACAATCCAGCCCACCGTCCTTGCCGGCCAGCCGCTACCCGCCGCTGGCCTGCTGCAGCCACCGCAGCCCAGATCCAAGTCCTGCAATGAAATACCCCTGGCCGCCCTATTTCTGGGTGTGCTTCTCGATGTGCGTCGGCGTCATGGGCACGGCGCTGGCCAGCCCGCTCTACCCGCTGTACCAGGCGCAGTGGCAGCTGCCGCCCAGCGCCATCACCCAGGTGTTTGTGCTGTATATGGCCGCAGCGCTCACCAGCCTGATGCTGCTGGGCGCGATCACGACGCGCTATGGCTTTTTCAAGGTGCTGCGGGCGGGGGTGATTCTGATGAGCGGCGGCGTGCTGCTGTCGGCACTGGCCTGGAACATGCAGGTGTTTGGCCTGAGCCGCATCATCATTGGCCTGGCCTCGGGCATGATCACGACCTCGGCCTCGCTGGGCCTGACCCAGCTCAATACCAGCGGTGACACGCAGCGCGCCGCTGCCACCACCAGTCTGACGATTGCCTTTGGTTTTGGCTTGGGGCCCATCGTCGGTGGCCTGGTGGCGCAATGGGCGCCCTTTCCGCTGCGCAGCGCCTATCTGCCATCGCTGCTGCTGAGCGCCTTGGCGATTTATTCGCTGTTTCAGGTGCAGCTGCCGGCCCACTTGCAGCCCGCGCCTGCCAGCACCCGTTTTGGCCTGCGGCAGCTGATGCCGCGCCTGACCTTCCCGGAGCGCGCTGCGCTGCGCCGCTATGGCCTGGCCTCAATGGGGGCGTTCTGCGCCTTTGGCATGTTCAGCCTGTTCGCATCGCTCGCCCCCAGCTTCATGCAAAGCATGCTGCCCTGGCATGGGCCGGCGATCAGCGGGCCATCGATCGGCCTGATCCTGCTGCTGTCGGCCGCCACGCAGTATGCCGCCAAGGGCTTTGTCACCCGCAAGGTGCTGATCACCGGCTACGCATCGCTGGCGCTGTGCAACCTGCTGCTGATCGTCAACGTGTTTGCCAGCTCGGCCGGCGTGTTTCTGCTCTGCGTGCTGACTGCCGCACTCGGCCATGGCCTGTGCAACCTGGGCGGCATCTCGGTGGTCAACAAGGTGGCACGGGCCGACAACCGGGCCGGCCTGCTGGCCACCTACCTGGTCACCGGCTATGTGGGCACAATCTTGCCCATTCTGGGGATTGGCTGGCTGTCCGACCAGGTGGGCCTGTCACGCGCGCTGCTGGCATTCTGCGCGGTGTTTGCGCTGCTGGCCACGGCGCTGGCGCTGGCCACCTGGCGCACGCAAGTGCCAGCCCCCCGGCAATAGGAGCTCGCTTATTTGCGCGGTGGCAAGGTGATGCTGATCTCGTGCGAGATCTCGGGCCCGCTCTCTGCCGGGCGGATCACCTGCTCTGGCGGCGGTGGTGGCGGTGGGCGCACCACGGTGGGGCGCGGCACCAGCTTGGGCTGGATGTTCTTCTTCCAGGCCTCGACCAGCACTTCGTTGACAAACTGCCGGTCCAGCCACAGCCACAGCAAAAACGGCACCAGGGTCGGCAGCACCAGGCTGCCCAACTGGTAGCCATAGGCCAGCAGATCCAGCTGGGTCTGCGAAATCTTCAGCAGCCGCAGGTCCAGGTTGGTGGCCAGTACCACCTGCATCAGCAGGCTGGTGGAGATGCTGAAGGCCTGGAACGGCAGCAAGATCACATAACCGAGAACCGCACGCCAGACACGCCCCTTGCGCCAGGCGGCCAGCAACAGCGCCAAGAAGATCGGAAAGCCGTAGGCATAGCGGCCCGGGTCGCCATCGACCGAGATCTCGGCCCAGCGGCCACCGGTG
This sequence comes from uncultured Comamonas sp., assembly GCF_964277875.1. Taxonomy (NCBI): domain Bacteria; kingdom Pseudomonadati; phylum Pseudomonadota; class Betaproteobacteria; order Burkholderiales; family Comamonadaceae; genus Comamonas; species uncultured Comamonas sp. Next base: position 58,996 of record NZ_CAXYJV010000036.1, read on the forward strand.
TTGGCATTGGCGACGCCGACCGAGGTGTCGACCTCGATCTTGCCCGGCGCGATGTGCACCTGCTTGACCCAGCCCGATGCCAGGTCCTGCATGCCTTCCTTGGAGATCACCGCCACCGGGTAGCCCATCCAGGGAGACAGTTGCACCCACAACGTGGTCAGCACGATGATGCCGGCGAAGGCCAGCAGCGCAAATCGCTGTATCGGGTTCAAGCGCTTCATCCCTCTTCCTCGGTCTCGGCCCTGGGGGCCATGTATTTCTAGTGCGGTGAATGGAAAAAAGCCAGCAGTGCGCACACTGCTGGCCGGTGCAGGTCAGGCCGCGGCCAGCGCCGGGCCCGCTCCCGAGCCTGAAGGGGGTGGCGCGTCCGAGCCATCCTCGGCCCGCTTGGCGCGCTGGCCTGCACGCACCCAGACCAGCCAGACCACCAGCACGTCCAGCATGATCAGCGCCTGCCACAGGTACTCATGGGCGAAGTTGAAAGCCGACATGTTCCACTGGCCGAGGTAGAACAGGCTGATCACGCGCACGATATTGACGGCCTGGACCGCGATGAAACCCAGCACCAGGCCGATGAGCTTGTGGCGCCAGCTGGATGGAAAGGCCATGATGGCGGCAAACAACACAATGCAGGCCTCGATGCCGTTGCAGCCGGCCTCGATGGACACGCCAAAGTTGGTGGCATGGTTCCACAGCACCTTGCCTTCTGCCACTGCCGACTTGTCAAACCAGGTCACCAAAAAAGCGCAGATCTGCGCCAGCATGGCTGTCCACGGCTCGACCAGGTGCTTTTGCACCCAGCTCAGCATGTTGAGACCGAACAAGGAGAGCTGCAGCCCCAGAAATACAAAAAAGAAGCGAACCATGGTGAGTGCCTGCTGTCGTCGAAGTGGACGTAGGAGCAAATATAGCCGTTAAAGTTCTGAACGGGGGAAATGCCTCTGTCAACAACTGGTGTTCATGCGGCAAATCCCCCACGTAAAAAAGCCGCGCATGGCGATGCGCGGCTTGGGGGCGGAGGTGCATCCGGGATGCGCGCTTAACGGCTGCGGCGTCCCAGCCGCAGCGCTGCCAGCGCAGCCATCGCCAGCGCCATCAGCAACAGGCCAGCCGGTGCCAGGGTGGGCACGGGCACGGCGGGCTTGCCCTCGGGCTTGCCTTCGTTGCCGCCGCTGTCCTTGCCAGGGATGGTCGTTGCCGCAGTACTTTCGTTGTTGCTTGGATCGGAATCACCGGCCAGGTCCACGGCAGCCGTGTTGACCAGGCTGGCCGGGCCTTGCAGCGCCGCATCCACGGTCGTCTCGACCGTCAATGCCACGGACGCACCGGCAGCCAGCGGCTCCAGCGCACAACGGAGTGTGCGGCTATCGGCGTCGAAGCGGCAGGCGGGCGACGCCTGCACAAAGACCAGGCCTTGGGGCAAGACATCGGTCACGCTGGCTTCACGGCTTGCTGCCGGGCCGTTGTTGACAACCGTCAAGGTGTAAGTCAATGCATCGCCTGCAGCGGCCTGGGCCTTGTCGACCGTCTTGCGCAGGGCCAGATCCACCAGCGCCAGTGGCGTCTCGGTGCGGCTGTCGTTGTTGGACTCATCCGTATCACCCGGGCTGGAGAGGCTGGCGCTGTTGACCACGCTGGTCTGCGCCTGCGGGCGCGACAGCAGCTTGGCCGTGAAGCGGAAGTCCCGTGTCTGCCCGGCATTGAGCGATGTGATCTCGCAGCGCAGGCTGCGCGTCGCCTCGGTATAGCTGCAGCCATCAGGCGCTGCGCCTTCCAGCGCCAGGCCTTCGGGCAGCACATCGCTGACGACGGCATGGCCATCCACCAGGTCATTGCGCGGGTTGGCGGCCGGGTCTTCCTCGTTTTTCACCGTCAAGGTGTAGGCAATCAGATCGCCGACATCCACCGCATCGCCCGCCGCCGCGGTCTTGGTCAGCGACAGGTCCACATAGCGCAGCTTGTCCAGGTCACCGGGCGAGACCTGGGCCGGGTCATAGGTTGACGTGCGGTCCGTGGTCTGGTTGTTCTTGCTGACATCCATGCCCTCCAGCACTTCCACATCGGCCTTCACGCTGGCGCGGTGGTTGATGGTACCGACGGCGCGGCCATCGAGCAGCGAGGCTGGCTCCATCGTGAACTTGATCGCCACGGACTCGCCAGGCGCCAGCCAGGGGAAATCACAGACCAGGCTGCCCGCCAGCGCGCCGGATGCCGGCACGCTACAGCTGTCGGTACTGAAGCGGGTATCGCCATTGGCCAGCTGCACGCTGTCGAGCGAGACAAAGCGGAAGTCGGCCGTCGATCCGGCTGCCGGGAACTGGTCCACCATCTGCACGCCGGTTGCGTACGACTGCGAGGCACCACTATTGGTGACCGTGATCGTGTACTGGGTCTTGCCGGTGTCCAGCGGAATGCCGTCATTGGTGTGGCGCATGTTCACCAGCACATCGACCTGGGGCGTGTTCAGCGGCACCGTTTCGTTGGCGCTGTTGTTGCTCAGATCCGTCTCCGGCGTGACCGACGCCACCACCACGCGGTTGTCCAGCTGAGCCGGGTAGTCCTTGGCACGCGAGCGCAGCTGGTAGGTCACGGTCTTTTGCGCCTTCTCAGCCACGGCGTCAGTCCAGGTACAGGTCAGCGTGCGGTTGGCTTCGGTGATCTCCAAGCCTGCTGCAAACGTGGCGCCGCCGCTCAAGCTGCAGCTGCCCCCGGCAATACTGGGCGCAACGCCCACCCAGATCGTGTTCAGCGGCAACTGATCGGTCACGCTGACCTTGCGCGCCTGCGAGGGGCCGCTGTTCTTGGCGGTCAAGGTGTAGGTGATCGCCTGGCCGGCGGCAGCGCTCTCGGGCGCAGCCTGCTTGGTCACGGTCAGATCGGTCAGGGCTTCCAGCTCCACCGAGGCCTGGGAGCGGTTGTTGCCGGTGTTGAACTCTGCCGTATCGGGCGAGCTCACATCCGCCACATTGATGATGGTGTTGGTCTGCGTGGCATCGTCCTTGGGGTCCACATACTGGCGCGCCTTAATGACGACCAGGTATTCCGCTGCCGGATCGGCGGGCAGGTTGCGGAAGTTGCAGGTCACGGTGGCGGACTTCTGGTTGTTGTCGCCCGAGATCGAACAGGCATCCGACTCCGCGCCATTGCCGCCGGGCATGGTGACTTCGGCCGTCAGATAGCGTCCGTTGGCATAGGGTTGTACCCCCAGCACGCCTGCGCTGTAGGAGGTCAGCAGGTTGCCCACGGTGTCCGTGACCTTGACGGTCCTGGCCATCTGCAGGTCCACATTGCCGGCGTCAGCGGGCACATCGTTCTTGACGCGCAAGCGGTAGACGACCTCGGCACCGGACGCCGCCGATGCGCCGGTGACCGCAGCCGACTTGCTGATCGACAGATCGGCCTTGGCCTCCGACAGGTTCACGCTGTTGCTGTCGGCAATATGGCCGATGGCGGCGCTGCCCCGCCCGTCCACGCCGGTCACCTGGGCGCCATTTTTGATGGTGGCAAACTTGCCCTGGCCCGGATCGATGTGCGCGACCACATTGAGCAGCAACTCCGAGGTCTTGCCTGCGGCGATGCCTCCCGTGAAGGTGCAGGTCAGCAGCCGGCCCAGTTCAGTGGCCGTCGTGCTTTCGGGGCTGCACGTCCACGGCGAGCCTGCGGGCACCCCGGCGAACTGCAACTGCCCGTCCAATTGGTCCGTCACCGTGATCGTCTGGCCCTCCAGCACATCCAGCGGGCCATTGTTCTTGATCTTGACCGCGTACTGGTACGGCTGGCCGGAGGCAATCACCGACGCCGTGGTGCTTTTGCTCACGGCCAGGTCCACCTGGTTGCTGACCAGCACGCTGGCCTGCGCCTTGTTGTTGTCGCCTACATTGGCAGGCGATTCATTGCTGGCCGAGACCTGGGCGGCGTTGTTGACCACGCTTTCGGCGGCCACGGAAGCCGTATCGACGGTGGCATGGACCGTGATCTGGGGCAGGGTCGGTGTAAATGCACCGCTGTAGCGGCAGCGAACGACCTGCGCATTGTTGCTGCAGTCCCATCCGGTACCGCTGGCAGAGACGAAGCTGACGCCGGCGGGCAGCGTGTCCGTCACCTCGATGTCCTGCGGCACCAGCTCGCCAGCGACCCGCTTGGCGCTGAGCGTGTAGACCACCGGCACAGGTGCGGTGGCCTTCTTGTCCACCACCTTCGGATTCACGACCTTGGTCAGTGCCATGTCCAGGTTCACATTGGGCTGCACCTGGATCTGCACATCATCGGTGTTGTTGTCAGGGTCGGCATCCAGAAACAGCTGGCCCGTGGCGGTTTCACCCGCCACCGACACCGCACTGGCCACCTGGCCGCCGCTGGCCTTGACCAGCACAGGCACGCTCAGCAGCGGCAAATCCTGGCCACGGCCGACGGACTGGCCGGCGGGCACGGTGTAGCTGCAGCTCCATACCGGTACGGGCTGGTTGGCGCTGGTGTCCTCCACCAGCTGGCAGGCCCAGCCATTGCCGCCAGGGCTGCCCTGGAACTCGGTTCCCTCGGGCTGTGGAAAACGCACGGTCGCCTTTTCGCCCGCCTTGAGTGCAAAGGCATAGGGCGAGTCCGCGTTGCGCACCTGGAGCTGGTAGTCGACCTTGTCGCCCTGCGTATGCGTGGCGCCATTCACAGGTGCCAGGATCTGTACGGCCAGATCAGCACGCTCATAGGTGGTGATCGTGCGTTCGATGCGGCTGTGGTTCGGGGCCTGTTCACCCGCATCCGGATCCACGTTGTTGGGACTGGAGGCAGAGGCCTGCGCCGTCCAGTCGGTGCCAGCGGCGGGCAGCTTGACGCGGAAGTCCACCGCGACGAAATCGGCCGCCGTTACCAGCGGAAGATGGCAGCTCAGTGCAGAGCCGGCCTGGATGGTGTCGCCCGCCTTGGGCAGGGGCTCGTCACACTGCACGCCAGCAGGCGCGACGATGCCCTGAAAAATGGCGCCCGCTGGCAGTTGCTGCAGCAACAGGACGTTGGATACCTCGCCGGTGCCGCCATTGAGCTTGACCTTGGCGCGGTAGACAAAGTCCGCGCCCACCGGCCCATCGACCGATCCGCTCTCGGCAACGGCGCCGGTCTGCGCAACAAAGGCGTCGTGGTTCACAAAGATGTCGTACTGGGTCGACTGGGCGGCCACCACGGCCGGCATCAGACCCGACAACAAGGCCAGGGCAACGCTGCCACGCACCGTGGTGCGTAGCGGCGGAGATCGATACGGGAGTAACACTTTCAACGTCCTGCTTAAAAAAGGCAAAGCTCCGCCCTCTCCTCAAAAAACAGAGATAACGGCTTGCGTGTTCAGTGAAATAAAAGATTTTTGCTACTTACCAAAGATTTTCCCGGCGAGCGCCGAGATAACAGCCAGTGGTAGTAACGGATCCTTAATAACCTGCTGTACCTGACAACAAGGGCTGCGAATGTAGCACTGGCATCCGGCGTATATATCCAATAAACTTTCAATAAATTTATTAGCCATATAAAAATGATGCAACAAAACAATGCAGAGCTGCCCATAGCATTTATGAACGGGCGCCGCCACCCGGGAAGCCTGCCGCCCCCAGCCAGCATCGGGATACAACAGCACCGCAGAGGCGTGCAGCGCCCCGCGATGCTCCGCAGCGGCTGCGCGCATCCGCAATGGCATACCTCCAATGGACTGATTTATTTGACAAATAACCAATCTGAAGAGGCTGCGCAGCGAAGGAAAGCCACGCAGCGCGGGGCTGTCCCCCTCCTCCCTGTGTCAACGAGAGGGCTTCTGAGGTCTTCTTGCTGCAGCCGCCTTTTCCGCCGCAGGGGCCGGCTGCACCGGCATATTGAAACAATTAGACACATCATCGGCGCAGCCGGGCGCGGCCTCTGTCCACCACCGAAATAATGGTGTTTCGATATGTTAACAATTCTAAATTGTGATTTATCAGGGTATTGCAGAATAATCCGCCATCGAAAGTAAGCACTTCCCTTTCGTTATAAATACCGGTCCCTCCGGCATAGACCGGTCTTGTTATCGCCGCTGTGCCGTGCGATAACCCTCTTCCCGGCGCAAGGATTTATCGGCGTTCCAGCGGCAGAAAAACAAAAATCCCCGCCGGGTTTTTTACCCGGCGGGGATTTTCTGGGAGGGCCGCTGCGTTATGCCAGCAGTGCGTTCACCCGTTTGACATAGGCGGCCGGGTCGTCCGGCAGACCACCCTCGGCCAGCACGGCCTGGTCAAACAGGATCTGGGCCAGGTCATGGAAGTGCACCGAGCCATCGAGCTTCTGGACCAGCGGGTGCTCTGGATTGACCTCGAGCACCGGCTTGCTCTCGGGGGCGGCCTGGCCAGCCTGCTTGAGCAAGCGGGCCAGCTGCAGGCTCATGCCGCTGTCCGAGACCACCAGGCAGGCGGGCGAATCCACCAGACGGCTGGTTGCACGCACATCCTCGGCACGGTCCTTGAGCGCATCCTTGAGCTTGGCCAGCACGGGCTTGAAAGCTTCGGCCGCTTCCTCGGCAGCCTTTTTCTCTTCCTCGTTCTGCAGCTTGCCCAAGTCAACAGCGCCCTTGGCCACCGATTGCAGCGGCGTGCCGTCAAAGTCCTGCAGGAAGTTCAGCGCCCACTCGTCGACCCGGTCGGTCATCAGCAGCACCTCGATGCCCTTTTTCTTGAAGACTTCCAGCTGCGGGCTGCTCTTGGCAGCGGCCAGCGTATCGGCGGTGATGTAGTAGATGGCCTCCTGGCCCTCCTTCATGCGCGCCTTGTAGTCGGCAAACGAGGTGTTCAGGCCTTCGTGCGTGGTCGATGCAAAGCGCAGCAGCTTGGCGATGCGGTCCTTGTTGCCAAAGTCCTCACCCAGACCTTCCTTGAGCACGGCGCCAAACTCGCTGTAGAAGCGGCTGTACTTGCCTTCCTTGGCCTTGTCGTCTTCGCTGACCACGTCCACCACGCCGTCACTGCCTTCGGCAGCCGCCTGGGGCTTGTCATGGCGGGCCAGGTCTTCGAGCATCGACAGCACCCGCTTGACCGAGCCATCACGGATCAGGCGCACATCGCGGCTTTCCTGCAGCAGCTCACGGCTCACATTCAGCGGCAGGTCCGCCGAGTCGATCACACCTTTGACAAAGCGCAGGTACTGGGGCATCAGCGCCTGGGCATCGTCCATGATGAACACGCGCTTGACGTACAGCTTGATGCCCGCATGCTTGCCCTGCTGGTACAGATCGAACGGGGCCTTGGCGGGGATGTAGAGCAGCTGCGTGTACTCGGTATTGCCTTCGACGCGGTTGTGGCTCCAGGTCAGCGGATCTTCATAGTCATGGCTGATGGCCTTGTAGAAATCCTGGTACTGCTCAGGCGTGATGTCCTTCTTTGCGCGGGTCCACAGCGCGCTGGCCTTGTTGACGGTTTCCCACTCGCCCGTCTTGACCATCTCACCGGGTTGGCCGTTCTCGCCCTCTTTCCACTCTTCCTTCTCCATCAGGATGGGCAGGCTGATGTGGTCGGAATACTTGGCGATCACTTCCTTGAGCTTGTAGCCGTTGAGGAAGTCCTGCGCGTCTTCGCGCAGGTGCAAGATGATGCTGGTGCCGCGCTGGGCACGCTCGATCTGCTCGACCTCGAAGTCGCCCATGCCGCCGCTGGTCCAGCGCACGCCTTCCGTCGCCTGGGCGCCTGCGCGGCGCGACTCCACGGTGATCTTGTCGGCGACGATGAAGCCGGAGTAGAAGCCCACGCCGAACTGCCCGATCAGCTGCGAATCGGCCTTCTGGTCACCGCTGAGCTTGTCCATGAAGGCCTTGGTGCCGCTCTTGGCGATCGTGCCCAGGTTGTCGATGGCCTCCTGCGTCGTCATGCCTATACCGGTGTCGGTGATGGTCAAGGTCTTGGCCTTGGTGTCATAGGACACGCGCACTTCCAGATCCGGCTGGTCACCGTACAGACCGCTGTCATTGAGCGCTTCAAAACGCAGCTTGTCGCATGCATCCGACGCGTTGGAGATCAGCTCGCGCAAAAAAATCTCCTGGTTCGAATACAGCGAATGCGTCACCAGGTGGAGCAGTTGGGCCACTTCGGCCTGAAAGGAATGGGTTTTTTTGGTCATGGGAGGTCAATCTTCATCAACACAGAACAAGGGCCTATATGGGTGCAGGCCGCGCCGCTTCAAGGTCGGGCGGTGCTTTTGGAATTGCTTATCCACTTGATCAATATCAACGATAGATTTATGACATGGACCGCTCATAAATGATGACGATGAACCGCAGAGGCTAGCTTCAATTATCTTTACAAAGAGCGCCCTTCAACTTTGTGATCTCCTCTGACACACTTAACGTTATGTATCAAATTTTGACAATTGATTGGTAGCAGCCACGCAAAATCAATGCAACGGTAGTTAACTCCTAATTACAAATGAATGTGATTGAGCGGTCTCCCTTCTTCAGCAGTACTGGTTTCCACCAGGCGCTGGCAGGGTGGGCGGCTCAGGGGGCATGGGTGCTGGGAATCGGTCTGCAAGCGGCCGCAGCACTGGCGCAGGACCAGGCAGGCGCCAGCAGCCGGGTCGAGTCACTGAGCCCCGCACAGGCAGAGCAGGCACGGCTGCGGGCCGTCATCGAGGCCGCACCGGCCGCTTACGAGGACCACTTCATGAGCGCCGATGAACTGACAGCCCTGCGGGCCGGAGAAGCCCCAGACGTGGACCCCAGCACCCTGCCGCTGGGCCTGCGCAGCTGGGCGCTGGAGAGCCGCCTGGGGCTGGGCCAGTCCGACCACGGCAGCCAGGGCCAGCAGCGTGGCACCGAGCTGGGACAGCGCATCCTGTACCGCCAGCAGACCCTCAACCACGGCGAATGGATGCTGCAGGCCGATGTGCGCAGCATGCATGGCGGCCAGGATGCCTGGAACGGCATTGGCGCGCTCGGTTATGCCCGCAGGTCCAGCAGCCAGCGCATCACGGTCCAGAACCTGGATATGCCGGTGACACCCGGCATCCGCATGGACACAACGATAGGCGACAGCTACAGCGAGCTCACCCGAGGACTGGGCCAGAACTACCGCCTGATGCTGGGCACCAGCACCTTGCGCGGCCTGTCCACCCGCATCGGTGGAGCAGATTTCGACATCAGCGCCGGCATGGGCCAGCGCGGCGACCTGCTGGGAGGGCCCTACCCCGGTTTCGAGAAAAGCCAGGGCAGCGTGGCCTGGGTGGGTGCCACCCAGCGCCTGGGCGGTGCCTGGTATGCCGCCGCGCAGCTGAACCAGGCGCACAACGTGGCCGCCGTGGACTATGGCCTGTGGAACGAGCCGGGCAGCGGCAGCAAAAGGGTGAGCAGCTGGGCCGCCGCGCTCGGTTATGGCTCGCCCACGCAGCAGGATGGCGCGCTGCGCGGCCGGCTTACCGCGCTGGGCAGCACCACCCGCAGCGATTCGGCACAAGCGCCTTCCGGCAGCGCGCAAGGCCTGTACCTGGAGGCAGACACCAAGCTGGGCCGCTACCGCCATACCTGGGGCGCCTATGTGACCCGGCCCAACCTGCATTTTGGCGACTACCTGCTGCCCTCCGGCACCCAGGGCGCTTACTGGCGCCTGGACCACAACACCAGCCGCCTGAGCTGGGGGGCCGGGCTCGATGCCGAACGCATGCGCGCCAGCAACTGGCCGGCCCAGCAGGGCCAGACCCGCGTGGGGCTGAGCGGCAACCTGCACTACCAGATGGACCGCAGAACCGCGCTGGGCGGCAACCTCAACCTGTACCAGACCCGCTATGCGGGAGACGGCCAGGGCGGTGGCCTGAAGGGCAGGATGCGCAGCCTCTACGCCTATGGCTACTACCAGACCCGCTTTGGCGATCTGCCGCGCTCGCGCCTGAGCCTGAGCCTGCGCAGCAATGAGCAGATCGTGCTGGGCGATGGCACCGCCACCGGGCGCGAGCTGCAGTGGGAACAGGACTGGATCCGCGCCCAGCGCGAGACCATGCGCCCCGAGCTGGTCACCACCCTCGGCTGGGCCGATGACCGCAGCAACGGCCGCGTCCAGCACTACCCGACGGCCGGCCTGCAAGGCCGTTACTGGGCCAGCAACAGCCTGAGCTTTTCCGGCAACCTGCGCTACACCTCGCAAAGCGGCGGCCTCTTCACCAGCCGGGGCCTGTCGGGCAACCTGCTGGCGGAAAAGCAATGGGGCCATGGCTGGAGCATGGGCATGGGCGTGCTGCTGAACCAGGCGCGCCTGGTCACCACGCAGGTGCTGGACTGGACCAGCCCGCAAATCTACCGCAGCAACGACAAGACCGCCTATGTCTATCTGCGCTGGGAAGGGGGCACCGGCCGGCCCTTTCCGGTGGCCGCAGGCACGCCCGGCAATGGCAGCGGCAGCGTCGGCGGCCGGGTGTTCTATGACGCCAACAAGGATGGACGCATCCAGCCGGACGAGCCGGGCGCGCAGGGCATCGAGGTGGTGCTCGACGGGCGCTACCGCACCACCACCGATGCGCAAGGCCGTTTCCTGTTCCCGATGGTCGGCATAGGCCGCCATCAACTCAGCATCACGCTCGACAGCGTGCCCCTGCCCTGGGGTGCTGCCGATGGAGCGGTACTGAGTGTCGATGTTCCGCTGCGTGGCGAAGCCCACGCCGAGATCCCCATCACCAAGGTGGAGGACTAGCCATGCAGCGGAACCCGGGCCTCCGCTTGCACGCCGTGCATCGTGGCGGCCGACTCCCGGCGCTGCGGCGCTTGCTCCTTGAAAGACGACAACCATGAAACACCCAAAACTGAATGCACTTGCGCTGGGCACTGCCCTCGCCCTGGCCTGCACCGGCCATGCACTGGCGGAGAGCCAATATGGCTTTTCCTCGGCCGGCACCGGCACCGTGACGGCCACCGCCAAGGTCAACCTGAGCGTGGTCATCCCCAAGCTGATCCTGCTCAAGGTCGGATCCAGCAATGCCCTGCAGGACACCGTCAGCTGGAATGCGGCGCTGACCATCCCGCCCACGCCCGGCACCACGCCCACGGCCACCGCCAACAACGTGCAGGTCCCCTGGGATGGCACCGCCCCGACCGTGGCGGTCACCCCCACGGGCAATGTGCTGGCGGTGTCTGCCTGGACCAATGCCGGCACGGCCAACATCAATTGCGCCGTGGGAGCCTGGAGCCCCGCTGCCGGCGGCCCGCCCAACGCCAACTTCACCGTGGTGGCCGCAGGCGCCACGCCGGTGCCCCATCCGGGCGCCAACCTGGGCGCGTGCGCATCCACCACGCTCACGCCCAACACCCTGTTGAGCGGCACCTGGACCTATGCACTGACCGGCACGGCCACCGCCTGGAGCGCCGGCACCTACACCGGCTCGGTCACCTACACGGCCACAGGCGTCTGATGCCCCAGCGCGATGCAACCACCACCGCGCATGCTGCCCTGCGGACCGCATGCGCACCGCTCGGCGCGGGGCTGGTGCTGCTCGCCTGCGGCATCATCGGGCCCGCCAACGCCGTCATCATCACGGTCAGCGACAACGCAAGCACCAGCAACTACGCGCTGTCGCTGCAGGTGGGGTCCGCTGCAGGGACCGACACGGTGCAGTTCAATGTCACGGGCAACAATGCCGGCCTCACGCCCACGGCCGTGACCGGATCACCCGCGATCGATATCTCGGTCACACCGGTGCGCCCGATCGTCTCTTCGGAAGTGGCCCGGCCCGTCACGTTGCGGGTGGATTCCGGCACCGGGCTGATCTGCCAGAGCAGCTCCTGCGGCAGCACCATCATCCCGTTCAGCAAGATCAGCTGGACGGTCAGCAACAGCAGTGGCTCGGCCGCTGGTGATATCCAGAACGGCCAGTTCAGCGGTGCCAACAACCAGCAGCTGGCCAACTTCAATGCCAATGCCAACGTCTGCTCGATCCCGATCATCGTTCTCTGTCTGGGCACCTGGACCTACCAGTCCCGGAACCTGAGTGCCACGCGCTTGACCTTCCGCTATGCCAATGACACCTTCTACCCGGCAGGCACCTACCTGGGCACGGTGTATTTCACCGCGTCGATGGAATAAGGAAACAGGTCCATGCCCAGCTTTCGCCTTCGCTGTTGTGCTGCACTGTTGGGCATGGCCGGCGCCTGGGGCCAGAGTGCGCACGCCCAGCCCACCCGGCTGGACGACTCCAGCTCCCCGCGTGCGCAAATCCATGCAGATTTCCGCAACGCGCAGATGCTGGACCCCCACACCATCAGCCTGCCTTTCGGACGCGTGGAATACCGGCTGGCCACCGCCGCGTATATGGGCAGGCAGGCACGCATCTACTACGTCATCCCCTTGGCGGTGGCCGGCCTGCGCTCACCCATGGGCATGCAGGTGCAGTGGCGCAGCAGCGGGCTGTTCCAAGGCGGCATGGGCCGCCCCGGCGACCGGGTGCTGGTCTGGACCGGCACCGTGCGTGCGCCCTGGATCACCGAAAGCTTTGATTTGCAGCTGCGCCTGGACCAGCGCCAGTTGCAAATAGGCCGGGGTGGCAGCCTGCGCTTTGAATCCTACTTTGAGATAGAGACCCAGCCATGACCCTGATCCGCTTCTTCCAACGTTCCCTGTCGCTGGCCTTGCCCCTGGCCACCTGCCTGGCCCAGGCGGCCCCGTTCGAGATGGCGGTCTCCCCCTCGCGCTTTGAGCTCACGGCCAAGAGCGGCGAGCGCCTGGGCCAGTCCATCGATCTGCACAACCTGGGCGCAGCCGCTACTGCGCTGTCGGTACGCACCCTGGACTGGAGCTACTCGGCCGAGGGCCAGATCAGCTACCACGACGAGCTGCTGCCCGGCAGCTGCCGCCCCTGGGTGGCGCTGGAGCGCCGCACCGTCAAAGTACCGGCGCAGACCAAGCAGGCCTTTCGCTTCCAGGTCACGCCACCGGCCGATGCGCCGCGCGGCGAATGCCGCTTCATGATCGCCGTCGAAGGGGTGGAGCCGGCCCAGCAGACCATCATCCAGAGCGGGGGCGCCCACCTGAGCCTGCCGGTCACCGGCCGCATCGCCGTGGCCGTCTATGTGATGCTCGGCGGCGCCGAGCCCAAGCTCGAAGTGCAGCAGATCGGCATGCGCGAGATCGCCGGCAAGCGCAGCCCTGCGCTGACCGTGCGCAACTCCGGCGATGCCCATGGCCGGCTCGAAGGCACGGTGGACGCCAAGGATGCGCAAGGCCGCGACTTCATGCTGGCCGTTGAAGGCACGCCGATCATGCCCGGCCAGACCCGGCATCTGGCGCTGGTCCCCAAGGCAGAAGATGGCCAGCCTGCCATTCAGCCCCGTTACCCCATCAAGGCGAGCGGGATGCTGGACTGGGACAAGGGCAGCTTCAAGCTGAATGCGGAGTTCCCATGAACCCACTGCGCGGCCCACGGACACGGATGCGCCCGCTACTGGCGCTGGCGCTCGCGGCTGTGTCTGCGGTTGCGCAGGCGGGCAGTGCCACGTCGGGCACCGGCAACCTGCCGCGCACCACGCCAGCGGTCGCGCTGAACTTTTCCATCCAGATCGACAAGTTCCTGTTTTTCCGCGTCGGTGACGGTGCCTGGCCCACACCGGGCGGCACCACATCGCAGGTCGGCTTCAGCTTGAGCCCCAGCATCCCGGCGGTGCCCACCACGCCCGCCAATGGCAACAACACACCGGTCAATTGGAACGGTGCCGCCCCGACGTTTGCAGTCGCCGCCAGCGGCAATGTGCTGCCGGTCGAGGTGCGCAGCAATGGCGGCCAGGTCAGCGTGTTCGCGACCGTGACCACGGCACTGACCAGCGGCGCCAACACGATTCCGATGAATGTGGTCAGCGTCACCAGCAGCGATTCGGCGCTGCCGGCGCCCACCATTCCAGCCAGCGGCACCGGCACCAGCGTCAATGTGACCGGCGGCGGCACCGGTACGGTCAACAGCCTGGTGACCATCCGCACGGCCAACTGGACCTTTGCCTACAACAGCGCCGTCAGCCGCACGGCGGGCAACTACAGCGGGCAGCTGAGCTTTACCGCCGCCGTGCCGTGAGGTCCGGACAGGCGGGCGGCAGGCATCCCTGCTGCGCCAGGCGGACCAGCGCCTGGTTATTGGTTACGATGGCAATCCCTTCTGATTTTTGAATGATTCCGCCATGCCCACCAGCGCCGAACGCCTTGCCCACAGCCTGCAGACCCTGACCTCGCTGGGTGACGAAGCGCAGCGCATCTTCACCCAGCTCTACCCGGACGCCGCACAGGAAGCGGCGCAGGCCGCAGACCAGCGCGCAGCGCGCGGCCTGTCGCTGGGCCCGCTGGACGGCAAGCTCGTCTCCATCAAGGACCTGCTGGATGTGGCCGGCCAGGTCACGACCGCTGGCGCGAAAATGCGCCGCGACAGCGCTCCGGCCGCACAAGACGCGCCGGTGGTGCAGCGCCTGCGCGCTGCCGGTGCGGTGATCGTCGGCAAGACGAACATGACGGAGTTCGCCTTCTCGGGCGTGGGCATCAACCCCCACTTCGGCACCCCGGGCAATGCCGCCGATGTGCTGCACATCCCCGGCGGCTCCTCGTCGGGCGCCGGGGTCAGCGTCGGCCGGGGCCTGGTCGACATCGCCATTGGCTCGGACACCGGCGGCTCGGTGCGCATCCCCGCCGCCTTCAATGGCGTCACCGGCTTCAAGCCCACACAGGCGCGGGTCACGCGCGACGGGGCTTTTCCGCTGTCCTACACCCTCGATGCGCTGGGCCCCTTGGCCCGGACGGTGGCCGATTGCGCGGCCGCCGATGCCATCATGGCCGGTGTCATCCCCCAAGCCCTGCCCCCGCGCAGCCTGCAGGGCCTGCGCATCGGCCTGCCCCAGGGCCTGCCCTGGACCGATTGCAGCGCCGAGGTGCTGGCCCAGACCGAACAGGCCATCGCCAGCTTGCAGGCCCACGGCGCCAGCATCCGCAAGCTGCCCTGGCAAGCGTTGATGGCCGCCCCCGCGCAGCTGCAAAGCGAGGGCACCTTGATTGCGGCCGAGGCCGCCGCGATCCACCAGCAGGCGCTGGTGGATTCGCGCGACGCCTTTGACCCGCGCGTGCTCTCGCGCATGGACAAGGGCCGCGCGCTGACGGCGCCCTACTACATCCAGCTGCTGCAACAGCGCCAGCAATGGACCGCCAGGATGGACGCCGCCATGCAGGAGGTCGACCTGCTGCTGCTGCCCACCGTCGCCATCACCGCGCCGCGCATTGCGCCACTGCTGGAAGACGACAGCGCCTTCTTCGCCGCCAATGCGCTGATTCTGCGCAACACCTCGATCTTCAACTTCTACGACCTGCCCGCCATCTCGCTGCCGCTGCCGCGTGTGGCCGGCAGCCTGCCGGTGGGGCTGATGCTGGTGGGCGCGCGCATGCAGGATGCGAACCTGCTGGCACTGGCCGCCGCCGCCGAGCAGGCGCTGGCCCAGCGCTAAGGACGCGCTATGGGACGCGCAAGCCTGCAATGGACCGATGAGATGCTGGCCGCCTTGGGCACAGACAAGGATGCGGTGCTGGCCGAGCGCTGGGGCACCAGCGCCAAGACGGTGAACCTCAAGCGCAACAGCCTGGGGATTGCCGCCTTTGGCCATGTCGAATGGACAGCGGAGATGCTGGCCGCACTGGGCCAGCACAGCGATGCCAGCCTGGCCGCCCAGTGGGGCATCAGCAAGGCCAGCGTGGTGGCCAAGCGTGGGGCGCTGGGCATAGCACCGCAGGACAGCAGCCGGGGCAAGCAAAGCCAGCACAGCTGGCAACCTAACGAGGTGATGCTGCTGGGCACCGCATCGGATGCCGATGTGGCCGCGCAGCTGGGCCTGAGCCTGGCAGCGGTGCGCAATGCACGCATGGCCCGGGGCATTGCCCCGGCCCGCCCGCACAAACCGCCAATCGCCAAAAACTAAGCCCCCTCTGACCCGTCGGGCCAAAGAGGGCTTTTCCAAGCCAGCGCCCTCGTCACGAGAGCGGCTGATAATCGTGATAATCGGCTTAGAACTGCTCGTTCTCGCCCAGATAGCGCCACTGCCCCACCGGCAGATTGCCCAGCACCACGTTGCCGATGCGGATGCGCTTCAAGCCGACCACAAACAGGCCGACGGCCTCGCACATGCGGCGGATCTGGCGCTTCTTGCCTTCGCGCAGCACAAAGCGCAGCTGCTCGGGGTTTTGCCATTCCACACCAGCGGGCAGCAGGGCTTCGCCATCCAGGGACAGGCCGTGCCGCAGCAGCGCCAGCTTGTCTTCGGGGAAGTGCCGTTGCACATCCTGCTCGACAGCGCCATAGGTCACGCGCACCAGGTATTCCTTCTCGACGTCGGAATCCTCACCAATGATGTGCTTGGCAATGCGTCCGTCCTGGGTCATCACCAGGAGGCCGACCGAGTCGATGTCCAGACGGCCGCAAGGGGCCAGGCCCTTGAGCTGGCTGAAGTTGAAGCGCGTCTTGCTGTGGTCCTCGCGCCAGTGGTTGGGCGGGTTGACCAGCACCACCGCCGGCTCATGGCCGTCTTCGGCCTGGCCGCTGACATAGCCCATCGGCTTGTTGATCAGGATCGTCACCTGCTGGGCCTGCAAATCCTGCGCCTCGCGCCGGATCTCGATCTTGTCGGTCAGCTCCACCAGCTGGCCCATCGTCGCGACTTCGCCGTTGACCAGCACCCAGCCGTTCTCGATCCAGGCATCGCCCTCGCGGCGCGAGCACAGACCCAGATCGGACATGCGCTTGTTCACGCGCACCTGGCCTTCGGCCTTCAGCTGCTCATTCTGGGCCTGGGCCTTGGCGGTCTGCATCGTGCGCTGGGGCCCATCGGCGCGCCAGACGTTGGATGGCATCTCGCGGCGCGGGGCATCCCGGCGCGGGGCATCCCGGCGTGGTGCTTCGTCGCGTAGACGCTCGGAGCGGAAGCCATCCTGGCGTGGGCCTGCGCCAAAGGAGCGGGGTCCGCCCTCGCGGGGGCCTTCCGAGCGGGGGCCAAAGCCACGGGGGCCTTCGTTGCGGCGGTCATCCTGGCGCGGGCCAAAGCTACGTGGGCCGTCATTGCGACGGTCATCCTGGCGTGGGTCGCGCGATCCGGCACCTACGGAGACAAAGTCACCGCGCCCGGCATAGGGGCGCCCGGCGTAGGGGCGGCCAGCATCCGGGCGACCTGCATAAGGGCGTGCATCGTCACGGCGGCCACCATCAGCGCGGTCGCCAAAACGGCGTTCCTGGCCAAAGCCACCGCCGCGTGCCTCACCACGGCCAAAACCGCCATCGCGGCTATCGCGGCCCGACCTATCGAGGCCCGGCCTATCGAGGCCCGGCCGATCGCGGCCCGGCCAACTATCCCGGCTGCCACGCTCACCACGGCTGTCGCGCGCGTCACGACCATCGCGGCCATCACGCCCGTCCCTGCCTCCTCGGTCGCTGAATCGGCTGTCGCCGCCAGAACGGGGCCCTGTAGGGCGAGGGCCACCAGCGGAACGCGGACGGTCCGCACCCGGCCCTCCGTCACGGCCACGCGCGACGGGAGCGGGCGCGGGTTTGCGGGTCAGGGTGAGTTTTTTGCGGCCTTCGCCATCGTCGGCGGCAGGAGAATCAGCTGGAGGGCGGGGATTTGACATAGCCCGCTATTGTCGCGTGTCTTGCCATTCCAAGCGAGGCGCACGGCTATGGCGGCTGTGGATAAGTCTGTGCACAAAGAGAGGCAACGCACGCTGCTTATTTTTTCAGCAGCGCTTACAACTTGATCCCTTCCTTACGTCAATGCCTGCGCGCTGGCCATGCGCCGCCTCTTGTCCATGTGACCGCTCGCCCCCACAGCCCGCCAAGCCTCTGCCCATGCGGCCTGGCGCGATATGCATCGGAATGCGTATAGATGTGAGCAGTGCAAGCACGCGCCATAACAGCAATTATTGAGGCGTAGCATGGACTTATTCATTCTTAGGAGATATCCATGAAGTCCACAACCACCCAACACACACCACGCCCTGCGCTCTACTGGCTGCCCGCTGCTGCCCTGGTTCTCGGCGCTGCAGCCTTGAGCGGTTGCGACAAGGGTGCCTCCAACGCGCCGATGCCACGCGCTACGCCGGACAACACCACGCCAGGTGGCTCAATGCCCGCACCGCCACCAGCAGGGGCAACGCCCGACGCGCCAGCCGCACCGGCCACCAAGCCCTAAGAACCTGTTCAAAGTCTCTACGCAGCCGCGTTGGAGTGCAATCGGGATGCGTTCGAAGGGCTGGTCCGCAGCTTGCACCGGGGTGCAAGCAAGGGCCAGCGCGCAGAAATCGCCCGATTTCACTCCAACCCGTAGGGACAGGGGCTTTGCGGGCGGTCTGCGGCGTTGCAGCGCTTGCCAATAGCTGGCTATTGACTGCGCACTGCGCCTAGCATCCCATCCCGCAAAGACACTGTCGCGGCGCGAGGAGACTTTAAACAGGTTCTATTGGCTACAGATCGAAATCCGCCCGCTGCGGCTTGACCAGCCAGCCCTGCCCGCGCAGCGCTTGCAGATCGAGCACGCGCAGGCCACCGTATTCAATACGGATAAAGCCCTGGTGCTGCAACGCGGCCAGGGCTTCGTTCACCCGCTGGCGTGACAGGCCGACCAGGTAGGCCAACTCCTGCTGCGTGATGCGCAGCACATCGCTGACACCGGGACAGAGCACCGGGTTGAACAGCGCGGCCAAGGTGCGGGCGACCCGTTCTTCGGGGCGGTTCAGGCGGTCAATCTCGCGGGCGCTGATGAACTGCGCTAGCCGCTCGTTGAGCTGGTGCATCACAAAGCGGTTGAATCCCAGCGAATGATCCAGCAGCCAGTGGAAGGCATCGACCGGAATGCCGCAGACGGAGCTTTTGCGCAGCGCCTGGATGTCATAGCGGTAGATCTCGCGCTTGAGGGCGGTGCCCTCGCCAAACCAGCCGGTGCGTGGCAGGCCTGCAAAGGTCATCGTGCGGCCCTCGCTGTCTTCGGCGCTCATCTTGAGCAGGCCTTCGATGACACCAAACCAGTAGGTCACCGGCTTGCCGACGCGGCAGACATACTCGCCCGGCTCGGCCTCGGTCACCATCAGCTGGCGCACAGCATAGTCGCGCTCGGCAGGTTGCAGAACAGGGATCCACGGGATATCGGCCACTTCCGCAGCATGCGGGGCACGGCGGCGTTGGTAGAGAGAGGCATGCGGGCTCATGGCGGCCAAGAATGCCCGAGCCGGCACGGGCTGCAAAGAGGGACGCTACCAGGGTGGGCCCTGCACTTGTCACCTGCGCAGCAAGTAGGTTCTGCGCAACAGGCGGCCCGCTAGACTGGAGCGTTCATCGCTCAATGACTATCCCATCTGCCATGTCCGATCTGAACCAATCCCACTCCCCCACCATCGCAGCCATGGCGCTGGCCGCCGCACTCTTGGCCCCTGGGTATGCGCTCGCTGCCCCAGCTTGCGCTGCGGCATCGCCCGATGCCCAGGTGCTGGCCGCTAAAACCTGGCTCACCACCGCCGTCTATGAAGGCGATGACCGCAGCACCAATCAGGTAGAACGCTACCCGGGTGTTGTCGGCATTTCGCTGTGGGATGCCTGCAGCAACCGCTACGAGTACTTTGACCCTGCCACCGGCCGCTCGCGCAGCCAGCAAGGCGGCGCCGGCTGGTTCTTCTTTACCGGCGACCGCCAGTACCAGCACACGGTGTCGGACAACGGCACGCAGCTGCGCCGCAAGATGGAGGTGATCCACCCCACCGAATTCACCTACTCGCGCCAGGTACCCAAGGACATGCGCGAGGGCCAGCCCTTGGTCACCATCCATGTCGTGCACACGCCCTATACCGGCGCCTTCCAGGTGCAGCCCAGCGCGGGCATGGGCCCCAAGTAGGCGCTGCGACGCCCCGCCGCAGCACTCCATCGCAAGCTAAACTGGCAGCCCTGTACTCCGCACCCAACCACACACCAAGAGGTCCCCATGTCCGATCTGAACACCGCCTTTGAAGCCGCCAAGGAAGCCGCCCTGAACATGAGCGAGCGCCCCGACAACCAGACCCTGCTGAAGCTCTATGGTCTGTACAAGCAAGGCGCCCATGGCGACAACAACGAGCCCAAGCCCGGCTTTACCGACTTTGTCGCCTCGGCCAAATGGAACGCCTGGAACCAATGCAAAGGCATGGCGCAGGACGATGCCAAGCAGCAATACATCGACATGATCCAAGAGCTGCTCTAAGAGGGACTAACACGACCCTTGATACTTCGTTGCCTCACCGGCCGCGCCAAGCCTTGCCGTACTAAAGTACTGTCTGCGGCTTGGCGCCTCGTCGGGGGCGCCTAGTCTCAACCGCAAACCTTCGGTTTGCTGGGCCGTCTTAGTCCCTCCGGAAAATGCTCAGAGCTGCTGGCGGAAAAACGCCAGCACCTCAGCCGCCCAGCGCTTTTGAAAAGCGCTGCGCTCAAAGCCCGCCGGGTCGCTGCAGATCTCCGGCGCCGCAGCGGCCAGCTGCGCACTGCAGGGCGCCAAAAACGCAAAGTGCGCAGCCCCCGCCACCCCATGCACAGGCGGCTTGCCAGCCTTGCCCGCAGGCAGCCATTGGGCCAGCGCCTGCACAGCGCCGGCAGGCACCCCCTCCCCACCTTGTTCTGAGGCCCACAGCTGCAGCGGCAGTTTCAGCTTTTCCAAACCGCTGCTGGCACCAAAAGCCGCCAGCGGATCGGCCAGCACCATGGCCTGGATGCGCGGCTCCGGCTGGGGCTTCAGCGCAGGCACCTGCCCTAGCGCAATCGCTTGGCACAGGGGCGATTGCGGCTCCGGGCAATGGCCTGCCAGCTGCGCAAAATCCGGCTTGGCACCGGCCAACACCAGGCCGGTATAGGCCCCGCGTGAAAAGCCCAGAAAGCCGATGCGCTGCGCATCCAGCACGGCGCTCCAGCGGCTGTCTGCCAGCACCCCATCGATAGCGCGGCGCACATCGGCGGGCCGTGCCTCCAGCGCTGCAAAGCTGCCGCCTTGGGCCAGGTTCAGGGCCGAATCCAGGCTGTGGTTCAGGCTCAGCACGGCGATGCCGCCATCGGCCAAAGCGGCGGCCATGTTCCAGTGGCTGAGCGCGCTGCCCGCATAGCCATGCGAGATGACGACCCAAGGCAGCTTGCCGCTGGCAGCGACCGGGCAATCCTCGGTAGCCATGACCTCAAAAGGCCCGCGCTTCAACGGCGCAGGCGGCTGGGCGCAAGGCGTCCAGAGCATGGCTTGCAGCGGCGGCTCGCCGGCCACGGTCAGCCGCTGCAGGCCCGCACTGTGTGCTGCCCAAGCGCAGCCCGCCAACAGCGCTGCCAGCAGCGCAGATCGACAACTTCCCATTCGGTATCTCCCTCCATCCAGCCCAAGCGCTGGAATATTTGCCTGCCGCAGGAAAGTACCTACAGCGTTTTCCCGAAGATTGTCGTCATAAAGACAAAACAACGTCAAAGCTGAATCTACATTCGGTTTCAACAGGACGCAAGGCATGGCACTTGTGATCTACGAAAAACGGCATAGGAGACAACCATGTCAACGACATTTCCCAAGCTATTGCTGCAGCATGCTGCCCAGCGGCCCCAGGCCGCAGCATTGCGTGAAAAGGAATACGGCATTTGGCAGAGCTACAGCTGGTCCGCGTTGGCCGAGATGGTCGCCAAGATCGCCGCAGGCTTGTCGCAAGCGGGCCTGGCGCGCGGCGAGCACCTGGTGCTGATGGGTGCCAACCGCCCCCGCCTCTATGCCAGCATGCTGGCTGCCCAGTCGATAGGCGCCATCCCTGTGCCGCTCTACCAGGATGCGGTCGCGGCCGAATGCGTTTTCCCGCTGAACAATGCCGAAGTGCGCTTTTGCCTGGTCGAAGACCAGGAGCAGGTCGACAAGCTGCTGGAGCTGCGCGAGCACTGCCCGCAGATCAGCCACATCTACTACGACGACCCCCGGGGCCTGCGCAACTACGAAGAGCCCGGCCTGGCCTCGCTCGACAGCCTGATCGCCAGCGGCGCGGGCTTTGTGGCGGCCCACCCCGGCTGGTTCCAGCAACAGGTCGAGGCCACGAACAACGGCGATGTGGCGGCGATGTTCTTCACCTCCGGCACCACCGGCAACCCCAAGGGCGTGGTGCACACCCACCGCTCGCTGCTGGAAAGCGCCTCGGCCGGCGCCGAGTTTGAGAAGCTCGGCCATGGCGAGGAAGTGCTGGCCTACTTGCCCCCGGCCTGGATCGGGCAGAACATCTTCAGCTACTCGCAATGGCTGGCCTGCGGCTATGTGGTGAACTGCCCCGAGTCCAACGCCACCGTGCAGATCGACCTCAAGGAAGTCGGCCCCACCTACTACTTTGCACCACCGCGCGTGTTTGAAGGCATCCTCACCAGCGTGATGATCCGCATGGAGGACGCGGGCCTTCTCAAGCGCAAGATGTTCCACCACTTCATGGCGGTGGCCAAGCGCGTGGGCCCGGCGCTGCGCGATGGCAAGCCGGTGAGCCTGCTCGACAAGATCAGCTACAAGCTGGGCGACCTGATGGTGTTTGGCCCGCTGCGCAACAACATGGGCTTCAGCCGCGTGCGCGTGGCCTATACGGCCGGTGAGGCGATCGGCCCCGATTTGTTCAGCTTCTTCCGCTCCATCGGCATCAACCTCAAGCAGCTCTACGGCTCGACCGAGACCGCCGTGTTCGTCTGCATCCAGCCCGACAACCAGGTGTTTGCCGATACCGTCGGCAATCCGATTCGCGGCGTCGAGATCAAGATGGCCGAGAACGGCGAGATCCTGGTCAAATCGCCCGGCCTCCTGAAGGAGTACTACAAAAACCCCAAGGCGACCGCCGAGGTGCTGAGCGAGGACGGCTGGTACCACACCAGCGATGCCGGCTTCATGGACAAGAGCGGCCAGCTCAAAATCATCGACCGCGTCAAGGACGTGGGCCGCTTGAAGGGCGGCAGCAACGACGGCGCGATGTTTGCGCCCAAGTATGTCGAGAACAAGCTCAAGTTCTTCCCCTTCATCAAGGAGGCCGTGGCGCTGGGTGATGGGCGCGAGAAGGTCTGCGCGATGATCAACATCGACTTCGAGGCCGTGGGCAACTGGGCCGAGCGCCAGAACCTGCCTTACGCCGGCTACACCGACCTGGCGCAAAAGCCGCAGGTCTACACCTTGATCCAGAACTGCGTCGAGAAGGTCAATGCCGACCTGGCCACCGATGCAATGCTGGCCGGCAGCCAGGTGACGCGCTTCCTGGTCCTGCACAAGGAGCTCGATGCCGATGACGGCGAGCTGACCCGGACCAACAAGGTGCGCCGAGGCTTCATCGCCGACAAGTACGGCGTGCTGGTCGATGCGCTCTACGCCGGGCGTAGCGAGCAGTTCATCGAGACCCAGGTGAAGTTCGAAGACGGCCGTACCGGCAGCGTCAGCGCCACCTTGAAGATCGCCGACGCCAAGACCTTTGCACCGCTGAAGTCGGTTGCCTGAGCGCCCAGCCAAGAGAAAGCCACCCATGAGCAAAAAAATCGGTGACGTCATTCTGGACATCAAGAACATCAGCCTGCGCTTTGGCGGCGTCAAGGCGCTGACGGATATCTCCTTCAACGTCAAAGAGCATGAGATCCGCTCCATCATCGGCCCCAACGGCGCGGGCAAGAGCTCCATGCTCAACTGCATCAACGGCGTCTACACGCCCTCCGAAGGCGCGATCAGCTTTCGCGGCCAGACCTTTGCGCACATGAACAGCCGCCAGGTGGCGGAAATGGGTGTGGCCCGCACCTTCCAGAACCTGGCGCTGTTCAAGGGCATGAGCGTGATCGACAACATCATGACCGGCCGCAACCTGCAGATCAAAAGCAACCTGCTGATGCAGGCGCTGCGCCTGGGCCCGGCCCAGCGCGAGGAGATCCAGCAGCGCGAGTTTGTCGAGCACATCATCGACTTTCTGGAGATCCAGGCCTACCGCAAAACGCCCGTGGGCCAGCTGCCCTACGGCCTGCAAAAGCGGGTCGACCTGGGCCGCGCGTTGGCGATGGAGCCCAAGGTGCTGCTGCTCGATGAGCCGATGGCCGGCATGAACGTCGAGGAAAAGCAGGACATGTGCCGCTTCATCCTCGATGTGAACGACGAGTTCGGCACCACCATCGTGCTGATCGAGCACGACATGGGCGTGGTGATGGACATCTCCGACCGCGTGGTGGTGCTCGATTACGGCAAGAAGATCGGTGATGGCACGCCCGAAGAAGTCCGCAATAACGAAGATGTGATCCGCGCCTATCTGGGCGCGGGCCACTGAGCACAGACCCCAGGGGACCGCAATGGCATTTTTTCTTGAAACTTTGTTTGGTGGCCTGATGGTGGGCATGCTCTATGCGCTGATCGCGCTGGGCTTTGTGCTGATCTTCAAGGCCTCGGGCGTCTTCAACTTCGCGATGGGCGCGATGGTGCTGTTTGCCGCACTGGCGATGGCCCGCTTTTCGGAATGGATCCCGAAGTGGCTGGGCATCGAGCCCGGCGTGCTCAGCATTGCGCTGGCGCTCGCCGTTGCCATGGTCATCATGGTCGGCGTGGCCTGGGCGATCGAGCGTTTTGCGCTGCGCTACCTCGTCAACCAGGAACCGATCGCGCTGCTGATGGCCACGCTGGGCATCGCCTACTTCCTCGATGGCCTGGGCCCGATGATCTTTGGCTCGGCGGTCTACAGCATCAATGTGGGCATGCCCAAGGACCCCATGTTCGTCATGGAAAGTCTGTTCCAGGGCGGCGTGCTGATCAGCCAGGAAGACCTGTATGCCGCCGGCATCGCCGCCGTGCTGGTGCTGGTGCTGAGCGTGTTCTTCCAAAAGACCAAGACCGGCCGCGCGCTGCGTGCCGTGGCGGACGACCACCAGGCCGCCCAGTCCATCGGCATTCCGCTCTCGCGCATCTGGGTCATCGTCTGGTCGGTGGCCGGCTGCGTGGCGCTGGTGGTCGGCATCATCTGGGGCTCCAAGCTGGGTGTGCAGTACTCGCTGTCGCTGGTCGCCCTGAAGGCCTTGCCCGTCGTGATTCTGGGCGGCCTCACCTCGGTGCCCGGCGCCATCGTCGGCGGTCTGATCATCGGCGTGGGCGAGAAGCTCTCCGAGGTCTACCTGGGCCCCACGGTGGGCGGCGGTATCGAGACCTGGTTCGCCTACGGCCTGGCGCTGTGCTTCCTGCTGTTCCGTCCCCAAGGTTTGTTTGGTGACAAGATCATTGACCGCGTGTAAACGGAGACCTGACCTATGTTTTATCGTGAAAATGGCCAGTTCAAGACCAGCTACGCGGCCGATCAGCAGATCTTCCCGGTGCTGCAGGACAAGTGGGCCATGCTGGCCCTGCTGCTGGTGGCCTTTGTGCTGGTGCCCTTCGGTTTCAGCGACTACACCTTCAAGGCGGTGCTGATTCCGTTCCTGATCATGTCGCTGGGCGCCATCGGACTCAACATTCTGGTGGGCTACTGCGGCCAGATCTCGCTGGGCACTGGCGCCTTCATGGCCGCAGGCGCCTATGCCGCCTACAACTTCCATGTGCGTTTTGAAGGCATGCCGCTGATCCTGTCGCTGATCGGTGGCGGCCTCGTGTCGATGCTGATCGGCGTGCTGTTCGGCCTGCCCAGTTTGCGCATTCGCGGCCTGTACCTGGCCGTCGCGACGCTGGCAGCGCAGTTCTTCGTCGACTGGCTCACCAGCCGTGCCGCCTGGGTGACGAACTACTCCTCGTCCGGCTCGGTCAGCGCTGGCAAGCTCTCGGTGTTTGGCATGGCGATCGAAACCCCGGTGCAAAAGTACCTGTTCTGCCTGGTGATCCTCTGCGTGCTCGGCCTGATGGCCAAGAACCTGGTGCGCAGCGCCGTGGGCCGCGAATGGATGGCCATGCGCGACATGGACGTGGCCGCCAGCGTGATCGGCATCCGCCCGATGTACGCCAAGCTCTCGGCCTTTGCGGTCAGCAGCTTCATCGTCGGCATTGCCGGTGCGCTCTGGGGCTTCGTCCACCTGGGTGCCTGGGAGCCCGCCGCCTTCAGCCTGGACCGCTCCTTCCAGCTGCTGTTCATGATCATCATTGGTGGCCTGGGCTCCATCGTTGGCAGCATCTTTGGCGCCGCCTTCTTTGTGCTGCTGCCCATCTTCCTGACCCAGGTGCCGCACTGGCTGGGCCTGCCGATCTCGACCGCCACCGCCACCTACCTGGAGCACATGGTGTTTGGCGCGCTGATCGTGTTTTTCCTGATTGTCGAGCCCCATGGATTGGCCAAGCTGTGGGCCACGGCCCGCCAGAAGCTGCGTCTGTGGCCGTTCCCGCATTGAGTGTTTTTTACCGAGAGCAACGCAGAGTGTTCGCAAGTGGGGGTCACCAGCCCCAACAACCCTAAGGAGATAGAACCATGTCTTTCAAGAAAGCTGTGATCGCCGCTGCTACGGCAGCCCTGGGTCTGGGCGCAATGATGGCTGCCCCAGCCGCACAAGCCCAGGAGCAATTCGTTCCGCTGCTGGTCTACCGCACCGGCCAGTTCGCGCCGCTGGGCATCCCATGGGGTGACGGCAAGCAGGACTACCTCAAGCTCGTCAATGCCAAGGGCGGCATCAACGGCGTGAAGATCAAGTTCGAAGAGTGCGAGACCGCCTACGACACCGCCAAGGGCGTGGAATGCTATGAGCGCCTCAAGGGCCGCGACGGCGGCGCTGCCGGCTTTGACACGCAATCGACCGGCATCACCTTCGCGGTGACCGACAAGGCCGCAGGCGACAAAATGCCCGTCATCACCCCCGGCTACGGCCTGTCGCAATCGGCCGATGGCAAGGTCTTCGAGTGGAACTTCCCGCTGCTGGGCAACTACTGGACCGCGGCCGATTCCATCGTGCAGGACATCCTGAAGAAGGAAAAGGGCAACCTCAAGGGCAAGAAGATCGCGCTGGTCTACCACGACTCGCCCTATGGCAAGGAGCCCATCCCACTGCTGCAAAAGCGCGCTGCCAAGGAAGGCTTTGACCTGATGCTGCTGCCTGTGACCGCCCCCGGCGTGGAGCAGAAATCCACCTGGCTGCAGATCCGCCAGAACCGCCCTGACTATGTGCTGCTGTGGTCGGCCGGCGTGATGACCCCGACCGCCGTGCGCGAAGCCCAGGCCACCGGCTACCCCCGCGAGAAGATGTACGCCATCTGGTGGGGCGGCTCCGACCATGACGTCAAGGACATCGGCGCCGGCGCCAAGGGCTACAACACGGTCACCATCCACAACACCGCCGAGCGCGACAAGGTGCATGACGACGTCAAGGCCTCGCTGTACGACAAGGGCCAGGGCACCGCGTCCGACCCCAAGGAACTGGGCCAACTGGCGCACACCCGCGGCATGGTGATCGCGATGCTGCAGGTCGAAGCCATCCGCACCGCGCAAGAGAAGTACGGCAAGGGCAAGGTCATGACCTCCGAGCAGGTGCGCTGGGGCCTGGAGAACATGAACATGACCCAGGAGCGCCTCAACGAGCTGGGCTTTGGCAAGATCATCCGCCCCTTCAAGACCAGCTGTGACAACCACCTGGGTGCCGACTGGGCCCGTATCGCCACCTGGGACGGCAGCAAGTTCAACGTCACCTCGGACTGGTACCAATCGGACAAGAGCCTGATCGACCCGCTGGTCAAGGAGTACGCCGACAAGTACGCCAAGGAAAAGAACGTGACGCCACGTTCCTGCAGCTAAGGCTGCATGGTCCCCGGGCCTGGTGGCCCGGGGCCTTTCGTGGCAGGCCCCTGGCGCCCTTCCGTGCGGAAGGCGCCCGCTCCCCGGGGGCCGCCCGCCCTCCATTTTGTTGAGAGATCAGGTGACGGCATGACCGATTCCCCGCAAACAGCTTCCACCCCATCCGCAGCAGCGCCGCTTCTGGTCGTCAACGGCATCGAGGTGATCTACAACCATGTGATCCTGGTGCTCAAAGGCGTTTCGCTCTCGGTGCCGCGCGAATCGATCGTCGCCATCCTGGGCGGCAATGGCGCTGGCAAGACCACCACCTTGCGCGCCATCTCCAACCTGCTCAAGGGCGAGCGCGGCGAAGTCACCAAGGGCAGCATCGAGCTCGAAGGCGAGCGCATCGAGGCGCTGACCCCGTCGGACCTGGTCAAGCGCGGCGTCGTGCAGGTGATGGAAGGCCGGCACTGCTTTGCCCACCTGACCATCGAAGAAAACCTGCTGACCGGCAGCTACACCCGCACCAGCAAGGGCGAGATTGCCGCCAACCTGGACAAGGTCTACAACTATTTCCCCCGCCTCAAGACGCGCCGCACCAGCCAGGCGGCCTACACCTCGGGCGGCGAGCAGCAGATGTGCGCCATTGGCCGCGCGCTGATGAGCAACCCGCGCCTGGTGCTGCTCGATGAGCCCTCGATGGGCCTGGCCCCGCAGATCGTCGAAGAAGTCTTCAACATCGTGCAGGACCTGAACCAGAAGGAAAAGGTCACCTTCGTGCTGGCCGAGCAGAACACCAACATGGCGCTGAAGTACGCCGACTACGGCTACATCATGGAGAGCGGCCGCATCATGATGGACGGCGCCGCCAAGGACCTCGCCAACAACGAGGACGTCAAGGAGTTCTACCTGGGCATGGGCGGCGGCGAGCGCAAGAGCTTCAAGGACGTCAAGAGCTACAAGCGCAGAAAACGCTGGCTGGCCTGAACCCCGCCCCCCTCAACGATCCGACTACCGCGCCGGCTGATGCCCCGATGCCGGCGTCTGCGGCAGATTCGCCCCCAAAAATACCGATCACACGTCCCGGAGAAACCGCATGAGCCAGCACTACGACGATCTGGAGTCCCGCGCCCCCGCTGCCCGCGAAGCCGATCTGATGGCCCGCCTGCCCGCCCAGATTCGGCACGCCCAGCAACACTCCCCCGCCTTTGCCAGCATCCTGCAAGGCGTCGATGCCGCCCGCATCACCAGCCGCGCCGCGCTGGCGCAGTTGCCCGTCACCCGCAAGCATGAGCTGCTGGAGCGCCAGAAGGCCGAACGCGCCCAGCACCCGGGCCGTGCCATCTTTGGCGGCTTCAACACTGCGCCGTTTGGCCGCGCCATGCCGCGCATGTTTGCCAGCCCCGGCCCCATCTATGAACCCGAAGGCCAGCGCCCCGACTACTGGCGCATGGCCCGCGCCATCTATGCTGCCGGCTTTCGCGCCGGCGAGCTGGTGCACAACAGCTTCAGCTACCACTTTGTGCCCGCCGGCTCGATGATGGAATTGGGCGCCCAGGCGCTGGGTGCCACCGTGTTCCCCGCCGGCACCGGCCAGACCGAGCAGCAGGTGCAAGCCATGGCCGACCTGCACCCGCATGGCTACATCGGCACGCCGAGCTTTTTGAAGATCATCCTGGAGAAGGCCGAAGCCCAGGGCCAGCGCATTGCATCGCTGACCAAGGCGCTCGTCTCCGGCGAAGCCTGCCCGCCGTCGCTGCGCGACTGGTTCAGCGCCCGGGGTGTCGCCGCCTACCAGTGCTATGCCACCGCCGACCTGGGCCTGATCGCCTACGAGACCGAGGCCCGCGAAGGCCTGGTGCTGGACGAGAACGTGATTGTCGAGATCGTGCGCCCCGGCACCGGCGACCCGGTGGCCGAAGGCGAGGTCGGCGAGCTGGTCGTTACCACGCTCAACACCGACTACCCGCTGATCCGCTTTGGCACCGGCGACCTGTCCGCCATCCTCCCCGGCCAATGCCCCAGCGGCCGCACCAACACCCGCATCAAGGGCTGGATGGGCCGCGCCGACCAAACCACCAAGGTGCGCGGCATGTTTGTGCACCCCGGCCAGATTGCCGAGGTCGTCAAACGCTTCCCCCAGGTGCAAAAGGCGCGCCTGGTCGTCAGCGGTGCGATGGCCCAGGACCAGATGACCCTGCAGGTGGAAACCACCGAGCTGGGAGCGGGCCTGGCCGAACAGATCGCCGACGCCGTGCGCGAGGTCACCAAGCTGCGCGCCGATATCGCGCTGCTGCGCCCGGGCGAGCTGCCCAATGATGGCAAGGTGATTGAGGATGCGCGGAGTTATGACTGAGTGGGCTATTCGGCAATGAGAGGGGAGGTAGAAGCCATTGAGAGAGACTTCCTCTCGTCCCCTTACGGGATTTACCTGACTTATTCACCGCAAGACTTGCGGTGAATAAGGCTTGTAATCACCGCCTGGATCGGCTGGTAGTTGCAAATGTTCTGATCTATCTTTGTTGCTCCGGCACGGCAGACTGACAGAGTGACCTTCCAATGCTGCTGATGCGATCTTGAATTTGAATATCGCCGAACGTTCACCCCAACAGCAATTTGGCAGGCGAGGGGTAATGCCGGGGGGGCGACACTAGGCGTTTGACACGGTGGCCTTCCAGCCCCTCAGCACACCCAGCAGGAGAAAAGTATGAAAAAACCACGCGAAGAAGCGCAGATTCTTGAGGAACTTGCGGGGCTCGCTTCGTCACCAGGGTTTGTTCATGCGGTCGCGCAAATCTGCTATCGCGACAACTTCATCCTTATCAAAGGGGAGCTGAAACCAGCTGACATGGATGGGCTGTTCAGTAAGGGGCGCCTCATTCGCACAGAGTTGACGACTCTCATCGGCCTAATGGTGAAGAAGGTTATGGATCTTGCAGAGCCAAGTCCGGAAGTTATACAGGGCTACATCAAGCGCACTGGTGTCTTGATGGAAGAACTGCACAACGCAATTTCTTACCCAATGTTCGCAACGATGTTAGAGGCAGTTAAGGCTGGGTCGCCTCCTCCAAACCCGTGGCACGGCCCAGGAATGCGTGAGCCGATTTTCTACGGAACCGAATCAGCATATGCCTTCCAGTACAGGGACCTGACGCCCGAGAAGTACGGAGCCGATGATGAATGGATACTCAAGAACAAAGGGTTTACTGTCTGTCAGGCACGCACTATTGCAAAGACGATGTGCAACCTGATGGATAAGAAGGGCACGCTGCTAGTCACGAAGTCACATGGTGCTTATAAACCACCAGTCACTTGGCTACCCGCGTTCGAATTCTCGCGGGATGAAGTGACACTCCACAGCGGCGTTGACAAAGCAGCGGTCGACTCGTTCTTCCACGCGTTCACTTTTTCGGGAAACAATTCTGCTTTCAAGGAGGCCAGTGATTTCAACGAGGTGGCCGCTCGACCACTGATTCCTACCGGTCGTGGGACTGTGCTCTTGTTTTCTCATTACGCCATACTTGAAGCTCTGTATGAATCGCCGTTCTTCTGGATGTGGGACGACAAGGCCTACCGACCGACAGCTGCTAAGCATCGCGGCGCATTTACCGAGCAGTTTGCCAAACGCCGCTTGTCTACCGTATTTGGCAGTAAGCACGTCCACGCAAATGTAAATCTTTATCGCGGCAAGGATGTTGTGGGAGAAGCTGATGTTCTGGTCACCTACGGAGATCGGCTCATCATCGTGCAAGCAAAGGCGAAGAAACTCACGATCGCTTCTCGCAAGGGGAACGATCTTCAGCTAAAAGCCGACTTCACTGCGGCTATCCAAGACTCGTATGACCAAGGATGGTCTTGCGCAACCGAGATGCTAGCAGGTGGTTGTCGGCTCGTTAACGAGGCGGGAGACGAGGTCACCTTGCCGCAGAACATCAAGGAGGTCTTCTTGGTCAGCTTGGTGTCGGAGCACTACCCAGCGTTGGCATTCCAGGTAAAGCAGTCGCTTAAATTTAAAGCCACAGATGTCATCCGACCACCCTTTGTGATGGATGTGTTTCTGTTGGATACGCTGGCGGAGATGCTGGCGAGCCCGCTGAGATTACTGAGTTACGTTAAGTTGCGGGTCAACGTCGAGGATAAGTTGATGAGTGGCCATGAGCTAACTGTTCTCGGTTACCACCTGAAGCAAAACTTGTGGTTGGACAAGAAGCACGACCTCGTCATGCTTGATGACTCGCTCGCTCGTGACCTTGACGCTGCAATGCTCGTTAGAAGGGATAGCCAACTGGGTGGTGATACACCGGCAGGCATCCTTACGAAGATGCGCGGAACACGCTATGAGAGTCTCATAAAGGAGATTGAGGATCGGTCAGACCCCGCAACCTTAGAGCTAGGGTTCCATTTACTTTCGATGGCTGAGGATACATGCAGAGATGTACACACATTGCTTGAAACCATCACTCGAAAAGCACGGGTTGACGGGAAACGACACGACGTAACGCTTGTGTCGAGCACAGATCCATCAGGTATCACCTTCCACTGCAACCCAAAGCCATCAATCGAAGCAGTAGCCACGCTGGAAGAGTACTGTACAAAGCGAAAGTATGCGCAACGAGCGCCTCGGTGGTTCGGCGTTTCCGTCGGGCCGGAAGGCGACGTTCAATTCGGAATCTCACTGGACTTCCCTTGGAAAGCATCAGATGAAATGGCGCGATTGACAGCAGACATGAAGGCTCCTGTTCTCGTACGTGACGTGTTACCGAGGCTGGTGCGGGACGCACGCCAAATGAAACTTGGTCGGAACGAACCATGCCATTGCGGCAGCAATATCAAATACAAGAAGTGTTGCATGCCCTAAGTAATTCCGTTTTTGATAGGAGAGCAGGAACAGATCGCGGTAGTGGAATAGGGCGGCATGCGAAAACATACGCAACAAAGTGCCCTTCTCGCCCTTAGAGCGGCTCAGCGTGATGCTTCCGAGCTTGGCAGGTCTTGGAAGGCGGCTTCCATGCTTGATCGGTCCTGCCCGTAACCCGCCAAAATGACGGGTTAGTTTCCTCACCTCCATTCGCTAGCTCCAACCCTGTGTAGCCATCCTTGCAATCCTCATCTTGCATCCGTTAGGACTAGTTTCATGGACGCGCTAGCCGAGCCTTCCGAAGGCTCGAGCATAGAGAGCCGCATTACTAGCGCCCCCATAAAGCGCGTGGGTTAGTAATTGACGGCGTTTGGTTGCAACCAGCACAAGCCTGCAGCAATGACCCAGGCTTGTACTCACAACAACCGCAACAGCCCCCTCAATGGCTAATCATCCAAGGCCGATTCCCCACCTGGCTTTTCAGCGCCGGTTGCGCCGCTGCAGCAGCCGCGCCCGTTTTGGCACCCCCACTGCAACACCCACATCCACTGGGATGCCGCAGCCGCCCATAGCTGCCCGCCGCAGGGTCGTTATCCCGCGACATGCGCGGCGCATGGCGGGCGCGTTCGTTGACCTCGGCTGCGCGGCGCTGCTGGGGGGAGGTGCAGGCCAGGCGCGGGGCCTGGGTGATGACGCGCTCGGAGGCCGCGCCGCAGCGGGGGCAAGCGCAGGCCAGGTTGCGGTCGGACAGGCGGCGCAGCGCGTCGAACTCGCCACAGTGCTGGCAGGCGTAGTCATAGGTGGGCATCAAAGTCTCCTGCACAAAAGAATAAAAGCGGGCCGGCACAGCGGCCCGCGCAAGCCAGCGTCTTACTTGTCGTACGAGATCGGCATATCGATGCTGCCGTCCAGGTACTTCACCGGCCCTGCCGCGCTCGGGTTGATGTCGAAGTCAAAGATCTGCGTGGGCAGCCACAGGGTGGCGCAGGCGTTGGGCACGTCCACCACGCCGCTGATATGGCCCTGCACCGGGGCGGTGCCGAGGATGGAATAGGCCTGGGCGCCGGAGTAGCCGAACTTCTTCAGGTACTCGATGGCGTTGAGGCAGGCCTGCTTGTAGGCCACGTTCACATCCAGGTAGTACTGCTTGCCCGATTCGTCAACGCTGATGCCTTCAAAGATCACATAGTCGTTGTAGGTCGGCACGATGGGGCTGGGCTTGAAGATGGGGTTCTTGATGCCGTACTTGGCCATGCCGCCCTTGATGATGGACACCTTCATGTGCACCCAGCCGGCCATCTCGATCGCGCCGCAGAAGGTGATTTCGCCATCGCCCTGGCTGAAGTGCAGATCGCCCACCGACAGGCCCGCGCCATCGACATAGACCGGGAAGAAGATCTTGGAGCCGCGCGAGAGGTCCTTGATGTCGCAGTTGCCGCCATGCTCACGCGGAGGCACGGTGCGCGCGCCGCTGGCAGCGGCCTTGTCGCGTGCCTCGCCCTTGAGCTGGCCCATGTGCGCCGTCGCCATGAACGGCGGGTTGGCCAGGTTGCCGTCGGGGTTGGTGTCGATCAGTGCCTGCTCGCGCGCATTCCAGGTCTCGAGCATCTTGGGGTCGGGCAAGGTGCCGATCAGGCCCGGGTGGATCAGGCCGGCATAGCGCACGCCGGGGATGTGGCGCGACGTGGTGAACATGCCCTGGAAATCCCAGATCGATTTTTGCGCGGACGGAAAATGGTCGGTCAGGAACCCGCCGCCGTTCTTCTGCGAGAAAAAGCCGTTGAAGCCCCACTGGCTCTCGTCCTTGGCGCCGATGTCGAGCAGGTCCACGACCAGCAGGTCACCCGGCTCGGCGCCTTTGACGCCCACCGGGCCCGACAGGTAGTGCACCGTGGTCAGGTCCACATCGCGCACATCGTCGGCGCTGTCGTTGTTCTGGATGAAGCCCCCCGTCCAGTCGTAGGTCTCCAGCACAAAGTCATCGCCGGGGTTGACCCAGCAGGCCATCGGAATATCGGGATGCCAGCGGTTGTGCACCTTCTCGTTGGAGGGGGCCGGTTGGGACAGATCAACCTTGATCAGGGTTTCGGGCATGTGCAGCTCCTGTGATGCAGTCAATGAAACAGAAAAATGCGGGCCGGCAGCGCAAGCCGCCCGGCGCGCAAGGACCTAAACCGACAGATAGGACTTGATGTGGGCCTCGTTGGTGTTGGCGCGGTCGGTCTCGTGCACGATGCGGCCGCCCTCGATGACAAAGAGCCGGTCGGCCACATCCATCGCAAAATGCAGCACCTGCTCGGAGACCACGATCGTGATTTCGCGCATCTTGCGGATCTCGTTGAGCGCCTTGGCGATGTCCTTGATGATGGACGGCTGGATGCCTTCGGTGGGCTCATCGAGCAGCAGCACCTTGGGGTTGGTGACCAGCGCGCGGGCAATGGCCAGCTGCTGCTGCTGCCCGCCCGAGAGGTTGCCGCCCTTGCGCCGGCGCATATCCCAGAGCACCGGGAACAGCGCATAGATCTCGTCGGGAATCTTGCGGTCGCGGGCGTTCTCCAGACCGGTCTCGATGTTCTCCTCGACGCTCAGGGTCGGGAAGATCATGCGGCCCTGGGGCACATAGGCAATGCCCTTGGCCACGCGCAGATAGCTCTCGTCGCGCGACACATCCTGCCCGGCCACCTGCACCGCGCCGCTCTTGAGCGGCAGCACGCCCATCAGCGCCTTGAACAACGTGGTCTTGCCCATGCCGTTGCGGCCCATGATGGCCAGGGTCTCGTTGGGCCGGCCTTCGAACGAGATGCCGTGCAGCGCCTCGCTCTGTCCGTAGGCCACGTGGATATCGTTGACTTTCAGCATGTGCGGCTCCTCAGTGGCCCAGGTAGACATCGATGACTTTGGGATCGGACTGCACGGCCTCCATCGAGCCTTCAGCCAGAATCTTGCCCTGGTGCATGACGGTGACCTTGTGCGCAATGCGGGCCACAAACTCCATGTCGTGCTCGATCACGATCACCGAGCGGCCCACGCAGATGCGCTTGAGCAGATCGGCCGTCAGCTCGCGCTCGCGCGCGCTCATGCCGGCAATCGGCTCGTCGAGCATCAGCAGTTCCGGGTCCTGCATCAGCAGCATGCCAATCTCCAGCCACTGCTTTTGCCCGTGCGACAGCAGGCCCGATTCCATCTCCAGCACATGGTCCAGGCCGATCTCCTGCGCCACCGCCTGCACGCGCTGCCGCACGGCCTCGGTGCACTTGAAGCGCAGCGCGCCAAACACCGAGCGCCCCTCGGGATAGGAGACCTCCAGGTTCTTGAAAACCGACAGGTTCTCGTAGATCGACGGGGTCTGGAACTTGCGGCCGATGCCCTTGCGCACGCGCAGGTACTCGTCCATGCCCGTCAGCTCCTGGTTCTGGAACTTGATGCTGCCGCTGCTGGCCTTGGTCTTGCCGCAGATCAGGTCCAGCAAGGTGGTCTTGCCGGCGCCGTTGGGGCCGATGATCACGCGCAGCTCGTTCTTGTCGACATAGAGGGTCAGGTCCTCGATGGCCTTGAAGCCGTCAAAGGAGACTGTCAAACCCTCCACCGCCAGTGCAAAGTCGGTATTGCTCATTGCGCACTCCTGGTTCAGACGCCTTCGGCCGCAGGCTTGCCGCTGACCGGCTCCTGCGCCTTGCTGGTGGCGGTGGTGGTAACGGGCTTGGTAGCCGTGCTGGTGGCCACTGGGCTGGTCGGGCTGGGTGGGCTGGCGGGCTTGGCAGCACGCCGCGCCAGCATGGGCTTGAGCTTGCTCGCATACAGGCCCGCCAGGCCGTTGGGGAAGAACATGGTCACCACGATGAAGAGGCCGGCCATGCAGAACATCCACAGATCGGGGAAGGTCTCGGAGAAATAGGTCTTGCCAAAGTTGACCAGCAGCGCGCCGTAGACGGCACCGACCAGGCTCATGCGGCCACCGACGGCGGCAAAGATCACCATCTCGATCGACGGAACAATGCCGACGATGGACGGGGACATGAAGCCCACCTGCAGTGCAAACATCGCGCCGCCAATGCCCGAGATTGCAGCGGCCAGGCAGAACACGAAGACCTTGAACATCGACACGTCGTAGCCGGAGAAGCGCACGCGGTCTTCCTTGTCGCGCATCGCCAGCAGCAGGGTGCCGAGCTTGCTTTTCTGGATCCACAGACAGGCCACCACCGACAGCAGCAGCAGGCCGCAGCAGACGTAGTAGAGGATGTACTTGGCGCTGTCGGTGCGGATGTCCCAGCCCAGCAGGGTGCGCAGGTCGGTCATGCCGTTGACGCCGCCGGTGTAGCCCTGCTGGCCGATGATCAGCACGGTGAGAATCAGCGCCACGGCCTGGGTGATGATCGCAAAGTAGACATCGCCCACCCGGCGGCGGAACATGGCAAAACCGATGATGAAGGCCAGCAGCGCGGGCGCAGCCACCACGGCAAACAGCGCAAAGGGCAGGTGCTCGAACGGCGTCCACCACAGCGGCAGTGCGGTGAGCTGGTTCCAGTCCATGAAGTCGGGGATGCCCGGTGTGGACTGGATGCTGGTGCTGGCCTTGTCGGAGGCCTCCAGCTTGAGGAACATCGCCATCGCATAACCGCCCAGGCCAAAGAACACGCCCTGTCCCAGGCTCAGCACACCGCCCCAGCCCCAGAGCATGACCAGGCCCACGGCCACAAAGGCGTAGCAGAGGTACTTGCCCACCAGGTTCAGGCGGAAGGCATCGAGCGCCAGCGGGAACACCACCAGCAGCACCACGGCCAGCAGCGCCACATGTCCCAGGCCGGTTCGCTCCAGCCACACACGCATATCTTTCATGGTTGTCATCCTTTGCACCGGCTTTAGCGGCGCACCTTGCTGGCAAACAGACCTTGGGGCCGCAGCATCAAGACCACGACGATGAAGGACAAGGTCAGCACCTTGGCCATGGAGCCACTGAGGAAGAACTCCGTGATGGACTGCACCTGGGCAATGCCAAAGGCCGATGCCACGGTGCCCAGCAGGCTGGCGGCACCGCCAAAGGTGACGACCAGGAACGAATCCACGATGTAGAGCGAACCGGAGGTAGGGCCCGTCGAGCCGATGGTGGTGAAGGCGGCGCCGGCAATGCCCGCCACCCCGCAGCCAATCGCAAAGGTCAGGCGGTCGGTCTTCTTGGTGTTGATGCCGATGGCATTGGCCATCACCCGGTTGCTGACCGTGGCCCGCACCCGCAGGCCCCAACGGCTGCGGTACAGCGCAATCAGCACGCCGGCGGTCACCAGCAGCGCCAGCGCCAGCACAAACAGGCCATTGATCGGAATGTCCAGCCCCTCGCTGGGCGACCAGGAGCCCATCAGCCAGTCAGGCAAGGTAGGGCTCACCTCTTTGGGGCCGATCACCGAGCGGAACACCTGCTGCAGTCCCAGACTCAGGCCCCAGGTGGCCAGCAAGGTATCGAGCGGGCGCTTGTACAGGTGGCGGATCAATGCCCACTCGGCCAGCCAGCCCAGCACAAACGCGAACACAAAGGCCGCCACGATCGACAGCGGAAAGTAGTACGGCATCCATGCCGGCGCATGGGCTTCCACCAGGGTGGAGGCCATGAACACGGTGTAGGCGCCGATCGTCATGAACTCGCCATGCGCCATGTTGATGACACCCATCTGGCCAAAAATAATCGCCAGGCCCAGGCCCATCAGCAGCAATACTGCAAACAGGCTGAGGCCTGCGAAGCCCTGCATCAGCCCGATATTCATCATTTCAGAAAAAGTCATGGCGCTCTCTTGTCGGGTGGTGGTCGGCGGCATCGCGGGCCTCAAGGGCAATGCCTCGGGGCCCGCTCCTTGCTTGTAAGTGGCAAACACAGCCCAGCAAACCGAAGGTTTGCGGTTGAGACGAGGCGCGAGGCCGCAGGCAGTACAAAAAGTACGACAAGGCCGAGCAACGACGTATCAAGGGCTGTGTTGGCCACGTTTATTGGTAGCCCTTGGGGAAGGGATCAGGCTTGATCAGCTCGGGCGACTCGGACACCACCTTGAAGGTCCCGTCCGGCAGGCCCTGCGCGATGCGCGACTTGCTCCAGAGGTGGTGGTTGGCGTCGATCTTCACGTAGCCTTCGGGGGCGGTGTTCAGCTCGATGCCCGGCGATGCGGCCACGACCTTGTCCACATCGAAGCTGCCGGCCTTCTCGACAGCGGCCTTCCACAGCCAGGGGCCCAGGTAGCCGGCCTGGGTCACATCGCCGATGACCGACTTGGGACCGTACTTGGCCTTGAAGGCCTCGACAAACTTCTTGTTGTTGGGGTTGTCCAGCGTCTGGAAGTACTTCATGCTCGAGTAGAAGCCGGCAAAGTTCTCGCCGCCAATGCCGAGCATTTCGTCCTCGGTCACCGACAGGGTCACCAGGAACTGCTTGTCACCGGTGATGCCCGCCGCCTTGAGCTGCTTGTAGAAGGCCACGTTGGAGCCACCCACGACAGCTGCAAAGATCAGATCGGGCTTGGCCACCTTGATCTTGTTGATCAGCGAGTTGAAGTTGGTGTTGCTCAGCGGGTAGTACTCCTCGCCGACGACCTTGCCCTTCTGGAAGGTCTCGATGTGCTTGCGCGCAATCTTCATCGAGGTGCGCGGCCAGATGTAGTCCGAGCCCACCAGGAACACCTTGGAGGCGTTCTTTTCCTTCTTGGCCCAGTCGAGGCTGTACAGAATCTGCTGGGTCGCTTCCTGGCCGGTGTAGATGACGTTCTTGCTCTGCTCCAGGCCTTCGTAGAAGGTGGGGTAGTAGAGCAGGCCGTTTTCCTTTTCGAAGACGGGCAGCACGGCCTTGCGGGAGGCCGAGGTCCAGCAGCCGAACACGGTCGCCACATGGTCGCTGATGAGCAGCTTCTTGGCCTTTTCGGCAAAGGTGGGCCAGTCGGAGGCGCCGTCCTCCTTGATCACGCGGATCTTGCGTCCCAGCACACCGCCCATCGCGTTGATCTGGTCGATGGCCAGCTGCTCGGCCTGGATGGAGCCGGTCTCGGAGATCGCCATCGTGCCGGTCGACGAGTGCAGTTGCCCCACCACCACTTCGGTGTCGGTCACCGCGAGCTTGCTGGTGTTGACCTGCGCAGTAGGCGGCGTTTGGGCGCGGGACAGCATGGGCAGACCCGCGATGCTGATGGCACCCAGGCCTTGCAAGAGACGGCGGCGGCGGAGCGACTGTTGGAATTCCTGAGACATGCTTTTCTCCTCAAGTGGTTCAGGCGTTGAACCGGTAACGGGTTGAAACCTGTTGATCACTCTAAAAGTGCGGCCCCGAAACACCCATACGTCATTTGACGTAGCCGCTGCGTACGCACAAACAGCTAGCCTTGCTGCCTCAGTCAAACGCCTGCTAGCCCCAACGACCCCGCACTTCGACAACCGCACCAGCCTTGCCGTGGCCTGAATATTGCTTAGTCCGCTGATCCCTTGCCCACAGCGCCTGTGCGCTGCCTGTGATGACCAAGCCCTCCCAAAAGATCTTCCCGATCCGCCGCGAATACAACGCCTGGGTGGCCGACGAGACCATGGAGGACTACGCGCTGCGCTTTACGCCGCAGAAGGCGCGGCGCTGGAGCGAATGGCAGCTGCTGAACACGGCGATGGGCGGGCTGTCATTTCTGGCGCTGGAGGCCATTGGCGCGACCATCACCCTGGCCTATGGCTTCAGCAACGCGGCCTGGGCCATTGCGGTGATGGGCATCGTGATCTTTCTGACCGCCTGGCCCATCTCGGTCTGCGCGGCGCGCTATGGGCTGGACATGGACCTGCTCACCCGGGGCGCCGGCTTTGGCTACCTGGGCTCGACCATCACCTCGCTGGTCTATGCCACCTTCACCTTTATCTTTTTTGCGCTGGAGGCGGCCATCATGGCGCTGGCCGTGCAGATGGCGCTGGGCTGGCCGCTGGTGGTCTGCTATGTGCTGTGCGCGCTGGTGGTGATACCGATGGTGCTGTATGGCGTGACCTTCATCTCCAAGCTGCAGGCCTGGACCCAGCCGCTGTGGGCGCTGATGCTGCTGACGCCCTATCTGTGGCTGGCCTTCACCCAGCCGCAGCTGGTGCATGAGCTGCCGGGCCTGTCGGGCCTGACCTCGGGCAGCGCCGATTTCAACTGGCTGTATTTCGGCTCGGCCAGCACGGTGATATTCGCGCTGATCGTGCAGGTGGGTGAGCAGGTCGATTACCTGCGCTTCATGCCGCGCAAGACGGCCGCCAACCGGGGACGCTGGTGGTTTTGCGTGCTGATGGGCGGGCCGGGCTGGATCCTGATGGGCGCCGCGCGCATGCTGGGCGGCGCCTACCTGGCCTATGTGGCGCTGCAGTTTGGCTCCACGGTGGCCGAGGCCTCGGACCCCACCCACCTCTACCTCAGCGCGTTTGGCAAGATGGTCCAGGACCCGGGCATCGCCCTCTGGGTCACCCTCATCTTCGTCATCATGGCGCAGATCAAGATCAATGTGACCAATGCCTATGCCGGCTCGCTGGCCTGGTCCAATGTGTTCTCGCGCATCACCCGCAGCCACCCTGGCCGTGTCGTGTGGCTGGTGTTCAACGTGATGATCGCGATGCTGATCATGACCCTGGGCGTGTTCAGCGCGCTGGAGAAGGTGCTGGGCATCTACAGCAATATCGCCGTCGCCTGGGTCGGCGCGCTGGTGGCCGATCTGGTCATCAACAAGCCGCTGGGGCTGAGCCCGCCGGGCACCGAGTTCCGGCGCGCCTACCTGCATGACCTCAACCCCGTCGGGCTGGGCGCGATGGGCATTGCCGCGCTGGCCGCCGGCATTGCCTACAGCGGGCTGCTGGGTGAGCTGGCCAGCGCCTTTGCGCCCTATATTGCGCTGGTGATTGCGCTGCTGGTGTCGCCCTTGCTGGCCTGGGCCACGCGCGGGCGCTGGTATATCGCCCGCCCGCCCGCGCTGTTCGAGGCGCCCGAGCTGCAATGCGCCGTGTGCCAGAACCAGTTCGAGCGCGCCGACATGGCCGCCTGCCCCGCCTATGGCGCGCCCATCTGCTCGCTGTGCTGCTCGCTCGATTCGCGCTGCCATGACCGCTGCAAACCCAGCACCGCGCGGGCCCAGGTGCAGTGGCGCAGCCTCTACGAAAGCCTGCTACCCCAGCGTATCCAGCGCAGCATCAACTTTCGGCTGGCATCCTATGCCGGCACGGTGCTGCTGCTGACCAGCCCCATGGCGCTGGCCTTGTTCATCGTCTACATGCAGCAAAGCCTGCCGCCGGGGCAGACCGATTTGCGCTGGGCCTTTGTGCGGGCGTTCTCG
Source organism: uncultured Comamonas sp. (assembly GCF_964277875.1). Classification (NCBI taxonomy): domain Bacteria; kingdom Pseudomonadati; phylum Pseudomonadota; class Betaproteobacteria; order Burkholderiales; family Comamonadaceae; genus Comamonas; species uncultured Comamonas sp. The sequence goes on from NZ_CAXYJV010000036.1 coordinate 100,836, forward strand.
CTGCTGGCGCTGCTGTGTGCACTCTATGCCTGGTGGCTGGTGCTGGCCAAGGACAGCCGGCGCATGGCGCGCGAGGAGTCGGAACGCCAGACGCAGATGCTGCTGCAAGAGATCGAGGCCCACCAGCGCACCGATGCCCAGCTGCAGGCCGCCAAGGAGCATGCCGAGGCGGCCAACCAGGCCAAATCGCGCTATGTGGCCGGCATGGCCCATGAGCTGCGCACGCCGCTGACCAGCATCCTCGGCTATGCCCAGCTGCTGCTGCGGCGCAGTGACCTGCCCGGCCCCGCGCATGAAAGCATCACCACCATGCTGCACAGTGGCGAGCACATGCACTCGCTGATCGATGAGCTGCTGGATCTGGCGCGCATCGAGGCTGGACGCCTGCGGCTGGACCCGGCGCCGCTGCAGTTCCCCGAGTTTCTCGAAGCGGTCAACCGCATGGTGCGGCCCCAGGCCGAGGCCAAGGGCCTGCAGTTTGCGCTGCAGACCCAGGGCCGCATGCCACCGTGGGTGCGCGCCGATGCCAAGCGCCTGCGCCAGATTCTGATCAACCTGCTGGGCAATGCGATCCGCTTTACCGACAGCGGCAGCGTGCGCCTGCAGGTCAACTGCCACAGCGATGTGGTGCGCTTTGATATTTGCGACACCGGCATCGGCATTGCGCCGCAGGACCATGAGCGCATCTTCATGCCGTTTGAACGGGGCAGTGCCGGGCGCCGGGCCGCGAGCACCGGCACCGGTCTGGGCCTGACCATCACCCGCATGCTGACCTTGCTGATGGGCGGCGAGCTGAGCCTGCAGAGCACGCCTGGCCAGGGCAGCACCTTCTCGGTGCGCCTGTACCTGAGCGAGGTCCACACCCCGCCCCGCGCGCTGGCCGGCCAACCCCAGGCCCGCCCCTTCATCGGCGGCTACCAGGGCCCGCGCAGAACGCTGCTGGTCGTCGATGACCAGCCCATCCACCGCCAGCTGATCGCCGGGGTGCTGATTCCGCTGGGCTTTACCGTGCTCGAAGCGGCCAGCGGCCATGAGTGTCTGGAGATCATCCGCGATGCGCCGCCCGATGCCATCCTGCTGGACCTGAGCATGGATGACCTGAGCGGCTGGCAGACCGCTGCGCTGGTGCGCCAGCAGTACAGCGCCGCCCATCTGCCGATCATCATCGTCTCGGCCGACCTGTTCGAGAACCAGCCCGAGCAGCTCGAGCGTGCCGGCTGCCAGGCCTTTGTCGGCAAGCCGGTGCTGGAGTCCGAGCTGATGGACAGCCTGGCCTGGCTGCTGAAGCTGGAGTGGCTGGAGGACAAGGCCGTATCCCCTCCCCCGGCGGCACTGGCCTCCGCCCCGCAGCCTGGCCCGCTGCCGCCCGAGCTGCAATCGGACATCACGCGGCTGGCACGCTTTGGCGATGGCGCCGGCCTGCGCAAGCTGCTGGCGGCAGCCCAGGCCAGCCATCCCGATTGCCGCGATGCGCTGCAGGCGCTTGATGCCGCTGCCCAGCGTTTCGATTTCCCGTTCATCCTGGAAAGCCTCGCCGCGTCCTCGCCCGATACCTAGCCATGCCTCATCACACACCCCATGCCGGCGTCGTCCTGGTGGTCGACGATGCCATCGAGACCCTCGGCTTCCTCTGCGAAGCGCTGAGCCAGCAGGACTACACGGTGCTGGTGGCCCGCAATGCGGCCGAGGCGCTGGAACGCCTGGAGATCGCGACGCCCGATGCAGTGCTGCTGGACTGCGTGATGCCCGGCGAGACCGGCTTCTCGCTGTGCCGCAGGATCAAGGCCAACCCGGCCTGGGCCCATGTGCCGGTGATCTTCATGACCGGGCTGTCCGAGACCGACCATATCGTCGAAGGCTTTGCCTGCGGCGGCGTGGACTATGTCGTCAAACCGCTGAAGCTGCCCGAGGTGCTGGCGCGGCTGGCCCGCCATATGCACAACGCCCATGTGGGCCGCATGGCCCAGGCGGCGGTGGATGTGGCGGGCATGGGGGTGGTGGTGCTGGACCGCCAGGGCCGCATCGCCTGGCGCTCGCCGCAGGCGGCACTGTGGCTGGAGCAGGCCTTTGGCGCCAGCACAGCGGCGGCAACGGCCTGGCTGCAATCGGCCTGGGATACGACGGCCCGGCACCCGCTGGGCGGCAGCAGCCTGCTGGCTCAGCCGGTGGGCGAGGTGGGCATTGGCGAGCGCATGCTGGTGCTGCGCGTGGGCACCGACAACCTGTGTGCCAGCACCCAGCGCCTGCAGGATGCGTCGCTGACCCCGCGCGAGACCGAGGTGCTGGGCTGGCTGGCCAAGGGCAAGACCAACCGGGACATTGCACAGATCCTGGGCATGAGCCCGCGCACGGTGAACAAGCACCTGGAGCATGTGTTTGAGAAGCTGGGCGTGGAGACCCGGGCAGCGGCAGCGGCCATCGCCAGCGGCTCCCTGGCCGCGTAAGCTTCGTGTAAGCCATAGAAAAGCTACGGATATTGCAGCGGTCTGGCGTGGCGCCCAAAGGCGCCTGCCGCTTGCGCCAGCGCAAATAAATGTCCATCACTGCCTCTGGCTGCACGACATTTCGCCGACGGCTAACGACATTTCAACTATCAATATTGATAGCATCTATCGCAAACCATCGTTGACCCCGGCGGCCATTTGGCTTTAAGTTCCGGGAAAAGCGCCTGACCGAAAACGATAAACACTCAGGAAAAACAAGGGTTTACCTTAGAAAAAACCCCTGCCTGATCTCGGTAGGATGGCACTCTTTTTCCCTTCAAGAGAGACAAGCCGTTATGAACAAGATGATGCAATGGACTGCGCTGGCCCTGGCGGCCGCCACCGCGACCGGCGCCTATGCCGACGCCTCCTACCCCAACAAGCCCATCACCATCGTCGTGCCCTTCACGGCGGGCGGCCCGACGGACCGCGTGGCACGCGACCTGGCCGAAGCACTGCGCAAGCCCCTCAATGGCGTGACCGTGGTCATCGACAACGCCGACGGCGCGGGCAGCACCATCGGCATGGCCAAGGCCGCACGTGCCAAGGCCGACGGCTACACCCTGCTGCTGAACCACATCGGCGTGGCCACGGCCCCCATCCTGTACCGCAAGCTGTCTTTCGATGTGACCAAGGACTTCGAGTACCTGGGCATCATCAACGACGTGCCGATGACCCTGATCGGCAAGCCCACCCTGGCACCGAACAACTACAAGGAACTGGCTGCCTATCTGAACAAGGAAAAGGACAAGGTCAACCTGGCCAATGCAGGTATTGGTTCCGCCTCGCACCTGTGCGGCCTGCTGCTGCAAAGCACCCTGAAGATCCCGCTGACCGCCGTGCCGTACAAGGGCGCCGCACCGGCAATTGCCGACCTGATGGGCAACCAGGTCGATGTGCTGTGCGACCAGACCACGAACACCACCGGCCAGATCGAAGGCAAGAAGGTCAAGGCCTATGCCGTGACCACCAGCAAGCGCCTGACCACGCCATCGCTGAAGGACCTGCCGACCCTGCAGGAAGAAGGCCTCAAGGGCTTTGAAGTGACGATCTGGCACGGCCTCTACGCCCCCAAGGGCACGCCACCCGACATCCTGAAGAAGGTCAACGACGCGCTGAAGGTGGCCTTGAAGGACCCCGAGTTCATCAAGAAGTCGGAGAACCTGAGCGCCGTCGTGGCCAACGACCAGCGCATCACGCCCGAAGGCCACAAGGCCTTTGTGCAGGCCGAGATCGCCAAGTGGACGCCGATCATCAAGGCGGCCGGCACCTTCGCCGACTGATCAGCCATCGCCCAAGCAAAAAGACTGCCTCGGCAGTCTTTTTTTCGTTGGATCAGACGCTTGCTGGGCGGTCAGCCGCCCCAGACCACATCGGCCTGCTCGGCCGCACTGCGGCGCAGCATCTCGATGAAGGGCACCGCCCGCTGCTTGAGGCCGACGCTGGCCTTCACATCCTGGCCGTCGGCGTCTTCGGGGTCCTGGTCCAGGTCCTGCGTCTTCGCAGCCTGGGCGCGTTCGTCTTCGGCAGCCACGGCGGCCTGCAATGCGGCAATCGCCTGGGGAATCTGGTCCGTGGTGATGATGCCGCGTGGCGAGGCGTCCTTGCCGATGATCTGCAGCACCTTGCGGGCATCAGGCTCCAGCATGATCATGTCTGCAGTGGCCTGTGATTTGAATTTGAATAGCACGGCGCTCTCCTTATCGATACATATAGTCCCGGGTGAACGGGTATTGTGATTGTGCACCAGGCATGGTGCCTGTCGTCATCGACCTATCGGGCATGACAGCCAGCATCTGGTGCAGCGCCACCCAGCCATGCTCAAACCCCGTGGCGCAGCCGGCCAGGTAGAGGCGGTAGGCGCGCAGGGTCTTGGCGGCCTGCGCGGAGTCGCCCTTTTGCGCGAGGATCGCCAGCGCCTCGTCCAGCTGCGCCTCCAGGGCATCGGACCAGGCCCACAAGGTCTTGGCGTAATGCGGGCGCAGGTTGTCGGTGTCCACCATCTCCCAGCCCGCGTGGGCCATCTCTTCGAGCACGGCGCTGACATGGATCAGCTCGCCGCCGGGGAAGATGTATTTCTCGATGAAATCGCCCATGCCGGCGCCCAGCTGCTCGTTGTCGGTGCCGCCAGCGGTGATGCCGTGGTTCATCAGCAGGCCACCGGGTTTGACCAGGCGCTTGAGCACCGTGAAGTACTCGTGCATATGGGCGCGGCCCACATGCTCGAACATGCCCACCGAGGCGAGCTTGTCAAAAGGCTGGTCCACGCGCAGCTGGCGGTAGTCGGTCAGCAGCATCTTGACCCGGCCCTGCAGGCCTTTTTGTTCGATCAGCTGGTTGACATAGGCATGCTGGTTTTTGGACAAGGTGATGCCGGTGCCCTCGATGCCATAGTGCTCGGCAGCCCACAGCAGCAGGCCGCCCCAGCCCGCTCCCACATCCAGAAAGCGCTCGCCTGGCTGCAGCCGCAGCTTGCGGCAGATCAGGTCCAGCTTGGCCTCCTGTGCCTGGGCCAGGCTGTAGCCAGGCTCGGCATAGTAGGCACAAGAGTAGACGCGGCGCGGATCCAGCCACAGACCGTAGAAATCGTCCGAGACGTCGTAGTGGAACTGGATCTGCTCGGAATCCTTGGTCAAGGTATGGAGCGCCGCCGAACGCGAGCGCGCCAACAGCCGGCTCCACCAGGTGGAACGCGCCGCCACCGGGTCCGAGGGCATCAGCGCCACCGCAGCGGCCATCGCATCGCGCATCGTGCCTTCGATATCCACGTGGCCCTCGACGATGGCCGCACCCACCACCCCGACATCGCCAGCCGCCAGCGAGGCCAGTGCCGCCGCGTTGTGGCAGCGAATGCGTACCTGCGCCTGGTCCGGCGGACCGATCCATCCGCCCTGCGGCAGGGAGATGGCAACCGACACTGGCAAACCCGCCAGCTTTTCTTCGAGCTTGGAATGCAGGATATTCATAGCGGTTATTGTGTGGCGCCGGTCCGCAAGGTCAATAGCCGTTGTCTGACACACCTACTAACAACATATCTATAGGGATGCCGCCAGCACCTGCGCAGCAGACGCGCTAGCATTGCTCCCTGCCCATGCCCACATCCCCGCCTGTCCCCTCTTCCGATCGCTTGCAGCCCGCAGCCTTGCTGGATCTGCCTGCTTTGCAGGCCCGCTACCCGAACCAGGACTGGGTGGTGTTGCAGGCCGATCCCGGTGCTTGCCAGGTGTGACGTTTGACCGCGCAACAGGCGTCGCCTATCCGACACGATCTGCCGTTGGGCTATGGCCAATTGGCAACACAGTACCTGAGCCGCGCGTCCGCCGGCGCTGGCCAGGTGGAACAGGTGATCGAGTTGGTGGAAGACCAGATTATGCCGCTGACCCGCAGTTGGCCAGCGCCCGGCCCCCAGCTGGCTTTGCTGTGCAGCGCGCCGGACATGGCGGCACTGGCCGCGCAGCTGCCGGATCCGCAAGCCCCGCTGCAGACCACCGACGCCGTCGAGCAGCTCTTCAACCGCTATGCCCACCACATGATGGGCGGCAGCCACAGCGGCCTGCAGCTGACGCCGGCGCAGGCTGCGCTGTTGATTCTGCTGCGCGAATGCCTGCACCACTGGGGCTGCCAGCAGGTCGCGCTGCAGGGGGCGCGGGCTTAGACGTCAGCGCGCTTCGCTGCGGAGCCCATCCACCGTCTGGAACAGCGCCTGGCGCGCCTGGCTGATGATCTGCGCTTTCCAGGCCACGCTCTCGTCATAGAAGGCTTCGCGCATCTGCTGGTGGATGGCAGCCTGCTGGGCGGCCGGTGCCTCGGGGTGCTGGTGCAGCCAGTGGTCGGCGCGCAGCGCATCCAAGGTAGCGTGCACCGGCAGCACACCGTACTCCAACGCCATGCCGGTAAATGTGGCCTGCGGGCATTCTTGCGCCACGCTGTTCCAGAGCAGACCGGTCAAAGGCGGCGATGAGGAGCTGCCATCGTCCAGCGACGTGACCGGCGTCGCGCCTGCCCCATCCCACCAGCGGCGCGCCCGCGCCAGCATGGCCGCATCACCGGGCGGGCCGGTGAAGATGCGCTCGCCATAGCCATTGGGGCCCAGCCCGGTGTGCACATCGATCCAGGCGATCTGGCGCGCGGCCTGGCCGTGCTGGCGCAGCACCTGGCGCAGGGTCTGGTTGCTCCAGGTCGGCGCCTGGCCGCCAAAGAACACGCCTTGCGGATAACGGTACTGGCCCTGGGCCACCGCCGCCTGCCAGGCCTTGAGGCCGTGCGCATCGATGAAGTCCTGCATCGCCTGCTGCACCGGGGCCGTCGGCGGCCACTGGGCCGGCACAATCACCTCGTGCAACTGGTCATAGGCCGGGTTGCCCGGCAGCGGTTGGGAGAAATCGACAAAGTTGCGGTTCAGGTCCACGTTCTCCTGGGTCACGCGCCGGCCGTAGGAAAAGCCATGGGGGTTGAGCGCATGCACATAGAGCACGGCCACACCGGCGCTGCGCACCTTGTCCAGCCACTCGGCATCGCGCAGCGCATAGACCTGCACGCCGCTGCCGCAGTAGCCCTCGATGCCATGGCAGGCGCTGCTGAGGATCAGCAGCTGGTCGGCATCGGCCGCGCCATCCCGGGCCACATCCATGGCCAGCGCTTCGCCTGCGACCCCGGTCAACGGATGGGGCTGCGACTGCAGCGCCAGGCCAGCGGCGGCGGCGGACTCCAGAAACTGCTGGCGGGCTTGCGCATAGCTGCGCGAAAAGGCTAGTTCTACAGCGCTCATGCGGCGATACCTCCGTGGCCCATGCCGGCGGTGGCCATGCGCTCGACCTGCACCGCACAGTCGTAAAAGGACGGCGCGCGTCCGATATCGGTCAGCTGCTGGTGGGTCAGCTCGTTGACGTTGGTGCCATTGGGCCCATCCTTGCGCCACCAGATCCCCAGTCCCACTACGACGCCGGGCCGGGCACGGCCATTGATGCTGGCATGGCAGACATGCTCGCCCCGGCCGTTGAAGACGCGCACCAGATCGCCATCTTCAATCTGGCGGCTTTGCGCATCGCTGGGGTGCATCTCCAGCATCGGGCGCTCTTCGGCACTGCGCAGCTGGCGCACATTGACAAAGGTGGAGTTGAGAAAGTTGCGCGCCGGTGGCGAGATCATCGCCAGCGGATGGCTGGCGGTGGGCAGCTCATGGTTGGGCAGGTGGTCGGGCAAGGGGTTGATGCCCATGGCCTCCAGCGCCGCGCTGTGGAACTCGCACTTGCCCGAGGGCGTGGCAAAGCCGCCGTTGGCAAACGGGGCGTCGGGCAGGTCCTGTGCGACAAAGCCCTGCGCCAGCAGCTGCTCGAACGGGATGCGGGTCGGGTCCACCGCCTGGCGGCACAGCTCCTCGTCGCTGTCGGCAAAATGCGGCGCCGCAAAGGCGCTGTCGTAGCGCGCCATCTGCGCGGCCAGGTCGCGGAAGATCTGCGCATTGCTGCGCGCCTGGCCCAGCGGCGCAATGGCCGGGCGGTTGAGCAGCACATCGGTGTGGCCGTAGCTGGTGTGGATGTCCCAGTGTTCCAGCTGGCTGGTGGCGGGCAGCACATAGTCGGCATAGTCGGCCGTGTCGGTCATGAAGTGCTCCAGCACCACGGTGAACAGGTCCTCGCGGGCAAAGCCCTTGACCACCTTGGCCGAATCGGGGGCTACCGCGACCGGGTTGCTGTTGTAGCAGACCAGGGCAGCAATCTGCGGGCCGAACCCGGCGCTGGCGGGCTGGAGCAGCGCATCGCCAATCGTGCTCATGTTGACGGTGCGGGGCTGGCGCGCGCCCAGCAGCGCCGGCATTTGCAGGGCCCCCCGGCGCGCCGGTGCCGATGACGAACTGGACAGCAGCAGGCCGCCAGCGCGGTGGCGCCAGGCGCCGGTGAGTGCGGGCAGGCAGGCGACCGCGCGCACGGCATTGCCGCCGCCGCGCACACGCTGCATGCCGTAGTTCAGGCGGATCGCCGCCCGCTCGGTGGTGCCGTAATCGCGCGCCAGGCTGCGGATCTGCGCGGCATCGATGCCGCAGACCTGGGCGGCGCGCTCGGGCGACCACTGCAGTGCGCGGGCCTTCAACGCGTCCCAGCCCAAGGTGTGCTGGGCAATGTAGTCGTGGTCGAGCCAGTCGTTGCGGATCAGCTCATGCATCAAGGCCAGCGCCAGCGCCGCATCGGTGCCGGGCAGCAGCTGCAGGTGTTCATGGCATTTGTCGGCGGTCTCGCTCTTGCGCGGATCGATGCAGACCAGCTTGGCGCCGTTGCGCTTGGCCTCCATCGCATAGCGCCAGAAATGCAGGTTGCTGCCAATGCTGTTGCTGCCCCAGATGAGGATCAGCTGGCTCTCGGCAAAAAACTGCACCCGCATGCCCAGCTTGCCGCCATAGGTGTGCAGCAAGGCTTCCGAGCCCGCGCTGGCGCAGATGGTGCGGTCCAGCAGCGACGCGCCCAGCTGGTGGAAAAAGCGCCGGTCCATGCTCTCGCCCTGCACCAGGCCCATCGTGCCGGCATAGCTGTAGGGCAGGATGGCCTGCGGATCGGTCTGCGCAATGCGGTGCAGCCGCTGGCTGATATCGGCCAGCGCCTCGTCCCAGCTCACCGGCTGGAACTGGCCGCTGCCCTTGGGGCCGACCCGCTTCATCGGCTGCAGCACCCGGTCCGCATGGTAGCTGCGCTCGGTGTATTTGCTGACCTTGGCGCAGAGCACGCCGCCGGTGTGCGCATGCAGCGGATTGCCACTGACCTTGGTCGCCACGCCATCGACCACGGTGGTGACCAGTGAGCAGGTATCGGGGCAGTCATGGGGGCAGGCGCCCAGAACGGTGGTGGCGGCAGCAGTGGTAGTCATGGCAAGGGCGGCGCCGAGGCCGGCGCAGAGTCGGGGGAATGGAGTGCTGCACATGGTAGCGCCAGTTGGCAGGGGCCGGGGTCTCCTGCAGCACGTGGCCGAGCGGGGCCCAGGCCCAGGGTTATTCCCAGGACATTTCAGCGCAGGGGTGTCCTGCTTTGCTGCACCATAGAGGGCTTGGCACGCCGCGCGCCAACGCCTTGGCCCCTCGCGGCACCGGCCAGACAGATACATCCCCATGTAGCCAACAGGATTTCCCATGAAGCTGATTGATTCCATCGTGGCCGAAGCGGCCAGCATTGCCCAGATCCGCAAAGACATCCATGCCCACCCGGAGCTGTGCTTCGAAGAAGTGCGCACGGCCGATCTGGTGGCAGCCAAGCTGACGGAATGGGGCATTCCTATCCACCGCGGCCTGGGCACCACCGGCGTGGTCGGCATCGTGCACGGCAAGGATGGCGGCGCCAGCGGCCAGGCCGTGGGCCTGCGCGCCGATATCGATGCGCTGCCGATGCAGGAGTCCAACACCTTTGAACACGCCAGCCGCCATGCCGGCAAGATGCACGCCTGCGGCCATGACGGCCACACCGCGATGCTGCTGGCCGCAGCCAAGCACTTCTCCAAGTTCCGCGATTTTGACGGCACCGTCTACCTGATCTTCCAACCTGCCGAAGAAGGCGGTGGCGGCGCGCGCGAGATGATCAAGGACGGCCTGTTCGAGAAATTCCCGATGCAGGCCATCTTCGGCATGCACAACTGGCCCGGCATGGCCGCCGGCAACATGGCCGTCAGCCCCGGCCCGGTGATGGCCTCCAGCAACGACTTCAAGATCACCATCACCGGCAAGGGCGGCCACGGCGCGATGCCGCACATGGGCAATGATCCGGTGCCCATCGCCTGCCAGATCGTGACGGCGTTCCAGACCATCATCACCCGCAACAAGAAGCCGCTCGATACCGGCGTGATTTCCGTGACCATGATCCACGGCGGCGAAGCCAACAACGTGATCCCCGACCGCGTGGAGCTGCAAGGCACGGTGCGCACCTTCCGCACCGAAGTGCTGGACCTGATCGAAGCCCGCATGCGCCAGGTGGCCGAAGGCTGCTGCGCGATGAACAATGCGCAGTGCGAGTTCTACTTCAACCGCAACTACCCCGCCACCGTCAACAGCGTCCCCGAAGCCGAGTTCGCCCGCCAGGTGATGATCGACATCATCGGCGCCGATAAAGTGAAGGCGCAAGAACCCACGATGGGCGCCGAAGACTTCTCCTTCATGCTCGAAGCCAAGCCCGGCGCCTACTGCTTCATCGCCAACGGCGAAGGCGACCACCGCGCCATAGGCCACGGCGGCGGCCCCTGCACCTTGCACAACCCCAGCTACGACTTCAACGACGACCTGATCCCCCTGGGCGCAACGTACTGGGTACAACTGGCCACCAAGTGGCTCGCCCAAGCGAAGAAATAAGAAGCGAAATCAGCAACCCAAGCAAAGCGCCCGAGGACATCCCGGGCGCTTTTTGCATTGAAAGCAGCTGAAACCACTCCTCTCCGTCCCATCAACCAAGGCGAGCCCTGAAATCACCCGGACTGCCGGAGCGGGCCCAAGAAGCAAGCGCAATACTCACCCCACCACCCCAACGCCGAGATAGGGCCTGAGGCGAGGCGCGCAGGCGCAGACAGTACGCCTGTACGGCAAGCCTGCGCAACGAAGGATCAGGCCCTATATCGGCGCCCCCGCAAGACCAACAGCCCAAAACTCAAAAACTCAGCACAGCGCCATCCCCAAGCGCTACATGAAATGAAACGGTCTGCCGGAGCGGGCTAAAGAAGCAAACGCAACGCCCAACCCCACCACCCCAACGCCGAGATAGGGCCTGAGACGAGGCGCGCAGGCGCAGACAGTACGCCTGTACGGCAAGCCTGCGCAACGAAGGATCAGGCCCTATATCGGCGCCCCCGCACGATTAGCAGCCCCCTAACAGCCCATAAAACAATCTTAAAAAGGCGTCGCAGGCGCAGACAGTACGCTTGTATGGCAAGCCTGCGCAACGAAGGATCAGGCCCTATATCGGCGCCTCAGCACGACTAACGGACCCAACCCCAAAAAAGCACAAGACCTCAACACCCCAACTGATCCGCCAGATCCAACAAATCACGACAGTGATAGGTGTTGTCGGGTTGGGGGGTTACATCTTTGGGTTGGTTGGCCCCATATTCATGCGGCCGCTGTATATACGCCGTCCGCAACCCGCACCACCGCGCTGCCGCCAAATCACTGTGATGCGCGGCGACCAGCATGACCGAAGCAGCCTCCACCCCAAAAACATCCGCCACGCCGAGGTACGCCCGGGGATCCGGCTTGTACGCCTGGAACACCTCCGCCGACAAAACACAATCCCACGGCAGCCCTGCGTTCTTGGCCATGTGGGTCAGCAACGCAATATTGCCGTTGGACAGCGGGGTGATGACAAACCGGCTTTTGAGCCGCTGCAGGCCGGCGACGGCATCGGGCCAGGGCGCCAATCGGTGCCAGACCCGGTTCAGCGCGGCGCGCTCGGCCTCGGGCATGCCGTCCAGCCCAAACTGCGGCAGGATGCCGTCGAGAATGCGGCGGTGTAATGCATCCATGCGCGTCCAGCCCAGCTGGCCCTGGCGCACCAGGTCCATCGCCGGCTGGTAGCCCTTGCGCCAGGCCAGCGCAAAGGCGTCGCCATCCACCTGCGGATGGCGCTCGGCCATCTCGCGCTGGATGCTGCCGTGCCAGTCGACGACCGTACCAAAGACGTCAAACGCCAGAATCTGGGGGAGGGCTACGGCCATGGGGGGTTCCATCGAAGTAAAAACACGCCCCAGCATGCGCCAGTGCGGGCCGCCGCCCTATCGCGCAGGCGTCAGCCCGAGGGCCGAAAGCGCGCGGGCACAAAAAAAGCGCGATGTCTAGGACATCGCGCTTGGTGACTTAACTTTTTTAACCCGAATGGTTAACCAACTGGCGCTTCGATTTTAACGCAATTCCACAATTTTTAACTAATCTAATTGAATATTGTTGGTTTTTATCACTGGGCCCAGCTTATTACGCTCTGTGACGAGGAATTTATCCATCTCGCTGCGGCTCGTCGGCGTCACCTCCAGCCCCATGTCTTCGAGGCGCTTGACCACGGCCGGGTCCTTCAACGTGGCCTGCAATTGCTCGCTCAAGCGGTTGACACGGTCTTGCGGCGTGGCCTTGGGGACCACCATGCCCTGCCAGGCATAGGCTTCAAAGCCCTTCAGGCCCTGCTCATCGAGGGTGGGCACGTCCGGAAACACCTTGGAGCGCTGCGGTGTCGCAATGCCGATGGGGCGCAGCTTGCCGGCCTGGATATTCTGAAAACCCGCCACCGAGTCGACAAACATGAAGGGCACCTGGCCGCCCAGCACATCCTGCACCGCAGGCGCTGCGCCCTTGTAGGGCACATGCACCAGGCTCAGTTTGGCCTGTTCCTTGAAAATCTCGGTCGCCAGGTGGTGGGGGGAGCCCGCGCCCGGCGTGGCATAGCTGACGCCGCCCTGTTGCGCCTTGGCCCAGGCAGTGAACTCGGCCAGGTTCTTGACCGGCAGCTTGGGGTTGACGACCAGGATCAGCGGAAAGCGCACCAGCATGCCGACCGGCGCAAAGTCCTTCTCGGCGCTGTAGCTGAGCTTTTGGTACAGAAAAGCGTTGGCCGCCAGGGTACCGGTGTCACCCGTGAGCAGGGTGTAGCCATCGGGTTTGGCGCGAGCCGCGTAGTCGGCACCGATATTGGTGGCCGCGCCGGGCTTGTTGAGGATGATGATGGACTGGCCCAGGGCCTTGGCCATCGGCTCGGCCACGACGCGGGCGACCACATCGGAGCCGCCGCCGGCCGCATAGGGCACGACCCATTCAATGGGACGCTCGGGGTAGGCAGCCTGGCTCAGCGCCGGCAAGGCCAGCGCAGCGGCAGCCAGCAGCTGGCGCAGGGAAAAAGGGGTGGGCATGGTGTTGTCTCCTGTTGGTAATCGTTGTTGTCTCTGTGGTGCCGGGGCCTGGTGCATTGTCCACCGGCCCCCAGCCAGGCAGCTGTCGCTTACAGCGCGCGCGCCGGCAGCATCTGGCCTTCGCAGATGCCAAAGCCGATGCGGGCAGCGCCGGGCCGCTCGCACCAGCCGCGCAGCACCACGGCGTCACCATCTTCCAGCCAGGTGCGGGTCTCGCCATTGGGCAGGGTCAGCGGCTGCTTGCCGCCAACGGTCAGCTCGATCAGCGCGGCCGCCTGGTCCAGGCTCGGGCCCGACAGGGTGCCGGTGCCCAGCAGGTCGCCGGGCTGCAGGTTGCAGCCGTTGACGGTGTGGTGGGCCACCAGCTGCGCCACCGTCCAGTACGCGTGGCGGTAGTTGGACTGGGTGATCTGCACGGCCTTTTCACCGGCGGCGCGCATCTTGGAGGTCTGCAGGTCCACCGCCAGCGCAATATCGAAGGCGCCGGCCTCGCGGTTGTGGGCGCTGTCCATGTAGGGCAGCGGCTGCGGATCGCCTTCGGGGCGGGCAAAGGCCACGCGGTAGGGCGCCAGCGCCTCCAGGGTTACCACCCAGGGGGAGAGGGTGGAGGCAAAGTTCTTCGACAGAAACGGGCCCAGCGGCTGGTATTCCCAGGGCTGGATGTCGCGCGCCGACCAGTCATTGAGCAGGCACAGGCCAAACACATGGTCCTCGGCTTCGCCGATGCTGACGGGCTCGCCCAGTGCATTGGACTGGCCTACGAAGATGCCCATTTCCAGCTCGATGTCCATGCGCGCGCTGGCCTTGACCGTCGGCACCGCTGCATCGGGCGCCTTGGTCTGGCCCACCGGGCGCTTGAACGAGGTGCCCGAGACCACGATGCTCGACGAGCGGCCGTGGTAGCCGATGGGGACCCATTGGTAGTTGGGCAGCAGGGGGTTGTCCGGGCGGAACTGCTTGCCGATATTGGTGGCGTGGTGGATGGAGGTGTAGAAGTCGGTGTAGTCGCCGATCCGCGCGGGCAGCTGGTAGGCTGCCTGCGCCTGCGGCACCAGGAAGCCCTGCCACTGCGCCTGCTCGGCCGCGCCCACGCGCAGGCCGCGCGACAGCGCCAGGCGCAACGCGCTCCAGGCCTGAGGGCCCAGCGCCATCAAGGCGTTCAGTGATTCCTGCGCGCCCGCCTCGGCGGCGCGCTGCGCATCGCCGCTCAGGCTGCCGCTGGCGGCCAGCGCCTGCAGGTCGACAATCTGGTCGCCAATGGCGACGCCGCCGCGCCAGGCTTCCTGGCTGCCTTGGCGGCGGAAGCTGGCAAACGGCAGGTTCTGCAGCGGGAAATCGCTGCCAGCGGCCTGGGCAGTGCTGACCCAGCTTTGCAGTGCGGGGGCGTGGGTTTCGTTGAGTCGGGTCATGCGTGGGTGTCTCCAGTGGGGTGGCAGCGGGCGAACATGCGGTCTGCGCCCGCTGCGGATCGGTTTCGGTGGCCTTGGCGGCGGTGGAACGTGCCGAGGGTCTCAGGCCTTGCCTTGCGGTTTGAAATGCTTTTGCAGCCCTTGCCAGCAGCGGTAGTACTCATGCTGGAGCTGGACCGTCTCCAGCGCATAGGCGGTGGGCTGGATGACGGCCGGGGTCTCGAACATGAACGCCATCGTGTTGTCGATGTAGTGCGGCTGGTGCGTGTCGGCCTTGCTGGCCTTGTCGAAGGTCTCGGCATCGGGGCCGTGGCCGCTCATGCAGTTGTGCAGCGACGCGCCGCCGGGCACAAAGCCCTCGGCCTTGGCGTCGTAGGCGCCCTCGATCAGGCCCATGAACTCGCTGGCGAAATTGCGGTGGAACCAGGGCGGACGGAAGGTGTCCTGCGCCACCAGCACGCGCGGCGGGAAGATGACAAAGTCCAGCGCATCCACGCCCGGCAGCGCGGTAGGCGACTGCAGCACCAGAAAGATCGACGGATCGGGGTGGTCGTAGCTGATCGAGCCGATCGTGTTGAAGCGGCGCAGATCGTATTTGTAGGGCGCATAGTTGCCATGCCAGGCCACCACATCGAGCGGCGAATGGCCGATGCGCGCCGACCAGAAGTGGCCGCGCAGCTTGGCCACCAGCTCGAAATCGCCTTCCTTGTCCTCATAGGCGGCCACCGGCGTCTGGAAATCACGCGGGTTGGCCAGGCCGTTGGAGCCGATCACGCCCAGGTCGGGCAGCTTGAGCAGCTCGCCGTAGTTTTCGCAGACATAGCCGCGCGCCGTGCCGTCAAGCAGCTGCACCGCAAAGCGCACGCCCCGGGGGACCACGCAGATCTCCTGCGGCTCCACCTCCAGGGTGCCCAGCTCGGTGGCAATCTGCAGGCGCCCTTGCTGGGGCACGATCAGCAGCTCGCCATCGGCGTTGTAGAAGTAGCGGCCTTCCATGCTGCGGTTGGCCGCATACAGGTGGATGCCGCAGGCGGCATTGCCGGCCATGCTGACGATGCCCTGCAGAAAGTCGCAGGGCGCATCGGGCGGCGGCAGCGGGTCCCAGCGCAGCTGGTTGGGGGGCGTGGGCACCTCGTCAAAGCCGCCGGTGGCATGGCTTTTCCAGCGCGGCAGGTCCAGCGGCGCAAAGGGCTCGTGCATGGCGCCGGGCCGGATGCGGTAGAGCCAGCTGCGGCGGTTGCTGTGGCGCGGCGCGGTGAACGCCGTGCCCGACAACTGCTCGGCATACAGGCCCAGCGGCGCCACCTGCGGCGAGTTGCGCCCCACCGGCAAGGCGCCCGGCTCGGCCTCGGTCGCCCATTCATTGGCAAAACCTGTCATATAGTGCCGGGGCTCGGCATTCACACTGCGCATGCGTATCTCCTGTCAGTCATTGTTGGGTTGAGGGCGATCCCGGTGCAGACCTTGCCGGCGGCGCGCTGGGACCGCGCGAATCCTCGGGGGCGAATTCCTAGGGAAAACACCAGACACGGGCGCAAGCTGGGCGCTTCCGCAAAGCGGGGCTCCGTGACATAGTCGCGGTAGCTGTTTTCCCAGCCAGCACCCATAGCCAACCAAGGAGACGCGTTGAACACGCCGCTGGACCGTACCTATACCCACCGCCTGCATGCGCTGGCCAAGATCACCGACCGCACCACCCAGATGGTGTACGAGGAGGAGGTGGGCATTCCTATCAGCGAGGCCCGCTGCCTGGCAGCGATTGGCGCGTTCCACCCCTTGTCGGTCAATGACCTGGCGATGCGCGCCAACCTGAACAAGGCCCAGGCCAGCCGCTCCACCCAGGCCCTGGTCGAGCAGGGGCTGGTGCTCAAGCAGGCCAGCGAAGTCGATGGGCGCGGTGTGGTGCTCAGCCTCACGCCCAAGGGCTGTGAATACTGGGACAAGGTGATGGTGGTCATCGCCCGCCGTAACGAAGAGATCCTGTCGGCCTTGACCGTTGACGAGCGTGAGCAGCTCAGCGTGCTGCTGGATCGCCTGCTGCAGCACGCGCGCCAGACCAGCCTGCCCGAATAAGGCCGTCGCGCTGCCTGCATGGCTGCATGCAAGGCGCGGCAGCGGCTTGCGCCGCCGCTGCCCGCGAGCATGCAGCCGGGTCGTCATGCAGTGGCCTCCGGCTCGGCCACGGCATCGGTCTGCGCCTGGTAAAGCGACGCTACATTCTGGTCGATCGCACCAAACAGGCTGTTGCCGTCCTTGCCCTTCATCTCGATACGCACCGTGTCGCCAAACTGCATGAAGCCGGTCTGGCTCTTGCTTTTTTGCAGCGCTTCCATGCTGCGCTTTTCAGCGATGCAGCTATAGCCCTTGGGCCAGTCCATGCGGCCATGCTTTTCGGCGCCGCTGTTGCTGACGGTGCCGCTGCCCAGCACGGTGCCGGCGCGCAGGTGGCGCGTCTTGGCCGCGTGGGCGATCAACTGGCCAAAGTGAAAGCCCATTTCCGGGCCCGCATCGCACATGCCGACCTTGCGGCCGTTCCAGCTGGTCTGCAAGGCCAGGTGCACCTTGCCGCCCCGCCAGGCATCGCCCAGTTCATCGGGCGTAATCGCCACCGGGCTGAAAGCGGTCACCGGCTTGCTCTGCACCAGGCCGGCGCCCTTGTCCCGCTCGGCCGCTTCCAGCTGGCGCAGGCTGACCGGGTTGGCCAGCATCAGCAGGCGCACGCTGTCGAGTGCATCTTCCGGGTTGGTGTCCTGTTTCACATCGCCGGTGATGACGGCCAGCTCGGCCGAGAAATCGATGCCCATGGCCTCGCTCGCCACCACGATGTCATCGTTCGGGCCGATGAAGGCGTCGCTGGCGCCTTGGAACATCAAGGGATCGGTCTTCAGCGCAGCGGGCAACTCCTCGCCCGGTGCCAGGCGCAGCAAGGCCACATGGCTCAGATAGGCGGCCCCGCTCAACCATTGGTAAGCGCGTGGCAGCGGTGCCATGCACTGGGCGGGGTTGAAGTCAAAACTGTGGCGCGCACGGTCGGCATTGAGCGCGTCATACAGATCCTGCAGCTGGGGCGCATAGAAATCCCAGTCATCGAGCGCTTGTTGCAGGCGATGGGCAATGCCGGAGGCGTAATGGGCCGTGCGCAGATCGCGCGAGACGACGACCAACTGGCCGTCCCGCGATCCGTCTTTATAGCTTGCAAGCTTCATACCGGTTTCTCACAGTCAAACATGCCTCTATCGTGCCAGATTGGTTCCGCGCTGGGTGCTTGCCATGGTGCCTGCACGCGCCGCCACCGCTGCGATGCCGCGCCAAATTACGATTAGTAAAACGCATTCCTTTATTTAGAATACCTTAAACTAGCGCCATGGACAAGGATCGTGCAGGCATTCAGTCGGTCGAGGTGGGGTTTGCGCTGTTGCAGGCGCTGGTGGATGCCCGTGGCCCGCTGGCGCTCAAAGACCTGGCGCATGCCGCTGCAATGCCGGCAGCCAAGGCCCACCGCTACCTGGTCAGCTACCAGCGCAGCGGTCTGGTCAAGCAGGATGCGGCGACCTCCCGTTATGACCTGGGCCCGATGGCTTTGCAGCTGGGGCTGGCGGCGCTGCGCCGCAGCGACGCGGTGCGGCTGGCGCGCGAGCGCATGCCCGATTGGCTTGACGGCCTGGGCCATACCGTGGCGCTGGCGGTCTGGGGCAACCATGGCGCCACGATCGTGCACTGGGAGGAGCCGCCCCATGGCACTACCGGCCATCTGCGGCTGGGCGATGTGATGCCCCTGCTCTCGTCAGCGACAGGGCGCTGCTTTGGCGCCTGGCTGCCTGCCGCCCGCACCGAACCTGCGCTGGAGCGCGAACTGGCGCAGGCCCGCCTGGCCGGGCGCGGCGACCTGCCGCAGACCGCTGCCGATGCGCACCAGCTGTTTGCCCAGGTGCGCAGCCAGGGCATCGCCTCCGTGGTTGATACGCTGCTGCCCAGCGTCGCTGCGCTGTGCGCCCCCGTCTTCGATGCGCGCGGCCAATTGGTGCTGGGCATCACCAGCCTGGGCACGCAAGCCACCTTTGACCCTGCCCCCCAAGGTGCGATGGCCCAGGGCCTGCAGGCCATCGCTGCCCAGCTCTCGCATGAACTGGGCTACAACGCCGCAGAACGGGGCAGCCAGACCTAATCCAGCTGCGCTGTGGGCCTGCGCAGCTGGTACTACACTGAGCGTCTCATGCGCCAACGCCCCCTGATCCTGCTGACCTTTGCCGTGCTGGCCGCCCACGGGCTGCTGCTGGCCTGGCCCGGGATGGAGGAGGCACTGAGAAAGGCGCGTATCACCGGCAGCACGCCCAACGAGCTGCGCTTTGAGGTGCGGCAGATAAGCCCCCCGCCTCCCGTTGCCACGCCGCCCGCTCCGGCGCCCGCCTCCCGGCCCCGCGTTGCCCCAACGGCCCCTGTGGCCCCCCGCCCCCAGCTCCAGAAAGCGCCGCCGCAGCAGGCGCCCACCAGCCGCGCCAGCGTCGGGCCCAAAACCCCGGAAAGCGCTGCCGACCAGCTGGCAGCCGCCAGCGCCGAAACGGCGCCTCCCGTTAACGCAGAGGCGCCGCCCGCCGCCCCCTCGGCGCTGGACCAGTTGCTCGCATCTTCAGAGCCTAGCGCGGCGCCCACCTCCGACAGCCTCTCCGGCTCCGCTGCCGAGCGTCCATCGTCCGATGCCGTGACAAGCCAGGATGCTTCCAGCCCTGCCCCCGACCCGGTCCCCTCCCCGCCCGGCGCGGATGCCCCCAACGCCGCTGCACCTGCCGTGGCCGAACCCGCACCCGCCCCAGGCATTGGCAGCCCTGGCTATGCCGGCCCCATGCCGGCGATCAAGCTGCCGCCTTCTGCGCGGCTGCAGTTCCAGGCCAAGGGCTCGGCCAAGGGCTTCCAGTACTCGGCCAAGGCGCAACTGCTCTTCAAGACCGATGGCCAGCGTTACCAGGCCGAGCAGGAGGTGTCGGCCTTCCTGATGGGCAGCCGCAGCCAGACCAGCAGCGGCCAGATCACCCCCCATGGCCTTGCGCCCCAGCGTTTTGTCGACAAGGCACGCAAGGAGCGCAGCGCCGATCTCGACGCCGCCGCTGGCCGTGTCCGCTACAGCGATGGCGATGACCCCCAGGCAGTCAGCGCGGGTGTGCAGGACCGGCTGTCGATCTTTCTGCAGCTGTCGAGCATGGTGGCGGCCAACCCCGAGCGCTATGCGCCGGGCAGCACGGTCGCGATCAATGTCACCAGCGCACGCAGCACGGAGGTCTGGACCTTTGTCGTCGATGGCCCCGAAACCCTGGATTTGCCCGCGGGTGCCACCCCGGCCTTGCGCCTGACACGCCAGCCGCGCAAAGGCCAGGACCAGACCGCCCACCTCTGGCTGGCCCCTTCGCTGCAGTACCTGCCGGTGCGGATCCGGCTGTCCCAGTCCAATGGCGATTTCGCCGATCTTCAGCTGCAGGCAGCCACGGTGGATGGCCAGCCGGCCACCCCGCCCTGAGCACGCCCTCCCCGGCCCTGTACGACAAAGCCTTTGCCATACGTCCCTGATTTGCGACGTTTGGCTGTAAAAACACCGCCAATGGCCGGGAATGCCACCAAAACCTGCTACAACGGGGTTGTGGACGCAGGCTTGCAAATCGGCAAACTGCCACCACCTGCACTTCACAAGGAGGAACATCATGCAAATGATTTACGACTCGGACTCATTTGTGGTGTTGCACCTGACGCCAGAACTGCCCCTGTCCGATGACGGTGCATCCGTCACCAACCCCACCGTGACCGAGCCGCTGCGCCATCTGCAGCGCCAGGGTTTTGAGATTGTGGACAAGCGCAGCGGCAAGGAGCTGTACCTGGATGGCGCCTGGGCAGAGATGTTCCACCAGCAAATCCAGGCCTGGCAAGCCAATGCACCGACGGAAGAAGAAGTCGAGGCCACGCTGGACCGCTATACCGGCCTGGCCCAACAACCGGTGATCGTGCATTAAACGCTGCACCTCTTTCCCAGCCCATCCCAGCTGTTTGCGTGCCCTCCAGGCGCAAACAGCTTTTTTTCGCCCAAAAGCGGCATTAACGCTTGACTTGGAGTGCGCTCTAACTTTGACAATGCCTGCATGGAACCACCCCTCAGCATTGAAGAAGCAGCGCAACGCACCGGGCTGAGCGCTCATACCTTGCGCTATTACGAACGCATTGGCCTGATAGGCGCGGTGACGCGCGCAGCGGGCGGCCAACGCCGCTATGCCGCAGCCGACCTGGCCTGGCTCGCCTTTCTGACCCGCCTGCGCACCACCCGCATGCCGATCCAGAAGATGCGCCTGTTCGCCCAGCTGCGCAGCAGCGGCGATGCCACCGTGCCAGCCCGCCGCCAGATGCTGCAAACGCACCTGGCCGAGGTGCAGGCCGACATCAGCGCCATGCAGCAAGCCGCCCAGGCGCTGCAAGACAAGATTGCCCACTACCAGGCGCTGGAAAGCGCGGCCTCTGCGCCGCCCCGCAAAAACGCCACGCCCAAGAAGGAGCCGAACCATGGCTGACACCACCCGCTACCAACGAGGCCTGGACAAGCTGCGCGAGATCGATGGCCACGCCGGCGAACAGGTGGTGGCCAGCCTGGCCGCCATCGCGCCTGAATTTGCGGATTACCTGATCGAATTCCCCTTTGGCGACATCTACAGCCGCCCCGGGCTGGACCTCAAAAGCCGCGAGATTGCGACGGTGGCCGCCCTCACCGCGATGGGCCATGCGGCGCCGCAGCTGAAGGTACATATCCAGGCGGCACTGAATGTGGGCTGCAGCCAGCAGGAAGTGGTCGAGACCATCATGCAGATGGCCGTCTATGCCGGGTTTCCGGCTGCGCTCAATGGGCTGTTTGTGGCCAAGGAGGTGTTTGCGCATCGCCCGGCATCTGGCGCCTGATCAGCGGAAGAACCCCGACGGCGTCTGGCCGAACTGGCGCTTGAACATCGTGGCAAAGGCGCCCGGGCTGTCATAGCCCAAGGCCAGCGCCACATCGATCACCTTCTGGCCCTGGGCCAGCCGCTCCAGCGCGAGCAACAGCCGGGCCTGCTGGCGCCAGCGCGCAAAGCCCATGCCGGTATCGCGCAGAAAAAGGCGCTGCAAGGTCTTCGGATCCACCTCGAAATACCGTGCCCAGTCGGCCAAGGTGGCCTGGTCTTCGGGCTTGCGCTGGATATGCCCGCAAATGCGCTGCAGGCGCGGGTCGGCAGGGCTGGGCAGGTGCATCGGCAGCACCGGCAGCGCCTGCAGCTCATCGAGCAGCAGACGCATCAGCCGGCCGTCGCGTGAATCGGACGCGTAAGGAATGTCGATCTGCATCGCCGCGCGGATCAGCTCGCGCAGCAGCGGCGAGATGCCCACCACCTGCGCCTGTTCAGCCAGTCCAGGCGCGGCATGGGGACGCACGAACAGACTGCGCATGCGCACCTCGCCGATATGGCGCACCTGGTGCTCGGTGCCGGCCGGCATCCAGATGCCCCGTGTGGGCGGCACGATCCACTGCCCCCCGTCGGAGGCGACCAGCATCACGCCGTGCACGGCATAGATCAGTTGGTGGTGGAAAGGGTGGCGGTGCGTGCCGGTGCTGCTGCCTGGCGCATAGTCGGTGGCATGGCAGGCAATGGGCACAGGGCTGCGCTCCATCTCGTCCAGGGTCTGGAAGTAGTAAGGCATCGAATGTCCATTTTGCGAAGACTTTATCCCAAAATACGCAAGACAGGCAAATGGTACGGCCCTAGCATGGCTGCTTTCTGTTGAACCGCACAGGCCCCTGCCGCCATGAACTCCACCCTCGCCGCCCGTCCCGCGCAGCGCCCTGCTGCAACGCCCCGCACCGCCTTTGGCGTGCTGGGCGCCATCAGCACCGCCCACATGGTCAACGACATGATGCAGTCGCTGATCCTGGCGCTCTACCCCATCCTGCAGGGCAACTTCCAGCTCAGCTTCAGCCAGATCGGCTTCATCACCTTGGTCTACCAGGTCACCGCCTCGCTGCTGCAGCCGCTGGTGGGCCTCTACACCGACAAGCGCAGCACGCCCTATTCGCTGCCGCTGGGCATGTGCTTTACCTTGGGCGGCCTGCTGCTGCTGGCCTTTGCGCCCAACTACAGCACGGTGCTGGTCGCCGCTGCCCTGGTGGGCACCGGCTCGTCGATCTTCCACCCCGAATCCTCGCGCGTGGCCCGCATGGCCTCGGGCGGCAAGCATGGCATGGCGCAGTCGCTGTTCCAGGTGGGTGGCAACACCGGCACGGCGCTGGGCCCGCTGCTGGCCGCTGCGGTGATCGTGCCCTTTGGCCAGCAAAGCATTGCGTGGTTTGGCCTGGCAGCGCTCGGCGGCATTGCGCTGCTGACCTGGGTGAGCCGCTGGTATGCCGTGCAGCACCATGCGGCCAAGGGCATGCGCACCCCGGTTGCCAATGGCCTGCCGCGCTCGCAGGTGCTGGGCGCGATCGCCGTGCTGCTGGTGCTGATCTTCTCCAAATACTTCTACATTGCCAGCCTGTCGAGCTACTACACCTTCTACCTGATGGAGCACTTTGGCGTGGGCGTGCAAAACGCGCAGCTGCTGCTGTTTGTCTTCCTGCTGGCCTCGGCGGTGGGCACCGTGGTGGGCGGCCCGATTGGCGACCGCATTGGCCGCAAGCCCGTCATCTGGGCCTCGATCCTGGGTGTGGCGCCGTTCGCACTGGTCCTCCCCCACGCCAACCTGGCCTGGACGGTGGTGCTCACCATCATCATCGGCCTGGTGCTCTCTTCCGCATTCTCGGCCATCCTGGTCTACGCGCAGGAGCTGATTCCCGGCAAGATCGGCATGGTCTCGGGCCTGTTCTTTGGCCTGGCCTTCGGCATGGGCGGCCTGGGCGCTGCCGTGCTGGGCATGATCGCCGACCGCAGCGGCATCGAGTATGTCTACGCCATGGCCGCCTACCTGCCACTGCTGGGCATGGTGGCCATCCTGCTGCCCAAGGTGCCCAAACGCTGATGCCGGTCTGAGAGGCCCTGAAAAACACCAACGCCCGGTCTTGCGACACGGGCGTTTGTTTTGCTTAACGGCTGAAGGCCGGGCTCAGCGCCAGCGCGGCATTAGCCGCAGGCTCCCACGGCGCCGCAGGCGGTGCAGTACTCGCAGCCATCCTTGCGGATCACCGCATGGGCGCCGCATTCATGGCACTTTTTGCCGGCCATGGTCTGCAGGCCCTGGCTCACCACCGGTGCGGCCACTGCAGGGGTCAGGGTGGGGCTGCTGATGCCCGGCAGGTTCTGCTGGCGGCGGCGCTCGAGGATCTGCTGCACCGCATAGGCGATGGCGGCCACTTCCGAGTCATGCCACATCGGCACATGGGTGCCATCGGCGCGCTGGTAGGTGCCCAGCCGCACGGGGCCCCGGTCCCAGGCGACCTTGCGCATATCGGCCAGCGCACGTTCCAGGAACCCACCGCGCGCGGCCAGCGACAGCAGGCGCATGCTGGAGGTGATCCACTGCTGCGACTCGCCGCTCTGGCCCACGGGCATGAAGAACTCCACCGCGCGGTCCACCATGCTCTTGCCATCGGCGCTGGGCACCGGCAGGAAGGAGACGATGATGTAGAGGCGCTGCTGGCCTTCCTGCGTCCAGTACTCGACCTTGTCGGCCACGGCGCTCAGCTCGCCCTCGGGGCGGCGCTCGATCACCAGTTTCATCGGGTCCACCACGGCGGCTGCGGGGGCCTTGTCCGCAACGGCTGCCTCGGGCTTGGCAGCCGGTGTGGTCTCCAGCACCGCACCCAGAATGCTGTTGGGGCGGTAGGTGGCCAGGCCCTTCAGGTTGCCGCGCCAGGCCTGCAGGTAGAGGTTCTTGAAGTCCTCATAGGGGTAGTCGGCGGGGATGTTCACCGTCTTGGAGATGGCGGTGTCCACATAGGGCTGCACGGTTTCCATCATCGCCAGGTGTTCGGTGGCCGACATCTCCAGCGCCGAGACAAAATAGGCCGGCAGCTGCTCCACATCGCCGCCCAGCTCGCGGTACAGGCGCCAGCTGTGGTCTTCGACCTGGTACTGGCTCTTGCTGCCATCGGCCTCGCGCTTGTTGCGGGTGTAGGTCCAGGAGAACGCCGGCTCGATGCCGTTGGAGGCATTGTCGGCAAAGGCCAGCGAGACGGTGCCGGTAGGCGCAATCGACAGCAGGTGACTGTTGCGGATACCGTGCTTTTTGATGTCGTCCTGGATGTCCTGGGGCAGGCGGCTGGCAAAGGTGCCCTTTGCCAGATAGCCCTTGGCATCAAACTTGGGGAAGGCGCCCTTCTCCTGGGCCAGCGCGACCGATGCGCGGTAGGAGGCATCGCGCATGCATTCGGCGATGCGCCTGGCCATGTCGCGGCCTTCCTGGTCGGAGTAGCGCAGGGTCAGCATTGTCAAGGCATTGCCCATGCCGGTAAAGCCCACGCCAATGCGGCGCTTGGCAGCCGACTCCTCGCGCTGCTGCTCCAGCGGCCAGAAGGTGGCGTCGAGCACGTTGTCCAGCGCACGCACCTGGGTGGCCACCACCTGCTCGAAGCTGTCGAAATCAAAGCTCGGCAGGCCGCCAAAGCCAAAGGGATTGCGCACGAAGCGGGTCAGGATGATGGGGCCCAGATCGCAGCAGCCATACGACGGCAGCGGTTGCTCACCGCAGGGGTTGGTGGCAGCGATGCGCTCGCAGTAGCGCAGGTTGTTGTCGTCGTTGATATGGTCGAGGAACAGGATGCCCGGCTCGGCGAAATCATAGGTCGAGGTCATGATCGTGTCCCACATCGCCCGGGCACGCACGGTCTTGTAGATCCACTTGCCGTCCTCGCGCTGCACAGCGCCTTCGGCGCGCAGCTTGGCATTGGGCTTGCCGCTGTGCACCAGCTGCCAGTCGGCATCGTCCACCACCGCCTGCATGAAGGCATCGGGCACGCCCACCGACACATTGAAGTTGTTCCAGCGGCCTGGCGTGCGCTTGGCGGTGATGAACTCCATCACATCGGGGTGGTCGATGCGCAGCACGCCCATTTGCGCGCCACGGCGTGCGCCAGCCGATTCCACGGTGGAGCAGCTCTGGTCAAACACATTGATATAGCTGCAAGGGCCCGAGGCCATCGAGGCGGTGCCCTTGACCTCGGCGCCCCGGGGGCGGATGCGCGAGAAGTCATAGCCTACGCCGCCGCCGCGCCGCATGGTCTCCGCCGCCTCGCGCAGTGCCTCGTAAATGCCGGGGTAGCCCTCGTCGTCAAAGCCCTGGATGCAGTCGCCCACCGGCTGCACAAAGCAGTTGATCAGGGTGGCCTGGATGTCGGTGCCAGCCGCTGACATGATGCGGCCTGCGCCAATCGCGCCGGCATGCAGGTTGGCGTAGAACCTGGCTTCCCATTCGGCCTGCAGCTCGGGCTTTTCCACCGCAGCCAGCGCGCGTGCGACGCGGCGGTACAGGTCCTCGATACTGGACTCATCACCCTTGAAGTATTTCTCCTTGAGCACATCCAGGCTGATGGCCTGCGGTGCCTGGGCAGCCAGGGCCTGGGGAGACGGGGTGATGTGGTCGCGTTTCATCTGTTAAATCCTCAAAAAAACGGTCGTATGCAAGCAGATCGCGGCGATGGGCTGCCGCCAGGGCAGCACTGGCGCCAGACGACCCACACCCCGGCGCCATGCAGCGGGGCATGGTGGCTCGGGCATGCCCAGGGTCAGGGCGGCAGTTTGGTGAAATCGATAGGCCAATCCAAACGCACTTCAGTTTGGAGACCATGTGCCAATCTACCCCCAATCGCCGATCCTGGAAACCACGAAACCACCCTTGTGGTGTGGCTGCATACCCGCTGGGCTCGAGCGCTGAAATGCCGCGCTGCCAATGCTTGGAGAGCGAGGAAGCGCTTATTCATCGGCGCATCGCAAACAGCACGGGTTCTGGTCGATGTCTTTGATTTGCAGCGGTTTTCCGGGGGCTCTGCAACCCTTGGTGACCGCTGAATGACAGAACAATAAATTTATAATCTTGACGTTTATTTACAAAGTCGCAGCTCAATTCTACCCAGTCAAAATACCAAACCCCGACTGGGGAACTCCCTTAGCCAACACTGCGACAATGGCAGGTTATGACCAACGCTTACATCCTCACTCTCTCGTGCCCTGATCGCCGGGGGCTGGTCCACGCGGTATCCGGATTCCTGCTGGAGCACGGCAGCAATATTGAAGAAGCCGCCCAGTTCAACGATCCGGCCACTGGCCTGTTTTTCATGCGCGTGCGCTTTGCCAGCGAAGGAGACCCCAGCCAGCTGCGGGAGGATCTGGATGCTTTTGCCAAGCCTTTCGAGATGCACTGGCGCCTGCATGCGGCCGAAGAAAAGATCAAGACCGTCATCATGGTCAGCCGCCAGGGCCACTGCCTCAACGACCTGCTGTTCCGCTGGAAGGAAGGCCTGCTGCCGATCGACATCCGCGCCATCGTCAGCAACCACCGCGATTTCTACCAGCTGGCGGCCAGCTACAACATCCCCTTCCACCACATCCCGGTGACGGCGGCGACCAAGGCCCAGGCCGAGGCCAAGCAGTTCGAGATCATCGAGGCCGAAGGCGCCGAGCTGGTCGTGCTGGCGCGCTATATGCAGGTGCTGTCGAACGACCTGTGCAGCAAGCTGTCGGGCCGTGCGATCAACATCCACCACAGTTTTCTGCCGAGTTTCAAGGGTGCCAAGCCCTACTACCAGGCCCATGACCGCGGCGTGAAGCTGATCGGCGCCACCGCCCACTATGTGACGGCCGACCTCGACGAAGGCCCGATCATCGAGCAGGACGTGGCCCGCGCCTACCACACCGACACCGTGGAAGACCTGACCGCCCGTGGCCAGGACACCGAGAGCCAGGTGCTGGCCCGCGCAGTGAAGTGGCACAGCGAGCACCGCGTGCTGATGAACGGCCACAAGACCGTCATCTTCCGCTGATCCAGCCCGGGGCGCTGCCTGCAGGCGGTTGCCCCGGTGACCTCGGAAGGCTTGCCAACTTGCTACAGTGTGGGCATGAGCCAGGTTGACCTCCCCACGCCCCCACCGGCCTCGACCGAGCGCGCAGAACGCCAGCGCGACGTCGTGGCCGCCCTGCGCAAGCTGCTGCCCGACGACTGCCTGCTATGGCATGACGAGGACACCACCCCCTATGAATGCGATGGCCTGACCGCCTACCGCCAGCGCCCGCTGGTGGTGGCGCTGCCCGAGACCTATGCCCAGGTGCAGGCGGTGCTGCAGGCCTGCCATGCGCTGCAGGTACCCGTGGTGGCGCGCGGTGCCGGTACTGGCCTGTCCGGCAGCGCGCTGCCGATTGCGCTGGGCGTGACCTTGTCGATGGCCCGCTTCAACCAGATCCTGCACATTGACCCGGCCGCCTGCACGGCCGTGGTGCAATGCGGCGTGCGCAACCTGGCCATCAGCGATGCAGCGGCGCCCTACGGCCTCTATTACGCGCCAGACCCATCGAGCCAGATCGCCTGCACCATTGGCGGCAATATTGCCGAGAATTCGGGCGGGGTGCACTGCCTCAAATACGGCTTGACGGTGCACAACGTGCTGCAGATCAAGGGCTTCACCGTGGAAGGCGAGCCCATCGAGTTTGGCAGCCAGGCGCTCGATGTGCCGGGCTACGACCTGCTGGCCGCCGTGATCGGCAGCGAAGGCATGCTGGCCGTGGCCACCGAGATCACCGTCAAGCTGGTGCCCAAACCCCAGCTGGCGCGCTGCATCATGGCCAGCTTTGACGATGTGCGCAAAGCCGGTGATGCGGTGGCAGCGGTGATTGCCGCCGGCATCATCCCGGCCGGGCTGGAGATGATGGACAAGCCGATGACCGCCGCCGTCGAAGACTTTGTGCATGCCGGCTATGACCTGAGCGCCGAGGCCATCTTGCTCTGCGAGAGCGATGGCACGCCCGAAGAAGTGGCCGAGGAGATCGCCCACATGAGCCAGGTGCTGCGCGCCGCCGGCGCCACTGCGATCAGCATCAGCCAGGACGAAGAAGAGCGCCTGCGCTTCTGGAGCGGCCGCAAGAACGCCTTCCCCGCCAGCGGCCGGATGAGCCCGGACTACATGTGCATGGACTCGACCATTCCGCGCAAGCGCCTGGCCGATATCCTGCTCGCCATCCAGCAGATGGAGAAAAAGTACCAGCTGCGCTGCGCCAATGTGTTCCATGCGGGCGACGGCAATCTGCACCCGCTGATCCTGTTCGATGCCAACGACCCCGACCAGCTGCACCGCTGCGAGCTGTTTGGCGCCGACATTCTGGAGACCAGCGTCGCCATGGGCGGCACGGTGACCGGCGAGCATGGCGTGGGTGTGGAAAAGCTCAACAGCATGTGCGTGCAGTTCTCCGCCGAGGAGAATGCGCAGATGCTGGCGCTGAAAGCGGCGTTTGATCCGCGGGGAACGCTCAACCCGGGCAAGGTGATTCCGACCCTGAACCGCTGTGCCGAGTACGGCAAGATGCTGGTGCGCGCCGGCAAGCTGGCGCATCCAGACCTGCCCAGGTTCTAGGCTGCACGGCTGGGTGTGGTGCAGGCCGCGTCGGCTGCGTACTGCGATGTCCGCCGTTGGCTGACAGGCAACCCAGTGGCGCAGGCGCACAGTCAAGGCAGAGCCACTACTGCAAAGGATTGCCTTGAAAAACCCCATCACCACACTGAACGCTGCCCTGCTTTGCGCCGCCCTGCTGTCTGCCACTGCGGTGCAGGCCCAGCAACCGGCGCTGCAGAAGGCCGGCGATGTCCAGTATGTCTGCGGCGGCATTGGCATTGACGAGTCGACGGCCATGCGCGCGGCGATGAAGGACTATCCGCTGTCTCTGCTGTTTGCGACCAAGACAGGCGACTACCTGGCAAAGATCCAGGTCGTGATCGAGTCGGAGAAGGGCACGGAAGTCGCGCAGTTCCAGGCCCAGGGCCCCGTGTGCCTGCTGCGTTTGGACAGCGGACGCTACACCGTCAAGGCCAGCGCCGATGGCGGCAAGGCAGTCAGCCAGAGTGTCGAGGTGGCGCCAGCTGGCACTCCCGGCAAGACGCTGGACTACCGCTTCTGATCAAACCGGCCCGAGGCTGCCGGAGATGGCGCTGATGCGGCCCAGGCTGTCCAGATCGGCGACGATGCGGTTTGCGCCGTGCTGGCCGGTGATGCGTGAGCCGGTCTCCTGCACGCTGAAGCCTTTGGCCGGCAGGTAGTGCTGCAGCAGCACGCGGTGGTTCAATTCAAAATCGCTGATCAATTGCGACACCACCGTCGGCACCCGCTCCGGCTTGGGTGCAGTGGTCGGCAGGCCATGGTCAGGGTCGATCAGCGCCAGCAAAATGCCTTCGCCATAGTTCCCCAGGTAATAGCCGGCGCTGTCATCCGCACCGGCAGCGATCAGGCCGATCACATGCAGGTCTTCCTGGCGCAGCGCAGTGCGCGGCTGGGTGAACAGCTCCAGGTTCTTGGCAGCGCCAAAGCCTTGCAGCTGGCGAGCGACTTCGGTAAAGGCGGGTGCCACCTCGGCCTGGGTATGGGCCCAGATCCACAGCCAGGTCCCCGATTGGAAGGAGTAAGAGCCCAGCACCTGCATGCGAAAACGCAGGTCATCGCCAAAGGCAATCAGGCCTTGGGCAGTGTCGGCCGACCAGGGGCGGTCGCCGACCTTCTCGGCAAAATCAAGCTGGCGGTCCCAGGCCATGCCGGCATAGGCCGACAGTGCGTCGCGCAGTGCGGGATCGGCAATGGCGGGGGGGATTTCAGCGTCGCGGGCGGCTGCGGCCTCGAACAGATCGGCCTGGGGACTGGGCGCGGCCTCGGCAGCAGCGTGGGGTACAGCGGCGGCGGGGGCCTCGCCAGCGCTGGGGATACTGGTCACGGGTGCGGCCAGTTCCGCAGACGGGTCAAAGGCCGGTTCGCGCGTGCCACGCACCGGCTCCTGCGGCGCGGCGCCTGTGGCCGCAGCGGGGTGCGGGCTCGGGTTTTCAGCGGGGGCAGCCGTTGGCGCAGAAGGGTTCAGCCAGCCAAACAGTTTTTGCCACAATCCCATGGTGTTGATTCTCCTGCGGTAGCGGCACGCCCGATGCGCCCCAAGCGTCAAAGGCCAGGATATTGGGCCTATTGACGCTCAAAATGGGCACCTGCGCGCACCCATCGCCGCTTTGCTGCTATCAGTATAGGTGCAAACCACGATACCCCTGTTTTGCAGTTGCAACGGGGTGTAGGCCTCCACTGTACAGGAAGCGCGGCGTCCAGGTAGCCCCTACTCAGTTCAGCGCCATGCTCAGGCGGCGGCGGTAGCTGCTCAGCAGCGCGCCCACTTCGTCTTCCTGCTTGCTGGCCTTGCCGGTCAGCGCAATGCCGCCCGCCGTGGTGCCGGGCACGGCATCGTTGGCCTTGGGCTTGGGCGGGGTCAGCAGCTCCAGGATGGCGACAAACAGCTTGCGCGCGGCCTGGTCGTTCCAGGTTTTGTCGCGCATGATGATCTCCAGCAGCTCGTCCATGCTGGCAGTCCACTGGCCTTCGGCCATCAGTGCCTGCGCCTTCGCAAAGCGGGTGTCGAAATCGCGCTTGTTGGCGGCAATGGCTGCGTCGAACTGCTCCAGCGGCCAATCGCCCCGGTCGTCCTCGTGCACAAAGCGGATCGCCTGGGCCCAGGCCTTGAGCGCCACAAAGCGCAGCGGCTGCTGGATGCGCTTGAGCGGCTCCTCGATCTGGGCCTCGGCCTCGGACACGGCGCCGGTCTGGATCAGCAGGCGGGCATAGTCAAAACGGGCATCGTCATTGCTGGGGTCGGCCGCCAGCGATTCTTGCAGCATCTGCAGCGCGGCCTGCACATCGCCGCTATCCAGCAGTTGCTGGGCCTCGTCGGCGCCCGCTTCGGCGGCCATCGCTGCCTCGGAGGGCAAATGCTTGTCCAGAAACTCGCGCAGCTTGCCCTCAGGCTGGGCACCCATGAAGCCGTCCACCGGCTTGCCGCCGATCATCAGCACGCAGGTGGGGATCGAGCGGATGCCGAACATGCCCGCCAGCTGCTGCTCCTGGTCGGAATCGATCTTGGCCAGCTTGAAGCGGCCGCCGTAGTCGGCTTCGAGCTTGTCCAGCAAGGGGCCCAGGGTTTTGCAGGGACCGCACCAAGGTGCCCAGAAGTCCACCAGGACCGGCACCTGCATGGAGGCCTGGATGACTTCGGCTTCAAAATTCTCAATGGTGACGTCGATCATGTCGCTAAAAATCCGTGTTGATCAGGCAGCTTCACTGCAAAAAGTAAAATGGCGGGTTCCATCCTGGCGCGGGGCCGGCATTCTTGCCCTTTGACACCCGCCAACCCACACTATGACACCCATCCAAGTTGGCGTGGTCATGGGCTCCAGCAGCGACTGGGAGACCATGCAGCACGCAGTTGCCATTCTCCAGCAATTCGGTATTGCCTTTGAGGCCCAGGTGGTCTCGGCCCACCGGATGCCCGACGACATGTTCCGCTTTGCCGAGAGCGCCGTAGAACGGGGCCTCAAAGCCATCATCGCCGGCGCTGGGGGCGCAGCCCACCTGCCTGGGATGATAGCCGCTAAAACCCCGGTGCCCGTGCTGGGCGTGCCGGTGGCCAGCCGCCACCTGCAAGGCGTTGATTCGCTGCACTCCATCGTGCAAATGCCCAAGGGCGTGCCCGTCGCCACCTTTGCCATTGGCCAGGCCGGCGCTGCCAACGCCGCGCTGTTTGCGGTGGCCATGCTGGCCAACGAAGACCCTGCGCTGCGCGCCAAGCTCGATGCCTTCCGTGCCGAGCAGACCGAGGCGGCCCGCAACATGACTTTGCCGGTGAACGAATGAGCACCGGCAGCCACAGCGCCGAGGCGCACAACCCGGCCCAAGCGATCTTGCCCGGCGCCACCCTGGGCGTGCTGGGCGGCGGCCAATTGGGCCGCATGTTTGCCCATGCCGCCCAGTCGATGGGCTATTTCACCGCTGTGCTCGATGCCGATGCCACCAGCCCGGCCGGCCTGGTCAGCCACCACCATGTGCGCAGCGGCTATGAAGACCCACAAGGCCTGGCCGAGCTGGCGCGCCTGTGCGCTGCAGTCACCACCGAATTCGAGAACGTGCCCGCCGCCGCGCTGAACCAGCTGGCCCAGAGCCTGCCGGTCTCGCCGGCAGGCGCGTCCGTCGCCATCGCGCAGGACCGCGCCGCTGAAAAAGCCCACTTTGTCCAATGCGGCGTGCCCTGCGCGCCCTACGCCGTCATCGAGACAGCCGAGCAACTGGCCGCCGTCAACGACGCGCTGCTGCCAGGCATTCTGAAAACTGCGCGCATGGGCTATGACGGCAAGGGCCAGATCCGCGTCAAGACCCGCGAAGAACTGAGCGCAGCCTGGAATGAGCTCAAGCAGGTGGCCTGCGTGCTCGAGAAGATGCTGCCGCTGGCGCATGAGTGCTCGGTCATTGTCGCGCGCAGCCGCCACGGCGATATCGTGCACCTGCCAGTACAGCGCAACCTGCACCGCGAAGGCATTCTGGCGGTGACCGAGGTCTATGCCGGCAACCTGCCCGCCGCGCAGGCCGAGCAGGCCATTGCCGCCGCCCAGTCGGTGGCCCAGGGCCTGGACTATGTCGGCGTGCTCTGCGTGGAGTTCTTTGTGCTCGAAAGCGGCCAGCTGGTCGTCAACGAAATCGCCCCGCGCCCGCACAACAGCGGCCATTACAGCCAGAACGCGCTGGATGTATCCCAGTTCGAGCTGCAGGTGCGCTGCATGGCCAACCTGCCGCTGGTGCAACCGCGCCAGCACAGCGCCGCCATCATGCTGAACCTGCTGGGCGACCTGTGGTTCAAGGACAGCGAGAGCGCGCAGACCCCCGCCTGGGACCAGGTGCTGGCCCTGCCCGGCTGCCACCTGCACCTGTACGGCAAGGTCGATGCCAAGCGCGGCCGCAAGATGGGCCACCTGAACATCACGGCCGCTACGCCCGAGCAGGTGCGCGAGACGGCCCTGAAAGCCGCCGCCATCCTCGGCATTGCCGCGTTCTAAGAGGACCACACGTGATTCTGGATGGAAAGCTCGATGCCTCGGTGCGCGCCGCAGCCCTGGCGCTGCAGGCGGGGCAGTTGATCGGCCTGCCGACCGAGACGGTCTACGGCCTGGCCGCCGACAGCGACAACGATGCCGCCGTGGCGCAGATCTTCAGCGCCAAGGGCCGGCCTGCCGATCACCCGCTGATCGTGCATGTGGCCGATGCCGCCGGTGTGCAGCGCTACGCCAAGGCCGTGCCGGTGTTTGCCCAGCAACTGATCGATGCGTTCTGGCCCGGGCCGCTCACCTTGATCCTGCCGCGCCTGCCCGGTGCAGCCGTGGCCTCGACGGCGGGGCAGGACAGCGTGGGCCTGCGCTGCCCCTCGCACCCGGTGGCACAAGCCGTGCTGCGGGCCTGCCAGCAGCTCCAGCCACCGGTCTGGGGCGTCTCGGCGCCCAGCGCCAACCGCTTTGGGCGCGTCAGCCCCACCACGGCCGCCCATGTGGCGGCGGAGCTGGGCGATGGTCTGCTGGTACTCGATGGCGGCGCCTGCGACATCGGCATCGAGTCGACCATTGTCGACTGCACGCGTGGCGTGCCCGTGCTGCTGCGCCCCGGCGCCATCACGCGCGACGATATAGAACGGGCCTGCGGCACCCGCCCCCTGTCGATGCAGGAGCTGACGGCCGACACCCCACGCGCCTCGGGCACCTTGCTCGCGCACTACGCGCCCAGCGCCAAGGTCAGGCTGATGGATGCCAAGCAGCTGCAGTCGGCGCTCGACGTGCTGGGCGCGGATGCGCGGCATATCGCCGTGTACCACCGCAGCCCGCTGCGCAGCGACAGCCGGCATCTGCGCCTGCAGCCCATGCCCGGTGCACCGCTGGCGGCCGCCCGCGAGCTGTTTGGCCTGCTGCGCGACTTTGACGACTGGGGCGCCAAGCTCATCTGGATCGAGACCCCGCCGGACTCGGCAGATTGGGAAGGCGTCAGCGACCGTCTGCAACGCGCTGCGGCGGCTGGCTGAACGGCGTTTTACCTCTCTTTACCTCATCACCTTGGTGGCCTGGATCAGCCTCGCTACACTACGCTCTACTTACTGGAGAACTCACATGGCAGCAAATTGGATGCGCCGTACCGTGTTGACCGCCGTGGCTGGTGCCTCGGTGGCCATGCTGGCGGCCTGCGGATCTAGCTCAACCGCGGACTCGATTCGTCCCGACAGCATCGTCACCTTTGGCGATGCAATGTCCGACCTGGGTCAAAACCCCAATGGCCGTCCCTACTCGGTCAGCAACGGCAGCTACAACAACTGGACGCGTGAAATCGCCTACCGCTATGACCTGACGCTGACTGCAGCCAAGGACGGCGGCACCGCCTACGCCTATGGCAATGCCCGCGTGTCCCAGGCCGATGCCACCGGCGTGACCAATGCCCCCTCCATCACCGCCCAGATCGACAGCTACCTCGCTGCCAACCCGACCTTCTCCAGCAAGCAGTTTGTGCTGATGAGCGGCGGCATGAGCGACGTGATTGCCGGCTACAACGAATACGCCGCCGGCACCAAGACCCGCGACCAGTACCTGGCCGACATGACCACTGCGGGCCAGCAGATGGCCGCGCAGGTGCGCCGCCTCAACAGCGCTGGCGCCCCCCGCGTGCTGACCGTGGGCACGCCCAACCTGGGCCGCACCCTGTGGGCCACCACGTTGGACAACGCGCAGCCCAGCGCCGACCCCAAACCATCCAACACGCTGGAAGCCGCTACCACCGCCTTCAACAACGGCCTGCTGAACGCCTTGTATGGCCTGTCGGGCACGCAAGTGCTGTACGCCGACGTGCAGTACTACTTCAACTCGATGACCGGCAACCCCGGCAGCTACAGCTTCACCAACTACACCGAGCCGGCCTGTACCACTGCAGATGCCACCAATGGCCTGAACATTGGCGTCAACCAGATCAATTCGTCGCTGTGCACCGGTGACACGTTGGCAGATGCGTCCAAGGTGGACCAGTACCTGTTCTCCGACCTGGTGAACTACACGCCCCAGGCACACCGCCGCTTTGGCGACTGGGTATACGACCGCATGAAGGCCAACTGGTAAGAGTCACTACCACGACCCTTGATACGTCGTTGCTTTGCCGGGGGCGCCTAGCCTTGTCGTACGTTCGTACTGCCTGCGGCTTCGCGCCTCGTCTCAATCGCAAACCTTCGGTTTGCTGGGCCGTGCTAGTGCCTCCAAACTCTTAGCTAACAACGAAAAATGGACACCGAGGTGTCCATTTTTTATGGCGGCTTCAACGCAGCCCAGGCAGCGCCAACCGGCCGATCAAGCCTGCATGCTGCCAAACTTGCCGCTGTTGAAGTCGTTGACTGCCTGCACGATCTCCTGCTGGCTGTTCATCACAAAGGGGCCGTAGCCGACGATGGGCTCGTCGATGGGCTCGCCACTCATCAGCAGCAAGGCTACATCGCCATTGGCCTCCAGGCTCAGCTTGCGGCCTTCCTGGTCCATCACCACCAGCTGCGCCTCGCGCGCCACATCGTTGCCGTTGACCAGCACGGTGCCTTGCACAATGGCCAGCGCGGTGCTCCAGCCCTCGGGCAGATCCAGCTCCAACTTTTCACCGGCCACCAGACGCACATCCCAGACATGCATCGGCGTAAAGGTCCTGGCGGGGCCTTGCTGGCCTTGGTAGTCGCCGGCAATCACCCGTACCTGGCCGCCACCGGGCAAGGCCACCGCAGGGATCTGCGATTGCACGATGGCCTGGTAGCCAGCGGCTGCGCCCTTGTCTTTCGCAGGCAGGTTGACCCAAAGCTGCAGCATGCGCAGCTTGCCACCTTTGGCGGTAAAAGCAGGCGAATGGAACTCCTCGTGCAGGATGCCGGCGCCAGCGGTCATCCACTGCACATCGCCAGGGCCGATCTCGCCGCCCTGGCCGGTAGAGTCCCGGTGTGCCACCTCACCGTCATAGACGATGGTCACCGTCTCAAAGCCCCGGTGCGGATGCTGGCCCACCCCGCGCGGTGCGCTGGCCGGCGCAAAGTCGGCCGGGCCGGCAAAATCGAGCAGCAAAAACGGGCTCAGCACCTTGCCGTGGCTTTGGTAGGAAAACAGTGAACGCACAGGAAAGCCGTCGCCAACCCAGTGCTGGCGGGGTGCGTCTTGGACATGCAGTACGTTTTTCATGGGGATTCCTGTCTGGCCTCCGAGCTAGGTGTCGGAAGGCTGTACTGTTATTGTGGGGTTGAAACACTGGAAGCGGTAGACGGCATAATTCGCCTTGATAGTTCTATTTCTTGAACGATAAAAACCATCCAGCAAAGCGCACCATGCAGCCATTCGACCTCAACGACCTGTTTTATTTCGTCCAAGTCGTCGACCACGGCGGCTTTGCGCCCGCCGGGCGTGCGCTGGGCATGCCCAAATCCAAGCTCAGCCGCCGTATTGCACTGCTGGAAGAGCGCCTGGGCGTGCGCCTGCTGCTGCGCTCCACGCGCAAGTTTGCGGTAACCGAGCTGGGCCAGACCTACTACCAGCACTGCAAGGCCATGCTGGTCGAGGCCGAGGCCGCGCAGCTGAGCATCGAAGCCGTGCAGTCGCAGCCACGGGGCGTTGTGCGGCTGAGCTGCCCCATCACCTTGCTCCATGAGCTGGTCGAGCGCATGCTGACCGACTTCATGGTCATGCACCCCGAAGTGACGATACAGCTCGATGCCACCAACCGCCCGGTCGATGTGATTGGCGAGGGCTTTGACCTGGCGATCCGCGTGCGCACCATGCCGCTGGAAGACAGCGACCTGTCGGTGCGCATGCTGTCGGTGCATGCCCAGCATTTGGTCGCCAGCCCCATCCTGACCGCACGCCAGGGCATGGTGCGCAGCCCCGCCGATCTGTCGCAATGGCCCAGCCTGTGGCTGGGCTCGCCTGAGCAGCAGTTTGTGTGGAAGCTCGAACACGACAGCCTGCCCAGCCTCCAGGTGACCCATGCGCCGCGCCTGATCACCACCGACATGGTGGCGCTGCGCAGCGCGGCCATGGCCGGCCTGGGTGTCGTGCAGTTGCCGATGATCATGGTGCACGAGCAGCTGGAGAAAGGCACCCTCGTCAAGGTGCTGCCCGAATGGGGGCCACGCAAGGAGGCGGTGCACGCGGTATTTGCCTCCCGCCGGGGCATGCTGCCGGCGGTGCGGGCGCTGATCGACCACTTGGCCGATGCCTTTGCGAGAGTGCCCAGCTGCTGACGCAGCCGTGCACGGGTCTTGGATATTGACCTTGTCGATACGCAAAGAGCCGCTGCCAACGCCGTTGAACTTAATTCTTCGGGTTAGTGCACTGCTGATTACCCAGATGCTGAGCCACTTTACAACTTGAGAATTAACGGCAACGCTGCACCGCGCTAGTTTTCTGGTCAACCGAAAGCCAAATCACGGTATGGCGCCGAGCTATCTCAAATAATTCTCAGAAGAACATCTGCAAATCAAATACTCTATTCGCAGAATTACCCAAATGACTTCGCCGAAGAATTCATCAGTTAGCGATGGGTGTAAATAACGATCACCCCATCCTCATCGAAATGATAATTCATAATATATCCAGATGTGATCACGAATAGATGAATAAACCATAACTTAGGAAGAAATATCATGGATATTTGGAAATATTCTTGTTTTGTTGACCTGACTCGATCAACATCATTAAGCAAGCGCGGCAACCGTCAATCGCCCTGACAAGAATAAACCGCGCAAATTTAGTCCTTACCAGAACGGCAATATCCTTCAATTTGCGCAATTCCAATTGAGCATCATCTGCAAACCTCCTATCGGGATAAATGAATAACTTATCTTTAGCCATAACATTCACAGTTAAATGATTCAGCACCAATCTACTGATTGCTTTACACCATACAATTTTCTACGCCTAATTATTCTATCTTTACAAGTCTCCCATTAGAAAATTAAACCTATAAGACTCGAAGTAAATGGAGTGATTTTCAGAATCTTTTTTCAAAACAATCAAACGAGGTGCTTGCACCTCAATATAAACATTTAGACGCAATAAAACCTCATCCTCAGTTAATCCAATCCATTCATACTCAACCACTTGCCGTAGCAAGATTAACTGCCGCAACGTATCTTCATTACTAGCTCGAGCATAGGTCATTGTGATGCCTAGATCAACTACCCTGCATATCAATTTGATACAACAGAGACCCAAAATAAACGAAAAGCTTCTCCATCGATTAATAGCACTCATCTCTTGCCCAGTTTCTTTCTGGAGCCTTTGGACCTACGCAAAATTATGACACGCGATGTTTTTCGAATTCGCATTGTAGTTCCATTTAATTAAATCTGCAGGCATTAGTTCTTAGCATTTTTGATTGAAATTGAAATGATTATAAAAACACAACCCAACAACACCACTGCGCATTTACCGAAATGATTTAATAGAGGCATCATTAACCAGTAGACAAAGTTAAATACCGGAGATTTTAGACCCGCCTGATTATTTACCCCTTCAGGAAGTCCAAATGCAGAAAATATAATAAAGCAGCCTAATAAAAAAGATATTTTTTTAATCATTTTACCTCCGGAGAAGTCTAATACCCTTTTTCCAGTTATCTTTGACGTCATAAGCATTTGAATATGAATCCAACTTTGGATCAAATGGTAGCTGGAATGCTGGATCCCTGCCGGCAGTTATACATTTGCACCCTTTAGGCGGATCGGCTGTAGTTACGGCAGGAGGGATGAAATCATGCGGCTTCTTTATATCATTAGGTTTGCAGGTTAATGCATCCTTATCCGAGCAGTCCCATTCGATACAAGGTAGATCCAATGGGTCACCTGGATATGCAGGGTTAGGGGTTTGAGTCATGCTTGCAGCAGCCTCGTACGCTGCTGCTCGAGGAAGGTTACTTCTTGCCAAAGGGGTTGGAGCCGGGCCCCTCGGATAATATGCTCCAGGTGCTGCAGGCCCAATAGTGCGCAGTCCAACTGGATCTATATTTGTCAATGGGGAATTCGGATAAATATAAGAATTCACACCCCCACTCAAGCCAAGCGGGTCTTCGTTGATATAGATTCCGGCATCCGCCACATAATACCGATGCCGGTTGTAATAAAGCCCCGTATCCCCATCCACATGCTGCCCAGGCAGCCGAATCGGCTGGTACAAGTCATCCGGGTTATGTTCCACCCGCACATTGCCCCAGGCATCTAATTGCACCGCCCAGTCCAGTCGGCTGTCTTCCCGGATCAAGGCATTGGGCGTTCCCAGGTGGTCGCAGAGGTAGTGGCGGATTTCCACTTTTTCCGCAGCTGCTTTGCGCTGGTCGCTCAACGTTTGCTCGTACTCCTGCAGCTG